>NZ_JARWKW010000004.1:0-426228 GCF_047445855.1 Rhizobium sp. BR 250
TCGCGCCTCGCGCCGTCCATCTGCGCAGCACCGGTGATCATGTTCTTCACGTAGTCGGCGTGGCCGGGGCAGTCAACGTGAGCGTAGTGACGGTTCGGCGTCTCATACTCAACGTGCGCCGTCGAAATCGTGATACCACGAGCCTTTTCTTCCGGAGCAGCGTCGATTTGGTCATACGCCTTGAACTCGCCGAAGAACTTCGTGATTGCTGCCGTCAGCGACGTCTTGCCATGGTCAACGTGACCGATCGTGCCAATGTTGACGTGCGGCTTCGTCCGCTCAAACTTGCTCTTTGCCATGTGAATTGCTTCCTGTGAACGTGAAGTAGTTTCCCCGGCGAACCGGTTTGGTGTCGCCGTTTAAGGCTTTGTAAGCGAATGCGCAAGACTTAATTGTGAAACCGCCTGCGCGCGCGTCCAAAGCGTGCCCTGAGCCGCGTATATGGTGTATGGTTTTCGACATTTAAACCCTCCGAATGGCAAAGTCGACGCAGGTCCGGAGAGGACCTCCTCCCACCATTTCCGATCACTAATCAAGATATTTCCATCACAACTTCTTTACCTGCACCGGCATGATGGCTTAAGGACATTTCATCGCCGGGGGGAGACGGGCGAGTGGAACGAGGCGCGGTCGCGCCGTCCCAACCAACATATCCCGCTCCGCCGCTTTCCCCGCGCTATCTTTCTATCCGTTTCAGGACCATTCCATGGAAATCTTTACAGCCGCCGGTTTCACGGCATTCTTACAGGTCATAGCGATCGATCTCGTTCTGGCGGGCGACAATGCCATCGTCATCGGCCTTGCCGCCGCCGGCCTTCCCGCCCATCTGCGCCGCCAGGCGATCCTGGTCGGCATCATCGCCGCAACGGTGCTGCGCATCGGTTTTGCCGCCGTCACCGTGCAGCTTCTCGCCATCGTCGGCCTGCAACTGTTCGGCGGTCTGCTGCTCGCCTGGGTGTGCTGGAAGATGTGGACCGAACTGCGCGAGGCCGCAGGCTCCATCGAAGACGAGGTGACGGACGAAGAGGCCGATCTGACCAAGGGTCACAAGACCTTCTTCCAGGCCGCAACCCAGATCGTCATCGCCGACGTCTCCATGTCGCTGGATAACGTGCTTGCCGTCGCCGGCGCCGCGCAGGAACATGTGACGGTGCTGATCATCGGCCTCGTCGTTTCGATCGCCCTCATGGGCCTCGCCGCCAACTTCGTCGCCAAGCTGCTGCACCGCTATCGCTGGATTTCCTATCTCGGCCTGATGGTCATCATCTATGTGGCGCTCAACATGCTGTATCACGGCACGCTCGAAGTTCTGCCCCATATCCAGGCCTACCTCGGCTAAGATCACCGGCAGCAATGTTTCTTCAGAAGGCCCGGAAACGCCCGTTTCCGGGCCTTTTTCGTATCATCCGGCCGCCTCGCCCGCAGCGCCTGCCCCCGCCGCTGGCAGAGAACGAGAATCAATCGCCATCCTCGCTGCAACATCTGGAGAAGACAGGGAAATCGTGATTTTTCGCCTATGGTTTCTGGCAATTGAGGTCAGCCACGGGCAAGCCTAGGGAGCTAGGCAATAAGTCATAATAATAAAAAGAAAGGTAAAGCTGCCAATGGCTTATGACTGGAGCGGCGGTCGCACCCGCCGCCTTCGCCGGATGAAATTTGGCGTCGTCGCCAGCTCTCTCATCCTGCTGGCGCTTCTTGCGTCGCTCGTTCTTGGCTGAACGCGCCACGCGCGCAATCCAACGCTGACCGGCGGCATGGCAAGGTTTCCCACACCGCCCTGCCGCCGCTCCTTCGGGAGAATCACCGGCGATCAGGATTTCCCGGCCTCAACACAATGAACCGGCTGCTTCATCTCCGGATCCGCCATCAAGTCATAGAGATCCGCTTCATCACCCTTCGACCACCAGACATAAACACCGCCCTGATATTTGGCGCCCGACCCTGAAATGACGTTCGCGGCAACGGTGACGCCATCCTTCAGCCCCAGCCGCACGAGGCTGACATCACCGGCATTGAAATAAACGGCCTCCACCCTGTCGGCGCCGCATTGATAGACGTTCTCCACCTTTTCGACGGTCGTATCGTTCGGCAGCGGAATCACCAGATCCTCCGCAAGGGCGCCGGTCGCGATCGACAGGAAGAATGCAAGGCTTGTGGCGGCAACGGATTTTTTCATGATAGCCCTTTGCTGATTGCGCCGAACCATAAGGCCATGCCGGCAAAGCCGAAATGGGGCGGCCGCCTGCCACATATCAAATTTTCAGGAACAAGGCCGCGGAAGCATGTCGTCTTTATCGCGGCAGATGCAGCACAGCACTTTCATTTTGACCGGCAAGCCGCAGAAAAACCGGGCATTTTCGGGAAAGGCGGAGCCTGATTTTTCGTCCGGAGATGCGACAAGACAGGGAACCAGCTCGCTCTCGCGATTCGCGGAAAAGGGAAAGGCCCTAGCGAAACAGCCAATAAACGACGCCAAGAATGACCGTCCACATCAACAATGATATGGCCAGCACAGCGAGATAATTTCTAAATCGTCTGGTCATCCGCCCACATTGCGGCCGACCGCAGCACAGGAGCGGTAAGCCGTTAAATTGCTGGATGCGGATCAAACCGCATGATCAGCCGTTTCTAGCAAGAGACTGAATCATAAACCATTCACAGATTTTACCCGCCCGAAAACGGGGTTGCCCATGGCACGCGACACCGCCCCGTCAAAGGGCCGGCCCTTCACCCAAACAGGGCAGTTCCGCTTGAAGAACCGGTCCGCTCATGCCTGGCGTTGGCGGCAAAGCACCCTGGCCGCATAGCTGCCAGACGAATCGGCACGGGCGTTATCCGATGTTATTCGGATAACGCCCCAATGTCGGGCAAACGGCAATCAACCGACGCCCCTGCCGGTCTCAGCTCTTCAGGGCTGTGTTGCACAGGCTCCAATAACCGCCGCCCTTCTGGATCCACTTCAGTTCACCGAGCGTGCCGTCATTCTTGTTCTTGTGGTAGGCGTCGACGCAGGTCTTCAGGCGGGCCTTTCCGGGCGTCTCGCTTGAATATTTCTTATCGACAGCACTCGGAAAAGCGACGCCCTTCGGAGCTTTGATCGTTGCTTTTGCGGGTTCTTTTTCGCTGGTGGCCGCGACCTGCTTGTCGTCGGCCGCATCTTCAGCGGCCGCCTCGCTGCCGCAGAACTTGGCGCGATAGTCGTTCCACTTGATATCCTTGGCAGACCCGTCGGCTTTCGCCGCCTGATACTTCACGCTGCACTCCTTCATGGTGAGTGCGGCTGCGGGGGAGACAAACGCCGCCGATGCCAGCAGCGCAAAGGATGAGAGAATGACAACCCTGTTAATCATTGAAGACTCCCGTTTGCATGATTGCGGGCCGACTATCCGACCGGATTTTCCGCTTGTCAACGAGCAGTGCAATAAGGACGAAAAGTCCCGTTAAACGGCAATAAGCGGCTCATCGCTCACGACATTTTCCCGGCGAAAGCGGCATCGGGCCGGCCGGCGCCATACATGGATCAGTTGCGGCCCCAAGAATCACGTCTGTGTGTGTGGCGTCAACCTTCCACCGGAACGAATGTCCTGAATTTTCGTTAACGTCCCGAACGAATAACGAGGATTTACCGATGTTGAGGATGCCGAAGACCATCTGCGCGCTCGCTCTTGGCGTCGCCTTATCTGCCGCTTCCGTCGTGCCCGCCCATGCGCTGAGCCTCATACAACCGGCTTATGCGCCGCAGGAACAGGCGCAGAATTCCAACGGACGCAGCTACCCCGCATCCGCCTTCGCCGCCGGAACCGGCAAAGAAGCCACGTCCGGCGGATACGCCCTGTCGCAGGCCGAAATAAATCATGTAAAGTGGTGCGCAGCGCGTTACGCTTCCTATCATCCGACCGATAACAGTTATATCGCGCCGGCAGGCACGCGCACCCAGTGCCGTTCTCCCTATTGATGCTGCCTAACGCAGTCAGGAACATGCAGGCAGGCCAGAAGGCCTTCGCAAGACTGCTAAAACATCGGAAGGCGGACACAACTCGCCATCGAGCCAGGGGGCTGATAGATAGGCGCTAAGCGGACATTATTGATTTTATTGGGAGGTCGCTGGAGCGGGTAGCGGGAATCGAACCCGCGTATTCAGCTTGGAAGGCTGCTGCTCTACCATTGAGCTATACCCGCGGTGGTGATTTCGATCCGTGCAGAATGGTGGAGGGAGTTGGATTTGAACCAACGTAGGCGTAGCCAACGGATTTACAGTCCGTCCCCTTTAACCACTCGGGCATCCCTCCAGCTTTCTGCTAGGATCGAGCGACCAAGCTCTTCAGATTTCGCTGCGGCGAAGCGCCGTTGCGTCGTCTGTGGCGCGTATATGACGGCCTCGTTCGTTTCTGTCAACACGCCCTTTCACGAATTTTCGGGAAAAAATTCAAACCCCTTTGCGGCCCTGTGGATTATCGCAGGGGCTGGTGCGCGGCTCTTGCCGGAGATATAAGGCGCCATGAGCAAAGACGATCCCAAGAACAAATCCACCCGCGACACGCATTACGCCACCCTGCGCCGTGCCGTGCGCGATGCCAAGCGCGAGCGCGGTGAAATTCCGACCCCGCCGCAGCCGAAACGCCGCAACCGTGGCGCTGACGACTGGAAGCCGCCGCAGCTTGCGCCCGATCAGGTGCATCTTTACGGCCTGCATACCGTGCGCGCGGCACTCGCCAATCCCGAACGGCAGATCGTCAAGCTCTCCGTCACCCAGAACGCCTTTGCGCGTCTGGATATTGGCGAGGCGGATGCCCAGCCCTTCCCCGTCGAGATGGTTTCCCCGCAGGATATCGACCGGGTACTCGGCCCCGAGGCCATCCACCAGGGCGTGATGCTGGAAACGAAACCGCTGCCGGTCAAGCGTCTCGGCGCGCTGAAGGACAGCCCGCTCATCCTGGTGCTCGATCAGGTCACCGATCCACACAATGTCGGCGCTATCATGCGCTCGGCCGTCGCCTTCAACGCCGGCGCGGTCATCACCACCATGCGCCACAGCCCGACGGAGTCCGGCGTACTGGCGAAATCCGCCTCCGGCGCGCTGGAACTCATTCCTTATATACAGATCACCAATCTCGCCGATGCGCTGGGCGAGTTGCACAAGCTCGGCTTCTTCTCTGTCGGCCTGGATTCGGAAGGCCCCGCCCCCATCGAACAGACCTTCAGCGGCGACAAGATCGCGCTGGTGCTGGGCGCCGAAGGCAAGGGGCTGCGCCAGAAGACCCGCGAAACGGTCTCGGCACTCGCCCGTCTCGACATGCCGGGCGAGATCAAATCGCTCAACGTTTCGAATGCGGCGGCCATTGCCCTTTACGCAACGCAGCAATTTCTGGGCAAAGCCTCGTCCTGAGGCTTTCCTTTCCTTGCGAAATCGCAAAGCGCATCGCATGCTGCGCCTTTGTCATTCGCATGGAGCACATCTCAACATGACCGAGCAGACCATCAAACCGACCGGCGAGCTGACGCTCAGGACGCTCGCCATGCCGGCCGACGCCAATCCGGCCGGTGATATTTTCGGCGGCTGGGTCATGTCACAGATGGACTTGGCAAGCGGCATCCGCGCCGCCGAACGCTCCCGCTGTCGCGTCGTCACTGCGGCGGTCAAGGAAATGGCCTTCGAACTGCCGGTGAAGATCGGCGACACGCTGTCCATCTATACCGATATCGCCCGCGTCGGCCGCACCTCGATCACATTGACGGTAGAAGCCTGGGCGCAACGGTCGCGTTTCGACAAGCTGGAAAAGGTTACCGCCGGCACCTTCATCATGGTGGCGATGGACGAGAACGGGCAGCCGACGCCCATTCCTCCGGCGGAGTGAACACGATGGAGGCCGCCGTCAACGCCGCAGAAGCCTATTCGCACATCCGCGCGGTCATGGGCATGGTGGTCGGCCTCAGCCTCGCGCGCCTGCTGACCGGCCTTGCCGGTTTCGTGCAGCACCCGAAGAAGGAGCGCATCTATCCGCTGCATCTCGGCTGGGTGGCGTTCCTGTTTCTGATGCTGGTGCATTTCTGGTGGTGGGAGCACCGGCTTTCCGCCACCGGTCATGTGCTGGATTTCGGTGCCTTCCTTTTCCTCATCCTGTTCTGCTCGCTGTTCTATTTCCTCTGCGTGCTGCTGTTTCCCACGGAGATGAAGGAATATAAGGGATATGAGGATTATTTCTTTTCCCGCAAAAGCTGGTTCTTCGCCTTTCTGGCCGCGCTTTTCGTCACGGATGTCGGCGACACCCTGCTGAAAGGGCAGGATTACCTCGCCTCGCTCGGCCCGGAATATCTCATCCGCACCGCCATTTACGTCGTTCTCTTCACGCTTGCGGTCTTCATCGACAATCGCCGTTTTCACCGGTTTCTCGTGATCTTCGCGCTGGTCTACCAGATCGCCTGGATTTTCCGCACCTACGACCTGTTGGCCTGAGGAACACCCGCCCGTCCACCGTCATTGTGTCGCGGTGACATTTCGCCGCGAATATGACATTGCGATTGCATGGGATTCACTCGCAGGATCATGCAGGACAGGAGTTCGGCGGGCGCCATCGCCACGCTGGCGATCCTGCTTTTCCTGTTGCAGGGTCTCGCCAATGGCCTGACCAGCGGCAATATGGCAATGGCCGCGCTTGCGGCGGATGAGGTCATCTGCTCCACCCATATGCCTGATGGCGGCGCAGGCAAGCAGGACCCGGCAGACAAGATCGCCGCCGACTGCTGCGGCACGCTCTGCCGACTGGCATCGGCCACAATCGCTGCTCTTCCGATTACGCCTGTCGAGCGTGCGGACCGGATCATCCAGAGTGGCGAAGTCGCTTTTGTGAACCTCGATGCCGCGTCACCGCCATCGCCGCCCAATCTGGAATCGCGCCCGCGCGCACCACCCGCTTCTCCGCACGCTTGAAACCTTCCCGGCCCGCCGGAAATCAACCCTTTTGCGGAGACATTCATGTCCGTCACGACCTCTTTCGAGGACGAGCGCGCGCCTGCGCAGTCCTCGTCCATCAATCTTTACCGCGCCGTGTGGCGCTGGCATTTTTACGCTGGCCTCCTCGTCCTGCCCTTCATGATATCGCTTGCCGTCACCGGCGCGCTTTATCTCTTCCGGGATGAATTCGACAATCTCATCCATTCCGATCTGAAACGGGTGGAGGTGGCGCAGAACGCGCCGAAAGCGCTTCCTTCGGAAATCATCTCTGCGGCGCTGGCGGCCGTACCGGGTACCGCCGTCAAATATACGACACCCGCCGATCCGGGTGCTTCCACGGAAATCACCGTCAATACGGTAGAAGGAAAGCGGGCGGTTTACGTCAATCCCTACACGGCTGAGGTTGCCGGCTCCCTGCCGGATCGCGGCACTGTCATGTGGACGATCCGCTATCTCCACAGCCTGAAATATTTCGGCACCTATGCCCGTTATCTGATCGAGATCGCCGCGGGCTGGTCAATCCTTCTCGTCGCCACCGGCATTTATCTCTGGTGGCCGCGCAAGCAGACAGGTGGTGTCATCACCGTGCGCGGCACGCCGAAGAAACGCGTGTTCTGGCGCGATACCCATGCCGTCACCGGCATTTTCGTGGGCTTTTTCATCGTCTTCCTTGCGGTCACCGGCATGCCCTGGTCCGGCGTCTGGGGCGCGAAGGTCAATGAATGGGCAAATGGCAGCAATTTCGGATATCCGGCCGGCCTGCGCACCGCTGTTCCGATGTCCGGTGAGCATCTCGACCACGTCGCCAAGACCAGCTGGTCGTTGGAACAGGCAAAAATCCCCGAATCCACCGTCTCCACCGAAACCCGGCCGATCGGCATTGATGCCGCAATCGCGCGTTTCGATACGCTCGGCCTTGCCGCCGGTTACACCGTTGCCCTGCCGGGGAAATCGACCGGTGTTTATAGCGGCTCGGTTTATCCCGACGATCTCGAGCAGCAGCGTGTCGTTCATCTCGATCAATATAGCGGCGAGCCGCTGATCGACATGAGCTACGCCGATTACGGCCCGCTCGGCAGGGCGCTGGAATGGGGCATCAACGTGCATCTCGGCCAGCAATACGGCCTCGCCAACCAGATCGTTCTGCTGGTGGTCTGTATCGGCATCGTCCTGCTTGCCGTGTCCGCCGGCATCATGTGGTGGAAACGCCGCCCCAAGGGGTCGCTCGGCGTACCGCCCCTGCCGCAGGAAAAACGCGTCCTGCGCAGTCTGCTCGCCATGCTCGCCATTGGTGGTATCATTTTCCCGCTGGTGGGTGCGAGCCTTTTGGCGATGCTCGTACTGGATCTGGTCATACAATCCCGTCAGAAACGGCGAGCCCTCTGAAAATGCAAACAGCCGGGAAAATCCCGGCTGTCACACTGGCTATCGGCGTTGCGATGGGAGGCTGCTCAGAACATCGTATTGTTGTTCGCAGCCTTTTCCGGCACGGGCTGGATCACGTCCCAGTGTTCGGTGATCTTGCCATCCGTGACCCGGAAAATATCGACGATGGCAGTGCCGCAATCGCCGTCTTTTTCGGTCGAATGAATATGCAGATAAACGAGATCGCCATCGGTCGCACTGCGGACGATCCGCGCCTTCGACTGCGGGTTTTCCTTGAAGTGGCCGGTGAAATAATCCACGAAGGGCTTCTTGCCATCGGGCACCATGGGATTGTGCTGCTTGTAGCTGTCGACGATGACGGCCGCGCCCTTCTCCACCTCATGCTTGTTGAAGACGGTGTCGTAAAACTCGATCACCAGCTTGCGGTTGGCTTCTTCCTGCGTCAGATCACGTTTGGCGGTTTGCGCCAGAACGGGGGCGGCCATCAGCGCGGGTGCGAGCGCAAGCGTGGCGATGGCGAGACGGCGTGTTACGAAATTCATGGGTGATACCTCTCAATAACCGACGGTGAAACGCTGGCGGGAATGTTGCGGCTTCTCGATTTCATCGGCAAGCGCGATGGCGTAATCCTCGAAAGAAATACGGCTGCCCTGGTCGTTGCTCAGAAGGCTGTCCTTGCCGATCCGGAATTTACCGGTTCTTTCGCCCGGCACGAATTCGGCCGAAGGCGACAGGAAGGTCCAGTCGAGCTGCTTTTCCTGTTTCAACAGGTCAAGGAACGCTGCGCCCTTGGTCGCTTCTTCCTTGTAGGCAGCGGGGAAATTCGGCAGATCGACCACACGCTGGCCCGGTGCGATTTCAAGGCTGCCGGCGCCGCCGACCACGAGATAACGCTGAACGCCGGAGGCGCGCACGGCCTCGATCAGCGTCACCGGATCGCTGGCGGTGAAGTGAACCGAGCTGATCACGGCATCGTGACCCTTCAGCAGGTCCGCAAGCCCCGCCTGATCGAAGACATCGCCCTTTTTTGCCACCACATTCGGCAGCTTGGCGATCTTTTCGGGATTGCGGGCAATCGCGGTCACCTGACGCCCACGATCGGAGAGTTCCTTGAGAATACGGGACCCGGCATTGCCGGAAGCGCCGATGAGCGCGATGTTAGCCATGGCTTCTTTCCTCTTATTGATATCTTCATTGGTCTAAATAATAGACCGCGAGGAAGAGCTATGGTATCGCAACCATAACCGCAAGAAGTCAGCGGCGGCTGATCTGGTCACATGGCGATGACCTGCAAGGGTAAAAACAGGCAAGGGGTAAGAAAAATGCCGGATATGCAAACGAAAGAAATATTCGCCTTCGACCAGCCCTGCCCCATCCGCGATGTGCTGGACCGCATCGGCGATCAATGGAGCCTCTTGGTACTCGAAGCCCTGCAGGGTGGCGTGCTTCGCTTTAACGAGTTGAACCGCAGGATCGACGATATTTCCAAGCAGATGCTGTCACGCACGCTGAAACGGCTGGAGGAGGATGGCTTCATCCGCCGCACGCTCTATGCGGAGGTGCCCCCGCGCGTGGAATATGAGCTGACCAATCTCGGCCGCTCGTTTCTGGTGCCCATGCAATTGCTGGTGCAATGGGCCGATGAGAACCATGTCCGCATCTGCAAGGCGCGGCTGGACTACGTCGCCAACGCCTAGAACCTCGTCATAAAATGAAATGCGCCAGCCGCGGCGGAACGCTCCGCCACGGCTGGAGAATGCGGGTTCAGGACCGGAAAATGAAGGAAGCGCCGAAAGCGATCAGCGCGAAACCGATCACATGGTTGATGGTGATGCTTTCCTTCAGCCAGAAGATCGAGAACAGCGCGAAGACCGCGAGCGTGATGACTTCCTGAATGGTCTTGAGCTGTGCCGTGGAATAAACTTCCGATCCCATACGGTTCGCCGGCACGGCGAGCACATATTCGAAGAAGGCGATACCCCAGCTCGCAACGATCGCCAGGAAGAGCGCGCTGCCCTTGTGCTTGAGATGGCCGTACCAGGCAAAGGTCATGAAAACATTGGAGACAATAAGCATCAGGACAGGCCAGATGTGGGCGGGACTGATCGAGAACGGCATGATGGTTCCTGAAAAATAAGAAGGGAGGTCATTAAAAGGCAGTTTGAAAACGCAACCATCATTCTGCCCGTGGGGATTGCTCTAGCGTATCGCAACAAAAACCGGAATGGATTTTTGAGGGGTTTCCGTAAAGCTCGCTTCAGCCGCTACGCAACGCATCCGGCCGAATTTTGTTCCTCGTGCTTCGTTTCCTTTTTGTACTCATTTTTTCGCCGCCTCCCCTTCCCTTTGCGCGTGACTCCCTCCATATTTCGCGCATGGCCAGATCACCGAAAAACTCCACCTCCTCGCCCTCGGGCTTCGAGGAAGCCCCGCAATCGTCATTCGAAGGCGCACCGCTGAGCGGCAGCGTTGCCGACTGGGTGAAGCAGCTTGAGGCGGAGGCGGAGGCATCCTCCGTCGAAACCCAGCGCGAAATCGCTTCCAAGGCGGGCAAGCACCGCAAGAAGATCGAGATCGAGGCGCGCAAGGAAACGGAGAAGGCCGCCACCAAAACGACCAAGAACACCACCGCGTCCAAGACGGCGCGCGGCGTTTCCATCGGCGGGTCGAGCGATCCGAAGACCCGCGCGGCGGCCGGCCTCAATCCGGTTGCCGGTCTGGATGTCTCGCTGGAGGAGGCCGCAAACCTCGCGCCGGGGGCCGTCACCGCCACCGTGGACGCCTTGTCCAAGCTGATCGAGAGCGGCAATCCGCTGTTCAAGGACGGCAAGATGTGGACACCGCACCGGCCCGCCCGTCCGCCGAAATCGGAAGGTGGCGTCGCCATCCGCATGGCTTCGGATTACCAGCCAGCCGGCGACCAGCCGACCGCCATCAGCGATCTTGTCGAGGGTATCAATTCCGGCGAGCGCAGCCAGGTTCTGCTCGGTGTTACCGGTTCGGGCAAGACCTTCACCATGGCCAAGGTGATCGAAGCCACGCAGCGCCCGGCTGTCATCCTCGCACCCAACAAGACGCTGGCCGCACAGCTCTATTCCGAATTCAAGAACTTCTTCCCCGACAATGCGGTGGAATATTTCGTCTCCTATTACGATTATTACCAGCCGGAAGCCTATGTGCCGCGCTCCGACACGTTCATCGAGAAGGAATCCTCGATCAACGAACAGATCGACCGGATGCGCCACTCCGCCACCCGCTCGCTGCTGGAGCGTGATGACTGCATCATCGTCGCCTCCGTCTCCTGCATCTACGGTATCGGCTCGGTGGAAACCTATACCGCCATGACCTTCCAGATGCAGGTGGGCGATCGGCTGGACCAGCGCCAGCTTCTGGCCGACCTCGTGGCCCAGCAATACAAACGCCGCGACATGGATTTCCAGCGCGGTTCGTTCCGCGTGCGCGGCGATACCATCGAAATCTTCCCTGCCCACCTTGAAGATGCCGCCTGGCGCATCTCGATGTTCGGCGACGAGATCGATTCCATCACCGAATTCGACCCGCTGACCGGCCAGAAGACCGGCGATCTGCAATCCGTCAAGATTTACGCCAATTCGCACTATGTCACGCCGCGCCCGACGCTGAATGGCGCGATCAAGTCGATCAAGGAAGAACTGAAAGTCCGTCTCGCCGAGCTGGAAAAGGCCGGACGACTGCTGGAAGCCCAGCGGCTGGAGCAGCGTACCCGCTACGATATCGAGATGCTGGAAGCGACCGGCTCCTGCGCCGGCATCGAGAACTATTCGCGTTACTTGACCGGCCGCAATCCCGGCGAGCCGCCGCCGACCCTGTTCGAATATATTCCTGACAACGCGCTGCTGTTCATCGACGAAAGCCACGTCTCCGTCAGCCAGATCGGCGGCATGTATCGCGGTGACTTCAGGCGCAAGGCGACGCTGGCCGAATATGGCTTCCGCCTGCCCTCCTGCATGGACAACCGCCCGCTGCGCTTCGAGGAATGGGATGCGATGCGGCCGCTGACGGTGGCGGTTTCGGCCACCCCCGGATCGTGGGAAATGGAACAGTCCGGCGGCGTCTTCGCCGAACAGGTCATCCGCCCGACCGGCCTCATCGATCCGCCGGTGGAGGTGCGCTCCGCCCGCAGCCAAGTGGACGATGTTCTCGGTGAGATCCGCGAAACCGCCGCCAAGGGTTACCGTACGCTCTGCACCGTGCTGACCAAGCGCATGGCCGAAGACCTGACTGAATATCTGCATGAACAGGGCGTTCGCGTGCGTTACATGCACTCGGACATCGACACGTTGGAGCGCATCGAGATCATCCGCGACCTGCGCCTTGGCGCTTTTGACGTGCTTGTCGGTATCAACTTGCTGCGCGAAGGTCTCGACATTCCCGAATGCGGTTTCGTCGCCATCCTCGATGCCGACAAGGAAGGTTTCCTGCGTTCGGAAACCTCGCTGATCCAGACCATCGGCCGCGCCGCCCGTAACGTCGACGGCAAGGTCATACTTTACGCCGACAATGTCACCGGCTCGATGAAGCGGGCGATGGAGGAAACCTCCCGCCGCCGCGAAAAGCAGATGGCCTATAATACCGAACACGGCATCACACCGGAATCGGTCAAGGCGAAGATCTCTGACATTCTTGATTCTGTTTATGAGCGCGATCACGTAAGGGCCGATATATCCGGCGTTTCCGGCAAGGGCTTCGCCGATGGCGGCCATCTGGTCGGCAACAATCTCCAGGCCCATCTCAACGCGCTGGAAAAATCCATGCGCGACGCCGCAGCCGACCTCGACTTCGAAAAAGCCGCCCGCCTGCGCGACGAGATCAAGCGTCTCAAGGCCGCCGAACTCGCCACCATGGATGACCCCATGGCCAAGGAAGAGGCGAAATCGCTTGAGGGTGGTGGCAAGGGCAGGAAAAGCGGGACGAGCGCCCGCCACGAGTCGGTCTCCCCCCTTGAGGAGGAGATGTCCGGCAGGACAGAGGGGAGTGCCACCGCAAACGAAAGCGGAAAATCCCTCTTCGCCAAACCCTCACTCGACGAAATGGGCCCCGGCTCGGATGGCGGAAAGCCACTGTTCCGCAGGAACACGCTGGACGAGATGACGGTGGGCCGAACCGAAAAGCCCGTGCGCGGCGCCGTGCCCGACAAGCCCGAAACCGAATCCGGCAAACGGTTCTCGCCACTGCTGGAAGGCCAGCCCGAACGGACGACCGATGACCCGAGACCTCTGGTGCGCGGCAAGATCGGTGCGGGCTCCTATGAGGATGCCGGCGAGCAGAAGCGCAAGGGCCGGACGAAGGGCAAGACGGGCCGGCCGGGGCAGTGATGTCCGGCGTGCAAGCCCGGCCTGACGGGTCGGCGTGACAGGTCGGCGGGTTAAGTTACCGCCGTTTTTATCAGGATTGCCGGCGGGAAGCCGCAAACGCGTCACGGGACATGCGGACACTCCGGTAGCACCCGTCAATTTTGGCATGGCGTGATCAGCGACCTGATCTCGGCCGGCCCGAACAGCTTGACCAGATCCGCATCAATCGATGTGGGAATATAGTCTTCGTTTTCCGCGGGCTTCATATAGATCGAGGAATAGATCGGGCCGGCGGGAAACGCGCCGATAAAGCAAGCTTTCACGATCTTGATCTCGGTGCTGCCCCTGATACGCGGTCCCTGGACACGGGAACGGCGCACCCGCTCCTGCAACTCCGTCAGCCTCCCGACGTCTTCAGGTTTGACCCGCCACACACTCGCCAACATTCCTTCCCGCCTTTCCGGCCGGAATTTCCCAAGGGCTGCGGCATCCGTATCCGCCACCAGCGCATAGGTATCGACGGTTTCGCCTGTCGCGCCATCTATCTTGCTGCGGGTAATCATCACCGCATCCCCGGAACGCAGGGAAAGATAGGCCGGGAACTGTAACCCGACCCGCACATGCTCGAAATTCATCGTCAGAAAATCCTGCTGCATCAGCTTGGGAATGCTGGAAATCGGCACGGTCATGCAACCGGAGAGGAAGAGCAGCAGAACCGGCAGGCGGGCAAAATGCGATAATGGCAATGTCATCATATTAAAACCTGAAAAAAGCACCGCGATATGAAATTACGTTTGCGACGTTGAAGCGCCACGCCGCGCACAAACTTGCGCGAGCGGCATTGCCGCAACATTATGGGTTCCGGAACGCGTAGCTCCGAGGAACGTTGATCGTTTCGGGAATGATGACAGGAGACCCCATATGTGCCGGAAAAACCTTATGGCCTTCTGCCTGCTTATGTCCTCCGGTTCTGCCCTCGCCGGGCAAATCGAAGACGCTACCTTCCACAGCGCAGCCCTGAACGCGCCGCTTCCCGTCAACATCTACCGCCCGGATGGCGCAC
Source organism: Rhizobium sp. BR 250 (assembly GCF_047445855.1). Classification (NCBI taxonomy): domain Bacteria; kingdom Pseudomonadati; phylum Pseudomonadota; class Alphaproteobacteria; order Hyphomicrobiales; family Rhizobiaceae; genus Rhizobium; species Rhizobium sp. BR 250. Next base: position 14,735 of record NZ_JARWKW010000004.1, read on the forward strand.
CGCCGGACAATGGCTGGCCCGTGCTTTACCTTCTGCATGGCCATGATGGCGACCAGAACAGCTGGCGCGATCTCGGCAATATCGAAAAGACACTCGATACGCTTATCGAGGCCGGCGCCATCCGCCCGCTGGTGGTGGTGATGCCCGGCGTCAAGAACAGCTGGTATGTGGATTCCGCCGCCGTCGGCGGCCCCGGCGATTATGAAACGGCGCTGACCGGCGATCTGCGCCACCAGATCGAAAAAACCCTGCCGGTGCGCAAGGATCGGCAAGGCCGCGCCATAGCCGGTCTTTCCATGGGCGGTTTCGGCGCCCTGCATCTCGCCTATGGCCATGAGGACCTCTATGGCGCCGTCGCCAGCCTGTCCGGCGCCATCTGGCAGAACGTCCCGGCCGCCGATCTCGACAAGACGCCCGCCGAACTCAAACTCATTCAGGACAGCGCCTTTTTCCATCAGGTCGACCGCACCACCATCACCAGCGGCATCGTGCTGCCTTCAACCGGCGATCATTTCTCCAGCGCTTTCGGCACGCCTTTTGATGCGCGGCTCTTCAATGAAAAGAACGTCTTCACCCTCGTTGCCCAGCATGTCGCCGAAAGCCAGGATTTGCCCGCCACCTATCTGACGGTCGGTGATGACGACGGCTTCTTCCTCTGGCGCGGCGCCATCGCCCTTTACGAGACGTTGCAGGCCGACAAACGCAAATCAGAATTGCGGGTGACGGATGGTGATCACGTCTGGTCGGTATGGAAGGTTTCGATCATCGATGCGCTGAAATTCATCGACGGGGAGTGGGACAAGGCCGCGGATGTCGCCAGGGACTGAGGCATGGCGCTCTTTTCGCCACTGAATAAAACGCATTAATTTCCGGTCCGCTTCTTCCCGCTTTTCCCCGCCACGTTCAACGCCACCGCAGCCCGGATGAGCGCTACCAGCGCCGCCTTATCCACCACATCCCCCTCGTGAAAATCGATTGCCCGCCGCGTGTTTCCCTCAAGGCTGGAATTGAACAGGCCCGCCGGGTCTTCAAGCGAAGCGCCCTTCGCAAATGTCATCTTCACGGCACTCTTGTAGGTTTCCCCCGTGCAGAGAATGCCGGCATGCGACCAGACCGGCACGCCGCGCCATTTCACCTCTTCAATCACCTCCGGATCGGCCTTCAGGATCACCGCGCGGATGCGCGCGAGCATCTCGCCGCGCCAGTCGCCCAGCTCCGCGATTTTACGATCGATGGCGTCAGATGCTGCGGTCGCTTCCGCGTCTTTTTCCGTAAGCGTTTTTGCCATGATGTCCTCCCGATTTTCACCGCGCCGCCACTCCCGGCCTGCTGCGTCTCTGTTCCGGCTTTCAACATAGACCAAATTTTCCGGTCCTCCCATGCGGAACCAAATTCGCCTGTCACCGTTTCCTCCCCGAACGCAACGTTCAGCATGCAAAGGGAAGAAACATCATGAAAATCAATGTCATCGCTCTCGCTGCCGCGGCGGCGCTCTCCTCCTCCGTGGCCTTTGCCCAGACGGCGACCACGGCCCCTGCCGCCGGCGCGGATGCCACCCTGTCCGGCCCCGGCATCACCATGGGCACCAAGGCCAGCGGGCCGCTGAAGTTCGTCAATGTCCAGAAGACCGATCTCACCGCCTCCCAGCTTGACGGCATGGACATCTACAATGCCCAGAACGAAAACATCGGCGAGATCGAGGATGTGGTGATTGGCGACGGCAAGTCGGTGATCGGTCTGGTTGCCAGCGTCGGCGGCTTCCTCGGCATCGACAAGAGTTATGTGGTGCTCGACCCGGCATCCGTTGCGGTTCACAACGACAACGGCACCTGGAAGGCCTATGTCGACACCACCAAGGACGCGCTGCAGACCGCGCCGAAGCTCGATTACGACAAGCTGGACGACTGATTACCCCTGCAGTCGGACACTTGTCTCCCCCGCGCCGAGGCGCGGGGGTTTTCGTATGAACTATTGATGCAACAGCCGACAGTCCGCGCCCGGCAACCCCTTGCCTGACGACCTGCCCCTCGCCTATCTTCGGCACGCAAACCACCAAGGATCGATGCGTGCCCGCCCATAGTCTCTTTTCCCTTTCCGTCAGTGCCGCCCTGTTGCTGAGCGCCCTTCCGCTGTCAGCACAATCCGCCGGCTGGAAACCCGCCGAACAGATCAAGACCTATGCCATCAGCGGCAATTCCGGGGGCGCGCTTTACCAGTCCATCGGCGAACGTGGCCCGACGGCCGGCGTGCAGGCGATCGCCCACACCACCTTCAAGCTGACATGGCGGCGGGATTATCGTCCGCAGCCGGATGGCGCCTGCGTGCTGGCCACTGCAAGGCCCAACCTCACCATCATCTATACCTGGCCGAAAGCCCCGGCCAACCTGCCGCCGGCCGTCGCCGCCAGCTGGAAGACTTTCATTTCCGGCGTGGAAACCCATGAGCGCGTGCATGGCGAACATATTCTCGACATGGTCAAGAAGATCGAAGCCTTCAGCACCGGGCTGAGGGCGGAGAACGATCCCAAATGCCAGAAAGTGCGTGCCGTTCTGCAAGAGCGCCTCGGCGAGCTTTCCAACGAGCAACGCCAGCGCGGCCGCGATTTCGACCGGGACGAGCTTTCTCCCGGCGGGCGGGTGCACCAGCTCATCCTGGCGCTGGCCAACGGTCCCTGAACGACCGGCCTATTCCGCCGCTTCGCCCTTCAGCAGTGGTTCGGCGAGTGTCACGCTCTCCAGCTCGTAGGAATAACCTTCCAGCATCGTATAGGCCTGCTCGATCGCCTCGATCTGGGTTTCCGCGTTGCGGATGGCTTCGGCGATGGACTGGCTGCGGGCACGCAGCATGGAACTCAGCACATCGGTTTCCGGCTTGCGGCCCAGACGATCCATGTGTTTGCGGACCCGGGTGCGGTGCCGCTCGAGCTCAAGAATATGGAAACGGCTCTTCAGAATATCGTCGGTCAGCTTGCGGCGCATGGCCGCCACGGGGTCGAAACTGCCGGGTTCGCGCTCGTCCAGAATGAATTCATTGACCAGCGTTTCAAGCATCAGCAGACCCTTGAGGTCCTTGGCGTCGGCAAGCTGCGGATCGTAACCGGTATCGTCGAACACCTTGCGGCGCACCGGATCCTTCAGAAGCTCGTAAGCCGTTTGCAGGCGCGCGAATTGCTCGGCATCGCCGCCGCTGTCGGGATGCGCGGCCTTGGCCACCTTGCGGTAAGCCGTCTTGATCGCCGCCTCGTCGGCATCGCGCTCCACGCCAAGCAAAACATAGGGATCAATCACAAAAACACCTTCAAACGCAAACTGTTACCCGCATGCCTGATGCCACGCTCAAGAGGCCTGCGGGCGGATCATAAGCCAATTCCGCCCCGTGCGGCACCCCGCTCCGGCTTTTAAACCGGCAAAGCCCACACAAAGCCTCGCGGCGCAACGGCCGGAAAAGCCCTTGCTGCCGAAATTTGTCGGACAGAAGGCGACTATAATGACGGGCGGGACAAAATTGTGGAAAGCTGCGGCAAAACATGCCGCATCATTCTGCGCAGCGCTTGCTTCGGGCAGCCGGAAAGCACCCTGAAGGGAAGAGTAACCCGCGCATTTTCAGCGGGTTATGGTGGAACCTCCCCAATGGGTGTAAGCTCGGCTTTTGGATCCGAAGGGAGGACGATCCTATGCCTCAAACCATTACCCAGACCGTCACGGACTATGTTCATGCCATGGCCTATGCGGATGAGAGCCTGATGCGTGACGTTTTCGACCCGCGCGCCAGCATCGTCGGCACCTTCGAGGGCGAGATCGAATGGCTGTCGCTGGAGGATTTCGTCGACCAGATGCGCAAGAGCGACCGCGGCCTCCCCAATCACGATCCCGCCTTCGAAATCATGGGCATCGACAAGGAGGGCGACAGCGCTTCCGTGAAGCTGACGACCCGTTTCGACGGTATGGATTTCTACGAATATCTGTCTTTGCTGGAACGCGACGGCAATTGGTCGATCGTGCACAAGCTTTATCACATAAAGCCGTAAGCATCACCGAAACTGCCGCAAGAATATAAAGGGGAAAAGGCCAAGCCTTTGAAAATACTGGTGCCCCCGGCAGGGTTCGAACCCGCGACCCCCTGATTACAAATCAGGTGCTCTACCAACTGAGCTACAAGGGCAAGCCAGTGCCTTGCCAACTATCAGATTCTGACTTGGTGTAAAGCAAAAACTGTCTGCTTATCATCAGCCGGCTTCTTTTCCACACCGTGCCCACCGACTTATCCGCACGATCACTATTAAAGCAAATAGCCTGCGAAATAAGCGAAGTATTTACGCAGTACCGCTAAAATGACAATGAAACATAACCATTTCAGTGAGAACAACGCACCAGATGCGCGCGAGCATACAGAAAACCCAGCTGACAGGCACGATCATCATCGCCGCAAGCTCCATCCTGCTGGCCACCCTTGCCGCGCTGCCCAGCGTTCACAACTATCTGCGTTATCGCACCAATGCGGCGCAGCTCACCCGTTTTGAAACAGCTCTCCAGTCCGCATGGCTGGTATCGGCCGAGCGGGGCCCCGCCAATAATCTGATGGGCGCATCCGCACCGGAAGCAATGCTGGTTGAAGGGCTTGCCTCCGCACGCAAGGCGACGGACGACAAGTTGCTGGAACTGGAAGCATCCTTCGCCGAGGATATAAGGACGCAGCCTGAACTGGCGAAATCCCTTGCCGAAACCCGTCAGAAGCTCGCGCAGTCACGCGAGTTGGTCGATCAGGTTGCAGCACTCCCCCCTCAGGCGCGTAACCACAGCGCCATGTCCAACGCGATTTCAGCAATGTTCAAGGCGGCGGACAGCGTTAACCTGCTTCGCGGCAGGGCCGCACGCGCCATCATCAAGAAAACGCCCGATGTGGCGATAGACATCGCGATGACGGGCACGGCGGGCGTGATGCGGGACAGGATCGGCCGCCTCGGTTCCTATGTGATCATGAGCCTGCGGGCCAACCGGCAGGAAAAGCTGGGCTATCGCACCAAATTCGATACCGAGTTGCAGAGCCTGCTGTCGCTGAAGGCATCGCTGACCAACTATACCGCGGCTTATCTGTCAACGCCGCGGCTGGATGCGGCATTGCTCGACTTGGAGACCCATTATTTCGGTCAGGCGCTGCGTTACGCGCAAAATACGATCGTGATGGCCATGCCATCCGCCCAGCCTAGCGTTCTGGAGTTCTCCCGGAACTATATTTCCGGCATGCGGTCGTCCGATACGTTGCGCGACCTCATTCTGGCAGAAACCCGCGCGAGAATCGAAAAGAAGAAACAGGAAGCCCTGGTTTACGGCGGAGCGTCGCTGTTGCTGGCCGGTATCGCGGTCCTCGTCCTGTTGCGGCTCACATCTGTCTACAAGACGGCGCTGTTCCGCCCCATGCAATCCGTCCGGGCGCAGATCGCGGCGATCGCCGCCGGTGATCTTTCCGAAGGTGAGCATGAGGACAGGGTGGCCCCGGAAGTGCGGAAGATGTTCCAGGAACTCGATTTCCTGCGCGAACAGCTTCGCCAGAAGGGCGAAATGGAGGATCAGCAGCGTGCGCTGGCCGAACAGTTGCGCGCTCTTTCCGAAACCGATGCCCTGACGGGCGTCTTCAACCGCCGCGCCCTCGAAAAGGCCGTTCATTCCATATTGACCGGCGAGGGCCAGTGTCAGTCGCTCGGCGTGATGATTGTCGATCTCGACCACTTCAAATCGATCAACGACCGTTATGGCCATGCCATGGGCGATATAGCGCTGCAAAAGACGGCGGGGCTTTTGCGAAACGCCTTGCGCAAGAACGATATTCTCGCCCGCTACGGCGGTGAGGAATTCGTCGTCGTGCTGCAGGATGTCAGCCACGCCACGGCGACTGCCACGGCCGACCGTCTTCGCCGCATGATCGAAGCCCAGACGATCGATGAACAGAGCGGACTGTCGCTGACGGCGAGTTTCGGGGTGGTCTGGCAGGAAGCGCGCGCGGTCAACAGCTGGGACGAGTTGATCGCAATTGCCGACGACCGGCTCTACGAGGCCAAACGCGCCGGCCGCAACCGTGTCTGGGCCACCTATTTCCCGAAGGTGGCAAACGGCTAGGCGGAAAGTCTTCCAGCCGGCAAAGAGGGCTGATCACACCAGATCCAGCGTCATCACCACCGGGCAATGATCGGACGCCTTCGGGCGATCCCAGCCGGTGCGGGGATAACGCTCCACCTCCTGCCCCGGCGGGAAAACCGTGCGGAAAGGTTGTCCGTTGCGGATGATTTCGGGAACATGCGAGGCATTGGTTTCCGCCAGACGCGGTGACAGCCAGATATAATCGAGCTGGCACAGATGCTGTTCCTGCGGCCCGCGCGAATGATAAAGCGTCCAGCGATCCATGACGTCGCGGCGCATCATCGGATTGACCACGAAACCATCGGCCGTGAAGATATCAAGCGCGCTGCGCTCCTCCTCGACCGGCGCGAAGCTGTAGCCATTGCGCCGGTCGCCGGAAATGGCAACACGCTCCTGATAGTCGTTCATATCACCGCAGATCGCGAAATTCTTGTTGCGGGTATTGCCCACGCCCCAGCGGTTTTCGATGATGCGGCGAACGGCCATGGCCTCCGCCTCGCGGATCGGCATGGTGGCGATCCGGGCGTCGACCGCGTCGCGGGCATTGGTCATGGATTTGAAATGCGTGACATAGAGCGTCAGCGGTTTGCCGCCGATCCTGAGGTCAATTTCCAGGCAGTCCCGTTTGAAAATCTTGTCATCGATCTGGTTGGTAGCGGCAAGATCGGCATTGAAGAGATCGAGATTGCGATAGGTCAGCGCCGCATGGCTTTTGATGTCCACGACCTCGATCCGGTCGCCATCCCGCGTCTCCTCGCGCATGACGACGGCAACATCGATGCCGCGGCTGTCATTGCCCTCGACCAGATATTTCTGCAGATAGCCATTGCCGACCATGCGATAGAGATAGCCATATTCGAAGGCCTGCAAGGCAGCCATGTTGTCGACTTCCTGCAGGCAGAGAATATCGGCATCCGCATCCGCAATGGCGAGCGCCGAAAGCTGGCGTGTATCGTCGGTGGAAGACACCATCCGCGCGCTTTCCAGCGCCTGATAGGTCGCCTCGTCGCGAATGTCGAAAAGCTGGATCGCCCTGTCGCGCCGCGTCTGGTTGCGAAAGCCGGTGAAATCGAAACGCGTGAGAAGATTTTCGATATTGAAGGTGGCGAGCCGAAGCGACATGGGTCATTCCTGTTTTGCAGGCCGAGATTAGCGATTCCAACTCAGCATCGCCAGTGGAGTTCTCATAAGACGAACGAAGGTAAGGTGACGCAAGCCTCTTACCCACAGCCACATCTTTTTCCGTCGTTCCGGCTCAAGGCCGGAATGACGGGAGAAAAGCTTCAGGACAGGAAAAATCGGACCTGCCGCACTGACGCCCTTATCTAAAGTCGCCACCCCGCACGAATGGCGACCGGCAGCCGGTCCCCGACTGCAACCGCTTCACGCGAATAGGCCCGGAGCGCCTGCCCGTCTGGCAGATCGAGCCGCAGGGCATAACGCTCGCCCTCATAAAGAACCGAGGTAACGGTACAGGCAATTCCGTCCGCATCCCGCACCACATCCTGCGGCCGCACGAGAATATCCGCCTGCGGCAATTGCCTGCCGCCCTCCATCGCCGCCCGAAGCCCCGCCCAGTCGAGATCGCGCGATGCCCCTTCCGAGACCGGCAGGGTGAGGATCGCCCCCTGCCCCACCAGTGAACCGACCAGCCTGCCCTCCGGCCGCGCATAAAGCTCCGCCGGCGCAGCGACCTGCAGCAGCTTGCCCTGCGACATGACGGCGACATCGGTCGCCAGCGCCATGGCTTCCGCCTGATCATGGGTGACATAGATCATCGTCGCGCCGGAACGGGCGTGGAAATCGCGAAACGTCTCCTCCATCTCCTGCCGCAGATGCCGATCGAGATTGGCGAGCGGCTCATCGAGCAACACCACGTCAGGCTCGGTGACGAGGCAGCGGGCGAGCGCCACGCGCTGCCGCTGGCCACCGGACAATTCGGCAGGACGGCGGTCGGCGAAGCTCTCGAGACGGACGGCTGCAAGCGCCTGACGCACCTTTTCGCGGTATCTTTCGCCGGTAACGCCGCGCACCTTGAGAGGATAACCGGCATTGTCAGCAACCGACATATGCGGCCAGAGCGCATAAGACTGGAACACCATCGCCATGTTGCGCCGCTCCGGCGGCACCATGCTGCCGGCATCGGCCAGCACCCGCTCGCCAAGCAGGATGGAGCCATCGGTCGGCTGTTCGAAACCGGCGATCATGCGCAGCACTGTCGTCTTGCCGCAGCCGGAAGGCCCGAGCAGCGCCAGGAAACCACCGTCACGCACCGTCAGCGACACATCGTCGACGGCGGGCCGGGAACCCGCCCCGAAACTTTTCGACAAGCGGTTGAGGATCAGTTTCGCCAAGGGACGACTCCTTTCGGCAGATAGCGCCCCAGAATTTCGAGCAGCAGCATGAGGATAATGACCATGATGACGACGAGCACCGAAAGTGCGGAGGCGAGATCGAAACTGCCGCTGTCATCGAGATTGTAGATGAGGACGCCGAGCGTCTGCGTGCCGGCGGACCAGAGGAGCGCGGAGACCGTCAGCTCATTGCAAGCGATCAGGAAAACCAGAATGACGGACGCGCCCGCTGCAGGCCCGACCAGCGGCAGGATGATATCCTTCAGCCGCCGCCAGAAGCCGGCGCCGGAGAGCCTTGCTGCCTCTTCCAGCGACGGATCGAATTGCAGGAAAGCGCTGACCATGGGTTTGAGGCTGACGGCGAAGAAGGAGGAAAAATAGGCGAGCAATATGATCCAGATCGTACCGTAGAGCGTCACGCCCAGCAGCGGAATGGGGGCAGCAAAGAGCAGCACGAAGGAAACGGAAATCACCACGCCCGGCAGCGCATAGGGAATATCCACCAGCGCCGAGAGCAGGAACATGAAGCGGCTCTTGCCGCGCACCAGAAAGTAAGCCGTCAGCACCGTCACCGCCAGCAGGCAAAGCGAGGTCGCCGTCGCCAGAAACAGCGAATTGCGGAAGGCCGTACGGGTCACACTCTGCCGGTAAAGCAACTCCTCATAGGCATGCAGCGTCGCGGTCTTGAGGCTGAGCGGCACGCCATAGGCGGGAGCGAGCGAACTTGCCACCAGTGCCGTCAATGGCGCCATCAGCATGAAGAACAGCACGAGCCACAGGGCAAGCTCCGCCGGCACCCGCCACCGCGCCAGCCCGAAAGTCGCCGCCTTGCCGGAAAGTCCGATGATGCGATAATCCCTGCCCTTCATCGCCCGTTCCTGCAGCGCCAGCCCGGCCACGGAAATGATGGCGATCATGGTGGAGAGAATGGCGATGTCGCCGAAGGTGCTGGTGCCGAAACTGGCAAAACGGCTGTAGATCAGCGTCGGCAGGGTAAAGATCGAGGCCGGAATGCCGAGGATCGCCGGTATGCCAAAATTGCCGACATTGGAGACAAAGGAGATCGCCGCACCGGCAATCAATCCGGGCGTCGATAGCGGCAGGATGATATCGAACAGCACGCGGCGTGGTGAAGCACCGGAAAGCTTGGCGGCCTCGATGCCGTCCTGCGGCAAGGCCAGCAGGCCGGCGCGCAGCGACAGATAGACGAGCGGCGCGTGCTGCACACCGAGCAACAACGCGAGGCCGGCAATGGAATAAAGCGGCTGCGGCGATCCCATCGCCGGCGCAAGGCCGATCGCCTTCAAAAGCGTACTCGATGGGCCGGTCATGCCAATCCACGACAGCGCCGTCACCTGCGGCGGGATCATCATCGGCAGCATGAACAGGAAGCTCAAAATCGACTTGCCGCGAATATCACAAAGCGTCAGTGCAAGCGCAAAGGCGCCGCCGATGCCGAGTGAAATCAGCATGCCGGAAAACGAGGTGGAGAGCGTGTTCAGCGCCGCATCCCAGAGAGCGGGATCGGCCAGAAGCCGCCATATGTCACCATTCAGTGATGAGATGATGCCGGTATAGGCGAGCCGGCCGAGCGGCAGGGCGCTGAGTGCAAAAACGACACTCACCACAAAAGGAAACAGCCAGCGCGGCTGGCTGCTTCCATAAGCCTTGGAACGGGTCATTCCGCTATATCAGCCCTTGGAGCCGAAGATATCGGAGAAGGTCTTGAGGTCCTGTTCGGAGTTCTTCAGCGCATCGGCAGCGCTGAGCGGCAGAACCTTGATCTTGTCGCGGGCTGGGAAACCTTCCGGCATGCCGGCGTCTGCACGCACGGGGATGTAACCGAGCTTGACGAAGCCCTGCTGGCCCTTTTCCGAAAGCACGTAGTCAACGAACTTCTTGGCGGCTTCCTCGTGCTTGGTGCCCTTGATGATCGCAACCGGCTCGGTGACGGCCGAAACGCCTTCTTCCGGGAAGACGAACTCGACCGGCGCGCCCTTGGCCTTTTCGCGGATCGGCATGTAATCGACAACGACGCCATAGGCCTTCTCGCCGGATGCGACGGACTTCAGAACCGCACCGTTGCCGCCACCGGCAATGGCTTCGTTGGCCTTCAGCTGCTTGTAATAATCCCAGCCGAGGCCGTTTGCGGCGGCGAGCGTCTGCGCGTGGATCAGCGCCGCACCCGAGGTGAGCGGGCTTGGCATGGTCACGAGACCCTTGGCTTCCGCCTTGGCCAGATCCTTCCAGCTCGTCGGCTTCATCGCGGCGGCGGTGTTGTACATGATGCCGGTCGTGATGAGCTTGGTGGAGTAATAATAACCGTCCGCATCATAAAGCGAGGCATCGATATTCTTGGCTTCGGCAGACTTGTGGGCGAGAAGCTGGCCGGCCTGCTTCATGCGCTCCAGCGTCACCGTATCGGCGATCAGAAGCACGTCGGCAACCGGATTGCCGGCATTGATTTCGGCCATCAGCTTGGCCATGATCTTCGGCGTTCCGTCACGCACCCATTCGACTTCAAGGCCCGGATTGGCGGCCTTGAAACCATCAACGGTCGCCTGCGCGTCCTCGTTCGGCTGGCTGGTGTAAAGCACCAGATCGGCGGCATTGGCGGCGGTGGCGATGAAGCCGAGCGATACGATGGCGGTGAAAGCGGAGAGCAGCGTTTTCATGGGTCCAGTCCCTGTTGTTCGGTGGGACCGCTAAAACATGATTGCATAACATGTATGTGACAGGCAGGATTTTTGAGGGATGATCTCTTGGGGGCCGTTGGGATTGAGAACTCCCTTGGCACTTGCAGCTTACCCCCTCTGCCCTGCCGGGCATCTTCCCCTCAAGGGGGGAGATTGGCAAGAGGCTCTGCTTTCACTTCATTTGCAGACGCCGAGATGGGCGAGACCTAACCACGAGTCGATCTCCCCCCTTGAGGGGGAGATGTCCGGCAGGACAGAGGGGGGTAAAGCCACACCCTCCCCCGCCACGGGAAAGCTCCTCAAATCGCCGCGATCGCCTCGCTCGTTTCCGCCTGCGCCCTCGTGATCAACCGGCCAAGTCGCTTCATGCCTTCCTCGATCATCGCCTCATTGGCGCAGGAGAAGCTGATGCGCAGCGTATTCGTACCCGAACCATCCGCAAAGAAAGCGCGGCCGGGAACGAAGGCTACCTTTTCCGTCGCGATGGATTTTGCCAGAAGTGCGGCCCCATCCATACCCTCAGGCAGCGTGACCCAGATGAACATGCCGCCTTCCGGCTTGGTCCAGCTGGTGGTCTTCGGCATGTACTTCTCAAGCGCGGCCAGCATCGCATCACGCCGTGCGCTGTAGGCTGCCTTGATCTTGGCGACTTGGCTGTCGAAGCCGCGCGAGGCCACGCGTTCGATGGCGATCTGGTTGATGGTGGAGGAATGCAGATCGGCCGCCTGCTTCATCAGCACCAGCTTGCGGATAACCGGTGCGGAAGCAACGATGTAACCGACGCGAAGGCCGGGTGCCAGCGTCTTGGAGAAGCTACCGCAATAGATGGTGCGGGTGTTCTCGATGCCGCCGGAGCGGGCAATATCGAGCGCCATGATCGGCGGCACCGCTTCGCCATCGTAACGCAGCGACTGATAGGCGGCGTCTTCGATAACGGCGATATCCAGCTCGTCGGCCAGCGCCAGAACCTTTTCGCGGCCAGCCAGATCGACGGTTTCGCCAGTCGGATTGGAGAAATCGGCCGAGAGATAGGCAAACTTCACCGCGCCGCCGAGCTTGGCGGCTGTTTCGCGGTAAGCCTCGGGCGTGCGGTTGCCGCCGGGGTTCAGCTGGTCGTAATTCGGCTCATAGGCGTTGAAGGCGGAAAGCGCGCCGAGATAGGTCGGCCAGGTGACCAGCGCCGTATCCTTCGGCGACAGGAACAGCTTGCCGAGATAATCGAGACCCTGCTGCGAACCGGAAACGATGAAGACGTTGTCGGCGGTGCATTCGATGCCGATCTTGTCCATCTCGCCCGCCAGCCATTCGCGCAGCGGCTTGTAACCCTCGCTCACCGAATATTGCAGGGCGGCGTTGACCTGCGCGCCGGAAAAAATTTCCGCATAAGCCTGCTGGAACTCCTCTGCGGGGAAGAGAGCCGGATCCGGAATACCGCCGGCAAAGGAGATGATATCGGGCTGTTCGAGCAGCTTCAGCAGCTCGCGGATTTCAGACGCTTTCATGCGCGAAGAGCGCGTGGCGAAAATTTGTTCCCAATTAAGCATGGGTACGTTTCCTCTTGTGTCGTTTTTATGCGTGCATCTTTACAGAAATGTCGATATGTCAGCAATACTGACTTATCAGTTTTTCGAATTATTTCTGCCTCCCTGCACGGTGTCCGCCACAGCCCCACATTCGCGGCCGTTTTTGCGGACAAAGCCAGATACACCCTCTGAGAAGGCTTAACAATCTTCCGTTTGCGATTGACGCCGCGCGCTTTTCCGGCTGGATTGCGCGCCGGTGCCGCGGACGGCATGACGATGATGGGAGTTAGAAGACATGTTGAAAAATATCGACCCGGCGCTGAATGCCGATGTTCTGCACGCGCTGCGCGCCATGGGTCACGGTGATACGCTGGTGATATCCGACACCAATTTCCCGTCCGATTCGGTTGCCCGGCACACGGCTGTCGGCAAGGTGCTGCATATCGACAATGTCTCGGCGGCCCGCGCGATGAAGGCGATCCTCTCGGTGCTGCCGCTCGACACCCCGCTGCAGCCTTCGGTCGGCCGCATGGAAGTGATGGGTGCGCCCGATCAGCTGGAACCGGTGCAGGCCGAAGTGCAGAAGGAAATCGACGCGGCCGAGGGAAAATCAGCCCCCATGTATGGCATCGAACGCTTCGCCTTCTACGAAAAAGCCAAGCAGGCCTATTGCGTCATCACGACTGGAGAGACGCGCTTCTACGGCTGCTTCCTGCTGACCAAGGGCGTCATCCCGCCGAAGTGAGCGGTTACTGGTAATGGAAGCGGCACTGGATGATTTCCAGCCTCTGCTCGCTTCCGGACCCGGATACACGATAGACAAACCGATGCTCGGCGGTAATCCGCCGAGACCAATATCCTGCCATATCGCCCTTCAGGGGCTCCGGTTTTCCAAGCCCTGCAAAGGGCGTGCGTTTGGCATTTCGGATAAGGTCGTTTATTTTCTCGACCATGCGGGCATCGGTTCTTTGCCAGAACTCATAATCGTCCCATGAACTTAGCGTCCAGACGAGCTTCATTCTTCGGTCGGATCCCGCTCGACGGTATCACCCCGCTCAAGTTCGTCCATGGATGCGCGAAGCCGTGAGGCATTTGCCGGGTTGGACAAGAGATGCAGCGTTTCCTGCATGCTCTCATATTCCCCTTCGGCGAGCACGACCACCGCCTCTTTGCCCTGCCGCGTGACAAGCAATGGCGCGCGGGTTTCCAGCACCCGGTCGAAATGGGTCGCGAAGTTCTGCCGGAACTCGGTAAATCGCACATTCGCCATGAGAATTGCCTTTCCGCAAACATGTACAGATTTATGTACGTACAAAAAATAGTGAGTCAAGACATATCGGTGCGACCGTCAATGAAAAAGGCCGGAGCTTTCGCCCCGGCCTCCATATCTTCCACCAAGCAATGAAGCTTAGTTGACGGCCTTGTCGACCAGCTTGTTCTTGCCGATCCAGGGCATCATGCCGCGCAGCTTGGCGCCGACTTCTTCGATCTGGTGGGCGTCGTTGTTACGGCGAATGCCCTTGAAGCGGGCGGCGCCGGCCTTCCATTCCTGCATCCACTCGGAGGTGAACTTGCCGGTCTGGATGTCGTGCAGGACGCGCTTCATTTCAGCCTTGGTGTCGGCGGTGATGATGCGCGGACCGGTGACGTATTCGCCCCACTCGGCCGTGTTGGAGATCGAGTAGTTCATGTTGGCGATGCCGCCTTCATAGATCAGGTCGACGATCAGCTTCACTTCGTGCAGGCACTCGAAATAGGCCATTTCCGGAGCGTAACCGGCTTCGACCAGCGTTTCGAAACCAGCGCGGATCAGTTCGACGAGACCGCCGCACAGAACGACCTGTTCGCCGAAGAGGTCGGTTTCGCACTCTTCCTTGAAGTTGGTTTCGATGATGCCCGAACGGCCGCCGCCAACGCCGCAGGCGTAGGAGAGAGCGAGTTCAAGCGCGTTGCCGGAAGCGTTCTGGTGAACGGCAACGAGGCAGGGAACGCCGCCGCCCTTCTGGTATTCGCCGCGAACCGTATGGCCGGGGCCCTTCGGTGCGATCATGACGACGTCGAGCGAAGCCTTCGGCTCGATAAGGCCGAAGTGAACGTTGAGGCCGTGTGCGAAGGCGATCGCTGCGCCATCACGGATGTTGCCGGCGATGTCGGCCTTGTAGATGTCGGCCTGCAGTTCGTCAGGCGTTGCCATCATGATGAGGTCGCCCCACTTGGCGGCTTCGGCAACGGTCATGACCTTGAAGCCATCGGCTTCGGCCTTCTTGACGGTCGGCGAACCGGCCTTGAGTGCAATGGCGACGTTCTTGGCGCCGGAATCCTTGAGGTTCAGCGCATGGGCGCGGCCCTGGGAACCGTAACCGACGATGACGACATTCTTGGACTTGATGAGATTGAGATCGGCATCACGATCATAATAAACGCGCATTTTATGGTCCTTCCCTAATGCTTGTCTCTCGGTTGTCTGAACCGGAAACTCAGGCGGGCTTGCCGCTGAGTTCCGAATGTACCTTTTCCGTCCCGTAGAGCGTCAGAAAGGCGACGACCGCCTTCTTTGCCCGGGCGGAAAAATCCTTGTCCGGCGCCTCGCCCAGCAGCATGCGCACATGCAGATCCGAAACGATGAGGCCGTAAAAACTGCGATACGCCTCTTCGGCGTCATCGAAACGCAGGTAGCCGGAACGGCGACCCGCCTCGATCAGTCCGCGGGCGCGGCGATCGATCTGGCGGCGGCCGCGTTCCAGCAGCAGATCGCCAAGCTTCGAACCATCCCGGCTCGCCTGCCCGATGGCCAGACGATTGAGCGCCAGCGACACATCGCCCGCCAGCACGTCCAGCAGATCATGCGCGAAAACCTCGAGGTGATCGGCAAGCTGCGGCGCAGAAACACGGTCACCCGCCTTCTCGAAGGTGCGGACCTTGCTCTGCTGGAAGGTGATCATCGCCGCCAGCAGGCCGTCGCGATCACCGAACCACTTGTAGAGGCTTTCCTTCGAACAGTTGGCGGCGCGCGCCAGCCCGGATGTGGTGAGCGCTTTCTCGCCGCCCTCGACCAAAAGACGCAATGCCTGATCCAGAACGGCGTTCTGGCGCGGCGAAAATTCCTGCGCTGTGATCGGGTCGGAAGCCAAGTCTTTTCCACTCCAGGGGCTTGATTAATGTACCGTACGGTACGGTTCGAGCGCCATTTAAGCGGAGGCAGCTTGGGCGTCAAGCGGATTCTTTAAAGGGAGATGAGAATTGACGCGGTGCGGCGTATTGGGGATGGAAGCGTGGTAGGGTTCTTTAGGCGGTTGTGCGTTGATAACGGAGCGATGGCGCGTGGGGCTTACCCCCCTCTGCCCTGCCGGGCATCTCCCCCACAGGTGGGGAGATCGATATGCCGCTACGCTTCGCCCATCTCGAGGACAGAGAATGAAGCAGGGCCAAAGCTGCTTGCCGATCTCCCTCCTTGTGGGGGAGATGCCCGGCAGGGCAGAGGGGGGTAAGCCCCACGCGCCACCGCTCCGCCTTGAATGGACATCTACCCCGCCGCCATCTCACGCGATGCATCCACATCACGCGACGGCGACAGTCCATAAAACCGGCTATATTC
This sequence comes from Rhizobium sp. BR 250, assembly GCF_047445855.1. NCBI lineage: Bacteria > Pseudomonadati > Pseudomonadota > Alphaproteobacteria > Hyphomicrobiales > Rhizobiaceae > Rhizobium > Rhizobium sp. BR 250. The sequence continues at coordinate 31,037 of NZ_JARWKW010000004.1, forward strand.
ACGGCTGAACTGCGACGGGCTCTGGTAACCGACACGATGTCCGGCGGTACCCGCATCCAGCCGCTCCGCAAGCATCAGCCGACGCGCCTCATGCAGGCGCAGCTGCTTCTGATATTGAACCGGCGTCATGGCCGTGATCGTCTTGAAATGATGGTGGAAGGACGAGACGCTCATGCCGATCTGCTCAGCCAGCTCTTCGATACGCAATTGGCGCGCAAAATTCTCGCGCAACCAGGCGATGGCGCGGGCGATGCGATTGCCATGGCTGCCTGCCGCGATGATGTTCATCAGCTGCCCGCCGGCCGGTCCGGTCAGGATGCGATAAAGGATTTCCTGCTCGATCAGCGGTGCCATGGCGGCAATGTCGGCTGGACGATCGAGCAAGCGCAGAAGCCGGATGGCCGCATCGAGAAGCTCCGGTGTGGCCTTGTTAACGACGATGCCGCGCTGCCCATTCGCCGGCTCCGAAGGTGGATCGATCGGTACGCGGCTCATAAGATCGAGCAGCTTTTCACTGTCTATGGCAAGGGCGATGCAGAAGTGCGGCACCTCCCTGCTCGCCTCCACCACCCGCCAGGCAACCGGCAGGTCAAGCGAGGTCAGGAGATAGTCACCGGCACCGTAATTGATGGTGTCCGTGCCCAACTGAACGCTTTTCGAGCCCTGGATCACGAGTGCGAGAGAGGGACGGTAGCTGCCGTGGCACGGCGCGCTGGGTATCGTGCGCCGACTGATGCCGAGGGATTCGATCGCCGTGCGCACCTCACCGTCCTGGGTGGCGTGCCGCGCGGCGATGGAAGCGATCTCCTGATAGACATTGAACGGCAAGGACATGAGGGAAAATCCCCTGGCTGAAGGAAGAGACATATTGGATGTCTCTTATCTAGAAGGCCGCCCGCCATCCGCAAAGAGCACGCGGGTATTTTTTGCAGGATCGTGCAAGAAGCTCGGAGGATCGCTCTAACGCCCCTTGACGCTTCCATTGCATATTCCGCCGTCCCCAACTCCCGAAAGGATATTCAGATGGCTATTGCAAGAGGTTACGCTGCGACCGACGCGTCGAAGCCGCTTACCCCGTTCACCTTCGAACGCCGCGAGCCGAATGATGACGACGTCGTCATCGATATCAAATATGCCGGCATCTGCCACTCGGACATCCACACCGTCCGCAACGAATGGCACAATGCCGTTTACCCGATCGTGCCAGGCCACGAAATCGCCGGTGTCGTGCGGGCCGTCGGCTCCAAGGTCACCCGGTTCAAGGTCGGCGACCATGTCGGCGTCGGCTGCTTCGTCGATTCCTGCGTCGGCTGCGCCACGCGCGATGTCGATAACGAGCAGTACCTGCCGGGCCTCGTGCAGACCTACAATTCAGTAGAGCGCGATGGCAAGACCGCGACGCAGGGCGGTTATTCCGACCATATCGTCATCAGGGAAGACTACGTCCTGTCCATCCCGGACAATCTTCCGCTCGATGCCTCCGCGCCGCTTCTCTGCGCCGGCATTACGCTCTATTCGCCGCTGCGCCACTGGAATGCCGGCCCCGGCAAGAAGGTCGCGATCCTCGGCATGGGTGGCCTTGGCCATATGGGCGTGAAGATCGGCTCGGCCATGGGCGCTGATATCACCGTTCTCTCGCAGTCCCTGTCGAAGAAGGAAGACGGCCTCAAGCTCGGCGCGAAGGAATATTACGCCACCAGCGACGCCTCGACCTTCGAGAAGCTCGCCGGCACCTTCGACCTGATCCTGTGCACCGTTTCGGCTGAAATCGACTGGAACGCCTATCTCAACCTGCTCAAGGTCAATGGCACGATGGTTCTGCTTGGCGTGCCGGAACATGCGATCCCGGTTCATGCTTTCTCGGTCATTCCCGGCCGCCGTTCGCTCGCCGGTTCGATGATCGGTTCGATCAAGGAAACCCAGGAAATGCTGGATTTCTGCGGCAAGCACGACATCGTTTCGGAAATCGAAAAGATCGACATCAAGGACGTCAACGAAGCCTATGAGCGCGTGCTGAAGAGCGACGTGCGTTACCGCTTCGTCATCGACATGGCCTCGCTCGACGCCTGATACGCGCAGAGACGACCAAATAAACGAGGGCGGGAAGCCATGCTTCCCGCCCTTTTCTTTGTTACTTCAGGCCTCGTCCTTCAGCGTCTCTTTCTGGGTAATCAGCCGCGCGCTGTGCTGGCCGCTCAGATAAATCCACAGCCAGCTCCACGCCACGGCCAGCCGCGAGCGCGTTCCGATCAGAAAGTAGATATGGGCAAGCCCCCATATCCACCACGCCAGCACGCCCTTCAGCTTGAACCGACCAAAATCGATCACCGCCGCGCGTTTGCCGATGGTGGCGAGATTACCCTGATGGCTGTAGCGGAAGGGTGCCGGCGACGGCTTGCCCTCCAGCCGCGCCTTGATGACCTTCGCCACATAAGCGCCCTGCTGCTTTGCCGCGGGCGCGATGCCCGGCACCGGCTTGCCGTTTTCCTGATTGACGGCGGCGGTATCGCCGATGACGAAGATATCAGCATCGTCTTCGAGATGAAGCTGCGGCCCGACGATGACACGCCCGGCCCTGTCGCCGGCGGCATTCAGCCACTTCGCGGCGGGAGAGGCCTGCACACCGGCGGCCCAGACGACGGTGCGGCAGGGATAATAGCTCTCACCCACCGTCACACCCTCATCGTTGCAGGCCGTCACCGGCGTGCCGAGCAGAACCTCGACGCCAAGCTTCTCAAGCGCTTCTTTGGCATAGGTCGAAAGATCCTCCGTAAAGACCGGCAGGACACGAGGCCCGGCCTCAACAAGCAGAACACGGGTCTTTGTGGTATCGACATTGCGAAATTCCGCCGGTAGCACCTTGTTGGCCAGTTCGGCGATCATGCCCGCCATTTCCACGCCCGTCGGGCCCGCGCCGATGATGACGAAGGTGAGAAGCGCCTGCCGTTCCTCTTCACTGGTGGCGAGTTCGGCTCTTTCAAAGGCGAGAAGCAGGCGGCGGCGGATCGTCGTTGCATCTTCCAGCGTCTTGAGGCCGGGTGCGGAACGCTCCCACTCGTCGCGGCCGAAATAGGCGTGGCGCGCGCCAGTGGCCAGTACCAGCGTATCAAAGCCGATGCTCTCGCCGGTGTTGAGATGCACGGTTCTCGCCACCCGGTCCACACCGGTCACCTCCGCAAGCAGGGTCGTCACCTCCTTGCGGTCGCGGTAAAGATGGCGGATCGGCCAGGCGATTTCGGATGTCGCCAGCGCCGTCGTCGCAACCTGATACAGCAGGGGCTGAAACAGGTGATGATTGCGACGATCGATCAATGTGATGCGGACAGGGGCCCCCTCCAGCCCGTGAACCAGTTGCAAACCGCCGAAGCCTCCACCCACGACGACAACATGATGTTCTTGCATATGTCTCTGCCTTCCAAAGCTCGCGCACGGAGCATGCGCAAGGCAGAGCATAGGCGAAAAAATTGACTTTGGTTATGAATTAGGCTGACCGCAGGCCTGACAAAAACGCCGGACTGTTTCAGCCATGCCATACTCAAGCGCATCTGCCGTCAGCCCGTGCCCGATCGAGACTTCGGCAAGATTGGGAATACGTTTCATCAGCCTGGGCAGGTTCGCCACCGTCAGATCATGGCCGGCATTGACCGCAAGCCCGAGTGCGGCGGCATGATCCGCCGTCTGCCCCAGCTGCTCGACAAGCACGTCAGCCTTTTGCGGATCGTCAAAACAGCCACCATAAGGGCCGGTATAAAGCTCGATGCGGGCAGCCCCCGTCTCGGCTGCCAGTTCCACGGGCTCGCGTTCCCCGTCGCCATCGGCAAACAGCGAAACGCGCATGCCGCCGGCCTTCAGGCGTCCAACGACGTCCTTCAGGAAAACGGCATGTTTGCGGAAATCCCAGCCATGGTCGGAGGTCGCCTGCGACGGATCATCCGGCACCAGCGTCACCTGTTCCGGCTGCGTCTTTTCACAAAGGACCAGAAAATCCTCGGTCGGATAACCTTCGATGTTGAATTCCGCGCCGGGGAAACGGTCATCGATCAGCGCCCGCAGCACCGGCAGGTCCGAAAAGCGGATGTGGCGCTGGTCGGGCCGAGGGTGTACAGTCAGCCCGCTTGCACCCGCCGAGAGCGCAATTTGCCCGAAATGCGCGACATCCGGCCAGGGAAGATCGCGGCGGTTGCGTAACATGGCAATTGCGTTCAAATTGACGGAAAGTTTTGCAGGCATGGCATCGGAGCTCCGGTTCGGAATTGACACCTTGTTTCACGCAGGTTGACGCCGACCGCAAGGAGGCCGATAAAATTTTTTAAAGGTGCGGGAACGAAAGCAGGCAATACACGTTATGGTTTTTTTGCTGCGTTTGGCATGATGTCTAGATCAGAAGACAGGCCCGTGACAGGGGAACAAGTAACGGATGCCATAAAAAGCAGGCACACTGTCAAAAAGCGTGAAGGGGGAGACGATGCAGGATGGCAGGATGCCGTTTGAACACGGCGACGAGGACAAACCCAATCTAAGGATCAGCAGCTTTCTACCGGATGTGAGCCTGCCTTCCTCCCTGCCCGCCGAACCGGTCCCCATCGCTGACATGGCCAATATCTTCGGGGTAACCCACCGAACACTGCATTTTTACGAGGAAAAGGCGCTGCTGACCTCGAAGCGTATCGGCCAGATGCGCGTTTATAGCCACCGCAACGTCCAGCGCATGGCTGTCATCAACGTCTGTCGCGAAGTGGGCATTTCCGTCGCCGCGATTACCGAGATCATGGAAAAACTCGTCCGTTCGCTTTCGCAGGAAGAGGCGGACGACATATTCCACGCCGCCCTGCGGCAGCGGAAGAGGGAATTGACCGCCGAGCTTTCCACGCTCCAGCGCCAGGCCCAGCAGATCGAGGAATTGCTGGTGACGGAGACGGATGCGGACGGCATGGATGGCAGCGAACGAGCGCCGGCAAAGGACATCGCCCTCACCGACACAGAACGCAAATGCCTGGAACTGATGGCGGAGGGTTATGCGCCGGTGCGGCTTGCCCGTGCCCTTGGCCTTTCAGGCGGCGATCTCAACATCCTCGAGGCAAAGATCATAGGCAAGTTCAACGCCAGCAACCGCTTTCAGGCGGTCGCCAAGGCGGTTCTGCTGGGCGTTATCCGCGCCTGATCAACGAACGATCGTCAGGGTTTCCGCCGCGCGGGTGATGGCGGTGTAAAGCCACCTTTCGCGGGAATCCCGGAAGGCATAGCTCTCGTCGAAGAGAACCACATTGTTCCATTGCGAACCCTGCGCCTTGTGCACGGTCAGCGCATAACCGAAATCGAACTCGTCGTAGCGCTTGCGGGTCGACCACGGAATTTCGGTCTCCACATCCTCGAAGGCCGCCTTCAGCAATTTGATCTTGGCCGCGCCGCGATCCATATCGTCATCTTCGGGCCGGATCATCAGGTTGATACCGGGCTTCACCGTCTCGCGCGAAGAACTCATCACCTGCCACAATGAGCCGTTGAGCAGGCCCTTGGCCGGATCGTTCCGCAGGCAGACCAGCTTGTCGCCGGACTGCGGATAATCGGCGGAGAAACCCTTCAGCTCGCGAAGCCGCTGATTATAGCGGCGGCGGGTGCGATTGGTGCCGACCAGCACCTGGTCGGCATCGAGCACCAGCGACTGCGTCACTTCGGATTTGGAAATCACCTGTGCGGAGCCATAGTCGCCGCGCATGATCTCGCGGCCTTCGCGCACATCCATGGCCAGATGGATGATGGGATTGTCCTTGGCCTGGCGGTGAATTTCCGACAGCAGATAGTCTGGCTCCTGCTCGGTGAAGAAGCCACCACCCGAAACCGGTGGCAGCTGCCCCGGATCGCCAAGCACGAGGATCGGCGTGCCGAAGCTCATCAGATCCTTGCCGAGCTGCTCGTCCACCATCGAACATTCATCGATGATGATCAGCGCCGCCTTGGCGAGCGGGCTCTGGCGGTTGATGGAGAACATCGGCGCGATCGAGGTCTTGCCGGTTTCCTCGTCTTCGACAGTTTCTTCGCCGCGCGGGCGGTAGATCAGCGAATGGATAGTGCGGGCATTGGTTGCCCCGCGCGAACGCAGCACCTGCGCGGCCTTGCCGGTGAAGGCCGCAAACAGCACCTCGCCATCGACATTTTCCGCAAAATGCTTGGCAAGCGTCGTCTTGCCGGTTCCGGCATAACCGAACAGCCGGAAAACCGGCGTCCGGCCTTCCTTCAGCCAGCGAGAAACAGCCTTGAGCGCTTCGTCCTGTTGCGGTGAAAATAACATGCGCCCTCATCGCAGGATTCGAGCCTGATGCGCAACAGAAAAAGAACGAAAGATGAATCGCCGGGTGAGAATGCGGCAATAAAACACGGCTGGTTTTTAAACCGCGGCAGCTATCATGCCGCGCATGAAGATATTGATTCTCGGCGCATCAGGTTTCATCGGCTCGGAGGTCGTGCGCGGCCTTCACGGCAGAGGCCACGTCGTCACCGGGCTGGCACGTTCCGTTACACGCGCCACAGACAAATGGCCCTTCGCGAACTGGGTTTCCGCCGATCTCGCCCGCATGACACGCGCATCGGACTGGGACGCGCTGGTCAGGGATCACGATGCCATCGTCAATTGCGCCGGCGCGCTTCAGGACGGCCTGTCGGACGATCTGGCGGCGACACAGGAAAAAGCCATGCTGGCGCTTTACGAGGCGGCGGCAAAGGCGGGCGGCAGGATTCTGATCCAGATATCGGCCCGTACGGCGGGAACCGCAGCCGACCTGCCCTTCCTCGCCACCAAACGCCGCGCCGATGAGGCACTTACTGCAAGCGGCCTGCCCTACGTCATCTTCCGCCCCGCCCTTGTTGTCGGCCGCAATGCCCATGGCGGCACGGCGCTGGTGCGCGCGCTTGCCGGCTTTCCCCTCATGCTGCCACTCGTCAATGGCGCAATGCCGGTTCGAACGGTCGCGGTCGAGGATGTGGCGGCGGCCGTCTGCGCGGCCATCGATGGTGAAATTCCGCCGGGTAGCGATCTCGAGCTCGCCGCGGAAGAAACGCTGACATTGCAGGACGTCGTCACCACGCACCGGCAATGGCTTGGCCTGCCCACCGCTCCCGTTATCAACCTTCCGGCGGCCCTCATGCGCCCTGTCAGTCTGATGGCGGATGCCGCAGGCGCGCTGGGCTGGCGCTCGCCTCTCCGTTCAACCGCCATGACGGTCATGTCGGAAGGCATCGTCACGGAGGGTGAGGCGCGATCAGGGACGACATCGCTCAAGAGCCTGAAACAGACGCTGGCCGCCCACCCCTCCGGCGTGCAGGACCTGTGGTTTGCCAGATCCTATTTCCTGAAACCCATCGTCATTCTCTGCTTATCGTTATTCTGGCTGTTATCCGGCCTCGTGCCGCTGCTGAACATCAATGGAGCAGCGGCGCATTTTCTGCCCTTCATGCCCCAAGCTTCGGCCATCGCCCTCACGCTCGCCACCTGCCTCATCGATATAGCCCTTGGCGTCACCGTCCTGCTGCGACCACTCGCCAGAAAGGCGCTCATCGGCATGCTGCTGGTCAGCGGCGCCTATCTGACGGGTGGCACTCTGCTGGAGCCGGGCCTGTGGCTCGATCCGCTCGGGCCCCTCGTCAAGGTTCTGCCTTCCCTCGCCCTGACCCTTGTTGCCCTCGCCACCCTGGATGAACGCTGATGACGCTTGAGGACCTGTTGCGGCTTGCGCATGTCATCGGCGCAACGGTGCTGTTCGGCACCGGCGCGGGCATCGCCTTCTTCATGGTCATGGCGCGGCGAACGGCAAACCCGGCGCTGATCGCGCATGTCGCGGGTACGGTCGTCATCGCCGACACGATCTTCACCGCGACGGCCGCAATCATCCAACCGGTGACCGGCTATTTTCTCGCACGCATCATCGGCTGGCCGCTCAGCGAAGGCTGGATCGCCCTTTCGCTTGGCCTTTATGTCTTCACCGGCATTTTCTGGCTGCCGGTCGTCTGGATCCAGATTCGGCTGCGGGATATCGCCCGTGATTGCGCCGCCAAGGGACAAGACCTGCCGGCGCAATGGTTCCGCCTTTACCGCATCTGGTTCGTCTGCGGTTTCCCCGCCTTCTTCGCCGTTCTCGGCATCATCTGGCTGATGCTCAACAAGCCGGATATTCCCCTGTTCGGCTGACTGCATGACGGCGGTCAGGGACGGGGTGAGTGGAGGATCGGAAATCAGCCGCTGATATGCGGGCCGAATGGCGCGCCATTCTCGCCGTTACAGGTCTCGAAAGCGCCACCGGGATAAAGCGCCATTTTTTCTGTCGAGACGGGAATAAATCACCGGGCAACGGTGTCTCTTGATGTGTTGGCGGCTTGAGCCCGCCCGAACCAAGGAGGATATGTCCATGAAGATCCGCTTTATCGTTCCCGCCCTCGTTCTGGCGTTTGCCGGAACGGCCTATGCCGCGCCTGCGGTCGAAACGGTCAAGACTGACAAAGGCGATGTGCTGGCGGGCGAAAAAGGCATGACGCTCTACACTTTCAAGAACGACAAGAAGGGCGTATCCAATTGTTACGACAAATGCGCGGTGAACTGGCCGCCGTTTTTCGCAGCCGCCAGTGACAAGGCCGAGGGCGCCTATTCCCTCGTGAAGCGCAAGGACGGCAAGATGCAGTGGGCGAAGGACGGCATGCCGCTCTATTATTGGGTCAAGGATACCAAGAAGGGCGATGCCACCGGCGACGGCGTGAACGGTGTATGGGATGCCGCAAAACCATGATGGCATGAATGACGACAAGCGGGGGAGCCATTCCCCCGCAGCCGGCAGCTTCGAAGCGGAGATGCTGGCGCTGATACCCATGCTGCGCCGTTATTCCCGCAGCCTTTCCCGCTCCGACGCCGATGGCGAGGACCTTCTGCAGGACTGCGTGGAGAAGGCACTTGCCAATAAAAGGCAATGGCGCGGAACGGGTTTGAAAACATGGGCTTACACGATAATGACGAATCTTTATCGCAACCGCCACCGCGCCGAGAAACGTCATCCGTCCGAAAGCCTCGACGGCCATGAGACCATCGCCGTCACGGATACGCTCTCCGATACGCTGGAGAACGACCGGCTGCACGGTGCGCTGGCACTTCTTTCACCGGATATGCGGGCGGTGCTGATGCTGGTGACGGTGGAAGGTTACAGCTATCAGGAGGCGGCCGCGACCTTGTCGATCCCGCTCGGTACCGTCATGTCCAGACTGTCCCGCGCCCGCGAAACCCTTCGCCAGCATCTGGCGGCGGACAATATCATACCCCTGCGGAGACCACGATGAAACGGCCCGATGCCATAACCGAAGACGATCTGCACGCCTATGTCGACGGGCTTCTCTCCGACGATGATCGCGCGGCTGTCGAGGCCTGGCTGGCTGAAAGACCGGAAGACCAGAGCCGGGTGGAGGCCTGGAAAAAACAGGCTGACATTCTGCGTAATGCCTTTGCCTCCTATGCCGCCGCGCATCCCCATGACGCATCGATGCTCGGCCCGCAGAAGAGGGATCGCACATGGCGGCTGAAACCGGCTCTCCTGCAAACGGCGGCGGCCTTGCTGATCTTCGTTGCGGGCGGTGCAGCCGGCAGGCTGCTGCCCACGTCCTTTTCCACGCCGCAGGACGTGACCCTGGCATCACTGACAACGGATATTCCCGCACAGGCGAAATCCGCCTATCTCATCTATGCAAGCGAGGTGCGCCATCCCGTCGAAGTCGGCGCCGGCGAACAGCAGCATCTTGCGACATGGCTCGGCAAGCGGCTGGGTTATCCCTTCGCCATCCCTGATCTCTCGAAGATCGGATATGACCTCGTCGGCGGTCGGCTCATTCCCGTCAGTGGCAAGCCGGGCGCGATGCTGATGTATCAGGACAAGACCGGTCGCCGGGTGACGGTGCTGATCGGCCATAACGAGGAAAACCGCACCACCAGCTTCCGCATGGCGAGCGCCGACGGCATCGAGACCTTCTACTGGATCGACAACGAACTGGGTTATGCCGTTTCCGCCGAACTGACGCGGGACGAAGTGCAGGCAATCGCCGAAGAATGTTACCGGCAGTTTCCGACATAGAGTGTCGGACTGAAAAGTATGACCACGATGCACGGGCAAGGATTTTTCGTAGCCACCTATCTCTTTCCCCATTCCTGCGCTCGTCACTGGAATGAGGGAAAGAGAACGCCTACTTCAGCATGGGCCAGAGGCTGATGACCAGCAGCACGGCCATGCTGATGTTGAACCATTTGAGCCGGACGGGTACCGACAGCCAATCCCGAAGGGCGGAGCCGAAGCCCGCCCAGGTGGAAACGCTGGGAAGATTGACGGCGGCAAAGGCCAGGCCGACGACGAGAACGGTGAGGAAATATTGCCTCATCCGTATAGGTCGCCATCGCCGTCACCGCCATCACCCAGGCCTTGGGATTGACCCATTGAAAGGCGGCAGCGGCAAGGAAACTCATCGGCTCGGATGCGGCCGAACCTTCGCCGAGGCTGCGCGACGTCGCGATCTTCCAAGCAATCCAGACGAGATAGAGCCCACCCGCGAATTTCAGCCCCGTATAAAGCGCAGGCACGGAATGCAGCAATGCACCAAGGCCAAACCCCACCCCGATCAGCAGCGACAGAAACCCGACGCCAATGCCCAGCATATGCGGGATGGTGCGGCGGAAACCGAAATTCACACCGGAAGCAAACAGCATCATATTGTTGGGGCCGGGCGTGATGGAGGTGGTGAAGGCAAACAGCACCAGCGCGGCGAAGGTTTCGATGGTCATGATCTCTCCTTGAGCACAAACCCTATCCGCCGCCCGGCCATCGAACCATCCCGACGCACCGATGGGCGAGGTCAAATTTTTTGATGGATCAATCGTTTCCACCGTGGGTTTGAGAAGTCGGCACAAAGGACTATTGTCCAATCGACAATCGCTGGAGCAAAACCATGCATGAGGATATTCCTTCCGTCACCCTGCCCTCCGGAAAAGAGGTGCCAGCCCTCGGCCTTGGCACCTGGAACATGGGCGAGACGAGATCATCGGCGAGCCATGAGGTTGAAAGCATCCGCAAGGCGATCGATCTCGGCATGACATTGATCGACACGGCGGAAATGTATGCCGATGGCCGCTCGGAAGAGGTGGTCGGCACGGCAATCGCCGGCCGCCGCGACGAGGTGTTTCTGGTCAGCAAGGTCTATCCGTGGAATGCCGGCGCGAGAGGCACGGCGGAGGCCTGCGAGCGCAGCCTTGCACGGCTCGGCACCGACCATATCGATCTCTATCTGTTGCACTGGCGTGGCGAGCACCCGCTTGCGGAAACCGTGGCTGCCTTCGAAAGGCTGAAGAGCGACGGCAAGATCGGCAACTGGGGTGTCTCCAATTTCGATACTGACGACATGGAGGAGCTTTTCGCCGTTCCCGAAGGTAAAAACTGCGCCGCCAATCAGGTGCTTTATAACCTCTCCCGGCGCGGACCGGAATTTTCCCTTCTGCCCTGGTGCCAGGAGCACGGCGTGCCGCTAATGGCCTATTCCCCCATCGAGCAGGGTCGTATCCTGAAGAACCACGAACTCATCCGCATCGCCAAGGCCTATCAGGCAACCCCGGCGCAGCTGGCTCTGGCCTTTCTTTTGGACAGAGATGGAGTCATCGCCATTCCGAAATCCGCCAGCGTATCCCGTATCGAGGAAAATCGCGGCGCCACCGATCTTGAAATAACCGAGGAAGACTGGACCGCCCTCGACGTCGCCTTCCCGCCGCCGACGCGCAAGACGGCTTTGGAAATGCTCTGACGGAACAGGACGTTAAGAGACATTTCGGAATCAGGCGCTGAAGCGGTTGAATCCGAATGTGAGAAACGACCGCCATCGGAATCACGATAACGGCGCGGCAAGCCGCGCCGTCGGTCAGATAGCCAGTGGCGGTTTCATGACGGTATGCGGGGCTCGTATTCCTCCTTCAGCGCCAGCCATGTATCCCAGAAAGGTCCCGGTTCCTTTTCCTGAAGGCGGGCAGCAAGAATATCGAGATGCACGTGCCAGCCGGCGCTGACATTGAGCCTGGTTGTCCGCTCGGCCAGCCGGCGGTGAATGAGCGTCAGAAGCACTTCCTTGCCTAGAGCCTGAAGCTCGATCGACACCTCCGCCCCCTCGCCCCAGGTGAAGACGAGCCGATGCGGCGGAATAACGGTGATGATGCGCGAGGCCATCCGGTGTTCTTCGGAAAAACCTTCCGGGCGATGGCCCGGCGGATCGGAAAGCTCGTCGTTGCGCCAGACCAGTTCGAAGGGCGCATCGGGCGCAAGCCGCATTTCGCCGGAAGCCAGCCAGCGGCGGCGAAGCTCGCTTTGGGTCAGATAGGCCCAGACCCGCTCGATCGGTCCGGGCAACAGCCGCTCGATCTTCAGGGTCGTGGGCTCGACGAGACGGCCATAGGTGTCAGGCATTGCGATATCAGCCATTGTCATTTCCTCCATCTGCAGGGATTTTTCCCTGATCTTCCTCCCTGAGCATCTGCTCAAGAATATCGAGGCGATTGCCCCAGAACCGCCGGTAGAAATCCAGCCATTCATGCGCCTCTGCCAACGGCTCCGGCGCAAGGCGGCAGACATGGGTTCGCCCCCTCACCTCACGGTGGATAAGCCCCGCATTTTCCAGCGCCTTGATGTGTTTCGAGGCCGCGGCAAGCGATATGTCGAAGGGTTGAGCCAACTGGCTCACCGTGCGTTCGCCACGGGAAAGATCACGCAGCATCGTGCGTCGCGTTGCGTCACCAAGGGCATGAAAGACGGTGTCGAGATGTGAAACGGATAATTCAACCATGTTGTTGAATATAACTCGCCGTCGCGGAATGTCAACCATATGGTTGAATATTGATCCCAGGTGGATTCCATAAAAAAACCCGCGGCGAACCGCGGGCTTTATTGAAGGTTACGCTTTGGAGGCGGAGATTACATCCCCTGCGAACCGCGGTTCATGGCGGCAATGCCCGTGCGGCAGATTTCGATCAGGCCGAGCGGTTTGATGATCGCCACGAACTGGTCGATCTTGGATGACTTGCCGGTGATCTCGAAGATGAAATGCTCCACCGTCGCATCCACCACCTTGGCCTGAAACGCATCGGCAAGGCGCAGCGCTTCGGCGCGGACTTCGCCCGTTCCGGCAACCTTGATGAGCGCCACTTCGCGCTCGATCGGCCGCTCCTGCCCCAGTTCGCGGGCGCGAACGGTGAGATCGAGAACCCGGTGCACGGGCACGATACGTTCCAGCTGCGCCTTGATCTGCTCCAGCACGATCGGCGTGCCGCGCGTCACGATGGTGATGCGCGACAGATGCGCCTCATGTTCAGTTTCCGAAACCGTCAGGCTTTCGATGTTGTAGCCACGGCCGGAAAACAGGCCGATGACCCGGGCGAGAACGCCCGGTTCGTTGCTGACGAGAACCGACAGCGTGTGATTTTCAACGGCAGCCGTTTCCTTCTGGATGAAATAGGCCGAGCCGGTGGGTTGTAGGTGTGCGTTCATGTCCTTTTCCTCTCCCGGCTCAGACTAGCTGACGGCCCTTGGCGTCAATGGCGTTGGCAACAGCTTCATCCGTCGCCTCATCCGGCAACAGCATCTCGTTATGGGCTTTACCAGACGGGATCATCGGGAAGCAATTGGCAAGATTGGCGACACGGCAATCGAAGATGACCGGCTTGTTGACGGCGATCATCTCGGCGATTTTGTCGTCCAGTTCCTTCGGATCGTCGCAATACATGCCGACCGCGCCATAGGCTTCCGCCAGCTTGACGAAGTCGGGCATGGCTTCCGTATAGGAGTTGGACAGGCGGTTGCCGTGCAGCAGCTGCTGCCACTGCCGCACCATGCCCATATACTGGTTGTTGAGGATGAAGATCTTCACCGGCAGACCGTACTGGATGGCGCAGGACATTTCCTGGATGCACATCTGGATCGAGGCATCACCGGCAATGTCGATGACCAGTGCTTCCGGATGCGCAACCTGCACGCCGATCGCTGCCGGCAGGCCATAACCCATGGTGCCGAGGCCACCCGAGGTCATCCAGTGGTTCGGCTCCTCGAAGCCAAAGAACTGCGCCGCCCACATCTGGTGCTGGCCAACTTCGGTGGTGATGTAGGTGTCGCGTCCCTTCGAGGCCTCATAAAGCCGCTGCAATGCATATTGCGGCATGATGACATCGTTGGAGTTCTTGTAGGCGAAGGAATTACGGGCGCGCCAGCGCTCGATCTGCAACCACCAGTCGGCCGTCTGTGCTTTTTCCGGCTTCTTCGGCAGAGCGCGCCACAGGCGAACCATATCTTCCAGAACATGGCTGACATCACCGATAACAGGAACGTCGACACGAACGGTCTTGTTGATCGAGGACGGGTCGATGTCGATGTGGATCTTCTTGGAATTCGGCGAAAACGCATTGATGCGACCGGTAATACGGTCGTCGAAACGCGCGCCGACGCAGACCATGACATCGCAATCATGCATCGTCATATTGGCTTCGTAAGAACCGTGCATGCCCAGCATGCCGAGCCAGTTCTTGCCCAAAGCCGGATAGGCGCCCAGACCCATCAGCGTCGAAGTGATCGGGAAGCCGGTCAGCTCGACCAGTTCGCGCAGCAGGCGGGTTGCCTCCGGGCCGGAATTGATAACGCCGCCGCCGGTATAGAAGACGGGCTTTTTCGCCTTCGACATCAGCTCGATGGCGGCGTGAATCGCGTTGAGATCGCCCTGGACCTTCGGCTTGTAGCTCTTCTGCTGGATGGCAGCGGAAGGCGGCGTGTAGGTACCGGTGGCGAACTGGATGTCCTTCGGAATATCAACGACGACGGGACCGGGACGGCCGGTCTGCGCAATACGGAAGGCCTCATGGATGATGCCGGCCAGCTCGTTGACGTCCTTGACCAGCCAGTTGTGCTTGGTGCAGGGGCGTGTGATGCCGACGGTGTCACATTCCTGGAACGCGTCGGAACCGATCAGCGATGTCGGAACCTGGCCGGACAGGCAGACGAGCGGAATGGAATCCATCAGCGCATCCTGCAGCGGGGTGACCGCATTCGTCGCGCCGGGACCGGAGGTGACGAGCATCACGCCGACCTTGCCGGTGGAGCGGGCATAACCTTCAGCCGCGTGGCCGGCGCCCTGCTCATGGCGCACGAGAATGTGCTGGATGTCTTCCTGCTGGAAAATCTCGTCATAGATCGGAAGTACGGCACCGCCCGGATAACCGAAGATGTGCTCGACGCCATTGTCCTTCAGCGCCTGCAGAACGATCTCCGCACCTGTCATGCGATTGCTGTTTTCCGTATTGTCCTTATCCGTCATTGCCTGTTTCCATCCCGCTTTGGCTTTGGATATCGAGGAGCCCGAGGGCCTGTTTGAAGACATAAAAAAAGGCCCCTAGAGGAGCCTCGTTCAGCGCATGGGTGCTTTCGCCGGATGGTTACACCATCCTGCCCATGCGCCGTCCCACCACGATAAGTACGTTAAGATTTTTCATGGGCCGGAGTGTTAGCTACAAAAGCCCCAGCCGTCAACGCATATTGCAGGAAAAAATCCGCCCGGCCTTCTTTTATTACTCGAAAGGGCGTTTCGGCGAAATTTTCGAACGCACTCAGTACACATGTTGTTAAGCATAATCTTTTAACATGGCAGCCGCAGAAGCTGCCCGAACCACCGCGATCATCTGCAAGTACCGGGAAAAAATGTGAATAACGACCCGCTTCATAATGCGTCCCGCACGGACGAAAACGAACGGCGCGCCAGCCAGCAGCCGGCGAACCGAATGCTGGGCCGCGTCATCGCCTGTAACGGCGCGCACGCCACCATTGCCGCCGAAACGGAACCCGGCTCCACCGATGTGTCGCAGCTCTGGTCCGTCGGACGCCTGATTTCCATCGAGATGGGTACAAGCCGTGTCGCCGCACTGGTCTTTTCCATGCGTACCGGCGAGGACCATTGGGCAGCGGACAAGCCGAACAGGCTGCTGATCGACGTTGAACTCGTGGGTGAGGTCTATCGTACCGAAGACGGCAGTGAACGCTTTTCCACCGGCATCTCCCGTTACCCCTATCTCGGCGCGGTGGCGCATCGCATCCGCACCGGCGACCTCGTGAAGATTTACGACAGCGGCAAGCGCGATGCCTGCGTCGTCGGGAAGCTGACACAGGACGAAACCATCAACGCCAGCATCAGCATTCCGCAGATGCTCGCCAAACATTTCGCCGTCGTCGGCTCGACCGGCGTCGGCAAGACCACCGCCGTTTCGCTGCTGCTGAACAAGGCGATCGAGACCGATCCGAAGCTGCGTGTCCTTATTCTTGATCCGCACAATGAATTCGCCGCCGCCTTTCCAGATCATTCCGTCGTCATCGATACCGATACGCTCGACCTTCCCTTCTGGCTAATGCGTCTCGAGGAGTTCGCAGAAGTCATTTTCCGCGGCCGCAAGCCGGCGCCGGAAGAAATGGATGTTCTTCGCGATCTCGTTCCGGAAGCGAAAAAGGCATTTCGCGGCACGGAAGGTTCCGCCGTTCGCCGCACCTCAGACAAGAGTGCGATCACGCCGGATACGCCTGTGCCATACCGCATGGCCGATCTTCTCGCCCTCATTGACGAGCGTATCGGCCGACTGGAAGGGCGCGGTGAAAAACCCGCATTGCGCACGCTGAAAGGCCGCATTCTCTCGGCCATCAACGATACGCGCTATAATTTCATGTTCTCCAGCAATACGATCAACGACAATATTCTGGAGACGGTCGCGCATATCTTCCGCATCCCGGGGGATGGCAAGCCGATTTCGGTTTTCCAGCTCTCCGGCATCCCCTCCGAAGTGGTGAATTCGGTGGTCTCGGTGCTCTGCCGCATGTCCTTCGAACTGGCGGTGCTGGCGCGCGGCTCGCTGCATATGCTCGTCGTCTGCGAAGAAGCGCATCGTTATGTCCCGGCCGACCCGGAGCGCGGCTTTTTCCCCACCCGGCAATCCATTGCCCAGATCGCCAAGGAAGGCCGCAAATACGGCATTTCACTCGGCGTCATCAGCCAACGCCCCAGCGAGTTGGACCAGACGATCCTCTCGCAATGCTCGACCGTGTTTGCCATGCGGCTCTCGAACGAGATCGACCAGAAGATCATTCTCTCCGCCGTGCCGAACGCATCGACCTCGACCACGAGTTTTCTCTCGTCCATCGGCAATGGCGAAGCCATCGCTTTCGGCGAGGCCGTGAACGTGCCGATGCGCATGCGTTTCGACCGCGTGCCTACGGTCAAATTGCCGAAGGCAAGCGGCACCGCCAGCCACGCGAACCATGAAACACCCGATACGGTCGACCTGAACAGCATCGTCACCCGCATGCGCGCCGCAGCCAAGCCGGTCATCACCGGCTTCCAGCAGAGCGTCGAGGCGGCCTTTTCCGATCTGCCGGAGCCGGCAGCCCCAGGCCGGGCGACGGAGGAGATCGACAGCTGGAAGCGGGAACTGGGTCGGGAGCCGGGCACGGGCGCAACGGAGGGCTATGAACCCTACCGGCCGGACATGCTGCCCGGACGCGCACTCTCCGCCTCACCAAACCCGGCGCCAACCGACACCGCCTCCGGCGCCGTCAACGAATTGCGCAGGGCCGGTTTCCAGATGCAGGCGCAGAATGGCCCGCCATCTGGCGAGACACGCCCTTCGCTGCGCGAAAGCCTGCTGAAGAAGCCGCTCGGCAGCCTCTACCGCAAGGATTGAGCCCATTTACGGCTGGATACGCGTCCAGTCGTCGCCCATCTGGTTGCGGAACCAGGTCATCTGCCGTTTGGCATATTGACGGGTCGCGGCCGCCGATCTTTCGATCACCTCCGCCTCGCTCATGCGTCCGGCCAGCATGTCGGCGATCTGGGCAACGCCGATCGCCTTCATCGCCGTTGCATCGGGTGCTAGATTGAGCGCGAGAAGCGCCTGCACCTCCTCCACCGCACCGCTTTCTATCATCGCTTCGAAGCGGCGGTTGATACGGTCATGCAGCACCGGCCTCTCCGGCAGCACGACAAATTTCTGCGCCCGCTCGGGATCGACGATCACCGGGCCGCTGGCACGCTGGAAATCGCGGATCGATTTTCCCGTCGCCTCGAGCACTTCCAGCGCCCGCACGATACGCTGGCCATCTCCCGGCTGCAGCGTCTCCGCCATGGACGGATCGCGGTTCACCAATTCGGCACGCAGCTTTGCCGCCCCCTCTTCGATCAGCCGGGCGCGCAGCCCCTCGCGGATGTCATCGGGAATGGCGGGCATGTCGGAAAGGCCACCGGTCAGCGCCTTGAAATAAAGCCCCGTGCCGCCAACGATGACCGGGAAACGCCCCTCACCGCGCAGTTTCGAAAGCAGGCTGGAAATATCCCGCAGCCATTCGCCGGTTGAATAGGCGCTGCTGGCCGGCACGTGGCCATAAAGACAGTGCGGCACACCCTGCATTTCGTCCTCGGAAGGCCGGGCGGTCAGTACCCGCAGCGTGTCGTAAACCTGCATGCTGTCGGCATTGATGACGACACCGTTCCGCTCCCTCGCCAGACGAAGCGCAAGCGCGGACTTGCCGCTTGCCGTCGGGCCGGTTATCAGGATCGCATCAAAATTCTGATCAAGGTTTTTCATCATGGCTCTCGTTGCCACGCTTATCGCCAATCCGTCAAATCCTGTTCTGACACCGGCCCTCGGCGAAGCCGCCGCAAAGGCCGTCAATGCATCGGGCCTTTATTGGCTGGCCGATGGCATAGCCTGCGATATCTCCCTGCCCTCCGGCACCGCAGCCGAACAGGCACGCAGCGCGATTGTAGCCACGCTTGCCGGCCAACCCATCGATATCGTCATTCAGGAACAGGACCAGCGGCGCAAGAAGCTGCTGATCGCCGACATGGATTCGACCATGATCGGCCAGGAATGCATCGATGAGCTGGCCGCCGAAGTCGGGCTGAAGGACAAGGTCTCCGCCATCACCGCCCGCGCCATGAATGGCGAGATCGCTTTTGAGCCGGCTCTGCGCGAGCGCGTGGCGCTGCTGAAGGGCCTGCCGGTCTCCGTCATTGATGACGTCATCGAAAAGCGCATCACCCTCACACCAGGTGGCAAGGAGCTGATCGCCACCATGAAGGCAAAGGGTTATTACACGGCCCTCGTCTCCGGCGGTTTCACCGTCTTCACCGGCCGTGTCGCTGCGATGCTCGGTTTTGATGAGAACCGCGCCAATCTGCTCGGCGAAGCCAATGGCGCGCTTGACGGAACCGTTGCCGAACCCATCCTCGGCAAACAGGCCAAGGTGGACGCGCTGAACGACATCGCCACAACGCTCGGCATTTCGCCGGAAGAGGCAATGGCAGTGGGCGATGGCGCCAACGATCTCGGCATGCTGCATCTGGCCGGTGCCGGTGTTGCCCTTCACGCCAAGCCGGCCGTGGCCGCAGAAGCACAGATGCGCATCGACCATGGCGACCTGACCGCGCTTCTTTACATTCAGGGCTACCGCAAGACGGATTTTGTCACTCCATGATCATCCGCGAAACACAGAGGCTCATTCTGCGCGAGTGGAAGGAGAGCGACCGCGACCTGTTCCGCGAAATCAATGCGGACGAGAAGGTCATGGAATTTTTCCCCTTCCGCCGCAGCCATGCGGAAGCGGATGCGGTGCTGGAAACCATCAATGGCATGATCCGCGGCAGCGGTTACGGCTTTTATGCCATGGAACTGCGCGAGACCGGCGAAGTCATGGGGTTCTGCGGCATATCGCCCGTCTTGAACCTCGATCCGCCCTTCCCGATCGGCACCATGGAAATCGGCTGGCGGCTTGCCACCCGCTTCTGGGGGCATGGCTATGTCACCGAGGCCGCGCAATCGCTGCTCGTCATGGCTTTCGATGAAAAGGAGACGCCGGAGATCGTCTCCTTCGCCGTCCACAACAACCACCGTTCGACGGCGGTGATGGAACGCATCGGCCTGAAGCGTGACCCTTCCCGTGATTTCGACCATCCGCGCGTGCCGGAAGAGACGCACCCGCATCTGCGGCCACACGTCACCTATGCGCTGACGCTGGAGGAATGGCGGGCGCGATAAGACGCCTGCCCGCCAGTTCCGAAAGTCATTTCACCGCGGCATTGCCACCATCGGCAAACAATGCGGCACCGGCCACGAAGCTCGCCATCGGGCTGGCGAGAAAAAGCGCTGCCTGCGCAATTTCCTCCGGCTCAGCGATGCGTTTCATCGCATGCAGGCCGGCGGCCCATTCCTTCTGGGCCGCATCTCCGGCCATGGGAGTATCGACCCCGCCAGGCAGAAGCGCATTTGCGCGAATACCGCTGACGGCATAATCGGCGGTAATGCCTTTCACCAGCCCCATCAGCGCCGCTTTCGCCGTTCCATAAGCCGCCATGCCCGGTATGCCGACGCTGGTGCCAACAAAGCTTGACGTAAAGACAATGGAACCGCCACCCCGCGTCAGCATCGGCGGGATCTGGCAACGTGCGCCAAGAAAAGCGGAGGTGAGATTGGCGGTGAGCACATGCTCCCATTCCTCGGGCGAAATCTCCGCCAGCGGCTTCATGGCCCCCACCGCACCGGCATTGTTGACGGCGATATCAAGGCCACCGAAAACGCTCACGGCCGCATCCGCCAACCGGGAATGGGTTTCCGCCACAATGGCATCGCCCACAACCGTGTGGACACGGCCACCCGCCTCGCGAATATCTGCCGCAACCTCCTGCAGCGCCTTTTCGCCACGCGCATTGATGACGACTGCCGCGCCTTGAGCGGCAAACAGCATCGCCGTCGCCCGGCCGATGCCGGATGACGCGCCGGTGATGATGGCAACCTTGTTTTCGAGTAATTTCATATCCTTGGCCTCCTTTGCTGGAGACCAAAGGATAAAGAGCTAACGGGGCCGCGACCACCCGATTCCTGACGGATCGGGCGAAAAGCATTTATTCCAGCGGCAGCGCCACCACGCGCAGATTGCCCTGGGCATCCGCCACCATCATATGCGCATTCTTGCGGCCTTCGGATTTCAGGCCGTTCACACGCACCAGCACGTCGCCGGGAACTTCCATGAAATCCTGCCCGACCTCAACGATGACGTCGCCGGCCTTCATGCCCTTCTGTTCGGCGGGAGAACCGGTATCGACGCTTGCGACCAGCACGCCTTCCACGCTTTCGGCAATGCCTTTTTCCGCGCGCAGCTCATTGCTCAGCACCACGAGGTTCATGCCGAGCACGCTCTGCGGCGCTTCGCGCACTTCCGGCGTCTGGTCCTGCGCCTGATCGTCGCCACCGTCATTGTCTTCAGGGGCGACCACGCCACCATCGCCGTCTTCGCTTTGCTGATCCTCGGTCGAGGCCTTTTCGTCGGTCGTATCCTGCAATTGGCCGAGCTTGACCTTCACGGTCTCTTCCTTGCCATCGCGATAGACGACCACATCGACTTCCTTGCCGACCGGGCTTTCCGCCACGATGCGCAAGAGGTCGCGCATTTCGTGAATATCCTTGCCGTCGAATTTCAACACGACATCGCCGGCCTGGATCGGGCCGTTCTCCACCGGGCCGCCCTTCGCCACGCCGGAGATCAGCGCACCCTTGGCGCTGTCCATGCCGAGGCTCGCGGCTACGTCATCGGTGACGGGCTGGACACGAACGCCGAGCCAGCCGCGACGGGTCTCACCAAATTCGATGAGCTGCTGCACGATATTCTGGGCAAGCTCCGTCGGCACGGCAAAACCGATACCGATCGAACCACCGCTCGGCGAAATGATCGCCGTATTGATGCCGATCACCTCGCCCTTCATGTTGAAGAGCGGGCCGCCGGAGTTGCCCTTGTTGATGGCCGCATCCGTCTGGATGAAATTGTCGTAGGGGCCGGCATTGATATTGCGTCCGCGCGCGGAAATGACACCGACGGTCAGCGAGCCGCCGAGCCCGAAGGGGTTACCGATCGCCATCACCCAGTCGCCGATGCGCATGCTGCGCGAATCGCCGAACTTGACGGCCTTCAGCGGCGTTTTCGGCTCCACCTTCAGGACGGAAAGGTCGGTCTTCGTATCGGTGCCAACCAGCGTCGCCTTGAGCTTCGAGCCATTCGGGAAAATCACCTCGATGGCGTCGGCACCCTCAATGACGTGGTTGTTGGTCACGACATAACCGGCCGGATCGATCACGAAACCTGACCCGAGCGAATTGACCTTTTCGCCACCTTCCGGCTTCTGGCTGTCGAAATAATCCTTGAAAAATTCCTGGAAGGGCGAGCCTTCCGGCAGCTTCGGCGGAACCGGGCCCTTGCCCTCCGTCTTGACGTTCTGCGACGTCGAAATATTCACCACCGCATCAAGAAGCGGCTCGGCAAGATCGGCCACCGATTCCGGCCCATGGCTCTGCGCTCTTGCCGCAACCGGCGCCGAAAGGCTGCCCGCCACAAGCGCAATGCCCGCAACTGCGGCAATGCTGCTGCGAAAAGGCGAAAGAAGGGTCACGGCCATAAGCGTCCTCGCGTTTCAAATCGTCATGCCCTGCATATATCGTCAAAGCATAAGGCGGAATGATGAAGTGTAAAAATACCTTTTCGTGAACAGGCGGGCGGGCGCTCATCCATTGCTGAAGCTTTGGCACGAAAACGGAGTAAAAAGAAAGGGCCGGTAAAAACCGGCCCCTTCAAAATCATTCGATCCGTTATCAGTTCGCCGGCGCCGGCTTAGGCGCGGCGGGAGCGGCGGGGGCCGCGCCGTCGATATTGTTGAAATAACGGAAGAAGGTCGAATCCGGGGACAGGACCAGCGTCGTGCCGTTGCCGTTCAGCGCATTGGCATAAGCAGACATGGAGCGATAGAACTCGAAGAAGTTCGGATCACGCTGGAAAGCCTCACCGAACACCTTGTTACGTTCGGCATCGCCTTCACCGCGCAGAACTTCGGACTGACGGCGGGCGTCGGATTCCAGTTCCACGACCTGACGGTCGGCGATGGCGCGGCGGCGCTGTGCCTCTTCGTTACCGCGGGCACGGATCAGTTCGGCCTCGGCCAGACGTTCCGACTTCATGCGTTCGAAGGTCTGCTGCGAGACTTCCTGCGTGAGGTCGGTGCGGCGGATACGGACGTCAACGATGCTGATGCCGAGCGATTCCGCATCGGGACGCAGATCGTCACGCACTTCCTGCATCATCGATGCACGCGCATCCGAAAGCGCCGATTCGAAGCCGCGCAGACCGTAGACCCGGCGCAGCGATGCGTCGAGACGGGTGCGCAGGCGCGATTCCGCCGACATCTGGTCACCGGAGACCGTCTGCCGGAAGCGGCGTGCATCCGTGATGCGATAGACCACGAAGGCATCGACCTCATAGAACTTGCCGCCGGACACCTGAACACGAATATTGTCGTGATCGAAGCGCAGCGCCCGGTTCTCGATATATTGGACCCGGTCGGCATCCATGAAGGCGAAGGGCAGCTTGAAATAGAGGCCCGGCGCGGTTTTCACATCCTGGATTTCACCGAAGCGGACGACGATGGCCTGCTGGCGCTCGTTGACGACGAAAATCGAGGAATAGGCGAAGAAAAACACGAGGGCGAGACCGATGAGAACGGCCGTAAGACGGTTGTTCATATCAGTTGCCTCCCTGCTGTGCTGCGCCCGGATTGTTGCGCATGATCTCGTTCAGAGGCAGATAAGGCACCACGCCCTGTTTCTCATCGATGATGATCTTGTTGGAACCCTTCAGAACCTGCTCCATCGTTTCCAGGAACATGCGCTGACGGGTCACATCCGGCGCCGTGCGATACTGGTCATAGATGGAGATGAAGCGCTGCGCCTCACCCTGTGCCTCGTTGACGACGCGCGACTTGTAGGCGTTCGCTTCTTCGAGGATCTGCGCGGCCTGACCGCGGGCGGCACCGAGCTTCTGGTTGGCGTATTGGTTGGCTTCCTGAACGAATCGGTCTTCGTCCTGTTCAGCACGCTGCACTTCGTCGAAGGCGTCGGCCACTTCGCGCGGCGGTGCCGCATCTTCGATGGCCACGGCGTTGATGGAAATGCCGGCGCCATAACCGTCCATGGTGGACTGAATGATGGCGCGCACATCCGCCGCAATCGCCTGACGGTTATCGCGGAAGATATCCTGCGCCGGACGACGGCCGACGACTTCGCGCATGGCGCTTTCGGAAACCTGCTGCAGGGTTTCTGCCGGACTGTCGACGTTGAAGAGATAGGATTTCGGATCGGAAACCGTATAGAGCACCGAGAACTGCACGTTGACGATGTTCTGGTCGCCCGTCAGCATCACGCCGCTCGAAGAAGAGGACGAAGCGCGCGAGCCGATATTCTGCTGCTGCTCGGTAACCTTGACGATTTCAACCGTCTCGATCGGCCACAGATGGAAATGCAGGCCGGGCATCGAGATTTCGTCCTTCGGGCGGCCGAAACGCAGCTCGACGCCGCGCTCGTCCGGCTGGACGGTATAGATGGACTGGATGCCGAGGAAAACCAGTACGACGAGAACCACGATGGCAACCGCGCCGCCATTGAAGCCGCCGGGCAGCACATTCTTGAAACGGTCCTGGCTGCGCCGGATGATCTCTTCCAGATCGGGTGGGCCGCCATTGCCGCCGCCACCGCCGCGAGGCCGGTTAGGCCCCTGCCCCCACGGGCCGCCACCGCCGCCCTGGTTGTTTCCGCCACCGCCGCCGCCCCAAGGGCCGCCGCCGCCATTCTGATTGCTCCAGGGCATCAATACCTCTTTATAAAAGCCTCTCCCGGTCCCGTTCGAAAGCGATTGCTCGCGTGCGGCGGGAATATCGACCCGTTATAGGAAGGAGAAGCGCCCGTTTCAACGCAGAGGTGGTAACTAAATACCCAATCAGGGTAAATAGTTCACTTTGACGCGGCTCTTCTCACATAAGTGGTGAACAGAACCGGATAATTGTCCTTTTCCCCTGCGGGAGCGGGGATTTCTTCGGTTTTCTCAAAAACGGCAGGATCAATTTCCGGGAAAAAAGTGTCGCCGTCGAGTTTTACGGCCACATGGGTGACGGAAAGTTGATCGGCAAAGGGCATGGCCTGACGGTAAATCTCGCCGCCACCGGCGACGAAAACCTCGTCAACGCCCAGTTCCGCAGCCTTCGTTTTTGCAAGCTTCAGGGCCTCGTCCAGCGACGACACGACATCCACGCCTTCGGGCCGGTAGTCGGGATTGCGGCTGACGATGATATGCGGGCGACCCGGAAGGGGGCGCTCGCCGACGGAGAGAAACGTCTTGCGGCCCATGATGAGCGGCTTGCCCATCGTTGCCGCCTTGAAGCGCTTCAGATCGGTGGAGAGCTTCCACGGCATGTCGAGATCGCGGCCGATGACGCCGTTTTCAGAGACCGCAACGATGAGGGTGAGGCGTGGCCCGCTCATACCGCGATCGGCGCCTTGATGGATGAATCGGCTTCGTAGTTTTCCAGCGTAAAGTCCTCGAACTTAAAGGCAAAAAGGTCCTTCACATCCGGGTTGAGGCGCATGGTCGGCAGGGCCTTTGGCGTGCGCGTCATCTGCAGCCGCGCCTGTTCGAAATGGTTGGCATAGATATGCGCATCGCCCAGCGTATGAACGAAATCGCCGGGCTTCAGGCCCACCACCTGCGCCACCATCAGCGTCAGCAGCGCGTAGGAGGCGATGTTGAAGGGCACGCCGAGGAAAATATCGGCCGAGCGCTGGTAAAGCTGGCAGGAGAGCTTGCCGTCCGAAACATAGAACTGGAACAGGCAATGGCACGGCGGCAGCGCCATCTCATCCACCAGCGCCGGGTTCCAGGCCGAAACAATGTGGCGGCGGGAATTGGGATTGGTTTTGAGCGCCTCGATCAGAAGCGCGATCTGGTCGATATGGCGGCCGTCCGGTGCCGGCCAGGAGCGCCATTGCGCACCATAGACCGGGCCGAGATTACCGTTCTCATCGGCCCATTCATCCCAGATGGAAACGCCGTTTTCCTTGAGATAGGCGATATTGGTGTCGCCCTTCAGGAACCACAGCAGCTCATGGATGATGGAGCGCAGATGCAGCTTCTTGGTGGTGAGAACCGGAAAGCCTTCGGAAAGGTCGAAACGCATCTGGTAACCGAAGACCGAGCGCGTGCCGGTGCCGGTGCGGTCTCCGCGGTCGGAGCCGGTTTCCATCACATGCCGGAGAAGATCGAGATATTGTTTCATGCGTTCTGCCGCCGATTCTCAAAGCACCGGCCCGAAAACCGAATCGATTTTCGGAAAGCACGATGAATTTCCTCACGAAACTGGAGCGTTACGCGTCCGCAGGGATACACAACGCTCCAGAAGTTCAGGGAATATAATAGCACAGGGCGGCAGAACCAATCACCTATTGCGGGCTATCCCCGGCTCAAATCAAAGCGACTGGAGCTTACCCAGTTCCTTGGCGACCAGATAATAAAAGGTCACGCGCGACTTGGAGCGGTCGGCGGCCATGGCTTTTGCGACGGCGTCGATCGCCTGATCGGCTGTACCATCGGTCACGCCGAGCTTCTTGCCGCACCAGCTCGCCTTGACACGTGCAAGCTCTTCCGGATCGGAAGCGGACACCAGCGATGAATCCCGGTTGCGCAAGGCAATGCCGAGATGCTTGACGATCTTGCCAACAACGGCTTCATCGGCTGCTGCATCGTATTTCTTCACATCTGCGAGATAGTCGGTCATGTCCACTCCTTCGTGTGTCCCCGGCCCGGTGTTGCTTCTGGTGACCGGTTGCAGGGAGAATGGGACAGCAATCCCTCGTCGTCAAGAATAGTCTAAATTGCGGGCCGCAATCACGAAACCTTTTCATGGAATTGTCATCGCCCCCCTTTTCTCAGGCGGCCGAAACGCCTATATGAGCCTTGCCGGGGCAACCCGGCTATGGCGATAAACGGTCGGTGTAATAAACCTATTGGACCCGGGGGCGGTACCCGGCGCCTCCACCAAAAACCGGCGGCTTCTTCAAAACAGGCCGGCTTTTGATGGGGGCGAAATAGGATCGACAAGGGCGTAAAGATCGAACTTTTGCTCGGCATGATACCGCCGTTATCGGGTCACAAGTGTAGTTGCAAACGACAACAACGCTAAGGAATATGCTCTCGCTGCCTAATGGCGGTGCGGGAATTCCGCTCTAAAGTCCTTACGGTTAGCCCCGTAAGGCGGGGTTCGGAGGTACCTGGCAACAGAAACCTCCACCTTCTCCATTTTGCCTGAATTGATTATATGATAGCTGACTTGCGGACGGCGTCGGCTTTTCCGTTGCTGCCGTTCGGGACATTGCGTATACTTGGCCAACGCGCAGGCATCGGCATCGGGATTGATCCCGGCTTGAGGATTGCGCGAAGATTCAAAGTGTTACAGCGTCCTTGGCGCGCAAGCCGCGCCGTGCATGAAAAGACGTTCGAATAAGGGAAAGACAGGACCGCATGGGGCAGGATCATATCCGTTACGACATTCTCGCACAGGATGCCCTTCGCGGCGTTATTCGCAAGGTTTTGGGTGAAGTGGCCGCAACCGGCCGCCTGCCCGGCGACCACCACTTCTTCATTACCTTTTTGACCGGCGCACCGGGCGTGCGGATTTCCCAGCACCTCAAGGCGAAATATGCCGAGCAGATGACGATTGTTATCCAGCATCAGTTCTGGGATCTGAAGGTGACGGAAATCGGCTTCGAAATCGGCCTATCCTTCTCCGATACGCCGGAAAAGCTGGTTATTCCCTATAACGCCATTCGCGGTTTCTACGATCCTTCCGTCAATTTCGAACTTGAGTTCGATGTGCCCCTGGCGGACGAAGAAGAGTTGGAAGACGCCGAAATCACCGCCTACCCCGTTTCCCAGGAAGCAAAGCCCGCTTCCGAGACGCCCAAATCCGGCGAGGAAAAGAAGGAAGGCTCTGTCGTTTCGCTGGATGCCTTCCGCAAGAAGCAGTAACGGCCTGCCTGACCGCAAGACCCGAGGAGACATATCCCCATGGCGGCCGATATCGTCAATCTGCGTCAGTTTCGGAAACAGAAAGCCCGTAGCGAAAAAGAAAAACAGGCGGAACAGAACCGCCTGTCCTTCGGCCGCACCAAGGCGGAAAAAAACCTCACCTCTGCCCTGAATGAAAAAGCCGAAAAAGCGCTCGATCAGGGACGGCTCGAAAAAGGCGATGACAGGACCGACGGCGACTGACGATCCGCCCCGCCGGGTGAGGCTGCCGATGCACCCTGAAGAGAATCGCAAAACAGGGGTTTGCCGGCGAAATATGCGTGAGATTTCCAGCCGGAGACCAGTCTGATGATCCGCAAGCACTCCGCGACCCTGCACGGCCACCGCACTAGCATTTCGCTGGAGGATGCGTTCTGGGACGAGCTGAAAACCATCGCGGAAAGGCGCAAGATCAGTTTCGCCGCCCTGCTGGCCGAAATTGACGACAACCGCCCGGCCGACAGCAATCTGTCCTCATCCCTGCGGGTTTATGTGCTGAACTGGCTGAAAAGCCGCTGACACTGGCCGGCACACCCCACGACATCATCCCGCTGCCATGCGCAACCGATCGCAATCTGCGATGCCCCGCGCCCGCCCCGCCATCCGCGACTACAAATATTCCTGCCAAAAACTCGTAACGCCGTGAAAGTATTCATTAAACATTGGCGGCCTAATCTGCGCTGCAAGGCATTCCCGTATTGCGTAGCCTTGCTTTCAACCAGTATTTTGGCCCCCTCATTCCCCGACCCGTCACGAGACAGATCGGCGGCTTCTGCCGCCCGGGAAACGCACAACATGTGTGCTGATCCGCATCCGCCATAGGGGGCAGGTGTTTCGGAGCTGAAAGTACGGATTACCTCTTCGCTCTTGATGTGACCTGCCAATCGGACGCAACGAACCATTCCGGATTCAGGGAATGGTTCCACCCTTCAGCAAGCCGAGAATGGTCTCCTCCGCCCAGCCCTTGTTACTGCTGAGCCGGAGCGTTTTCCGGCGCCAGTTGCCGGATCGCGTTTTCCGTCGGCGGCACCACCAGGGCCGGCATGGACTGCCGCTCGGGTGCCGGCTGCTGTCCCTGTTCCTGCTGTTGTTGCTGCTGCAACCGCTCCTGCTGTTCCTTTTCCTGGCGCAGACGCTCTTCGGCCGCAGCCTTCAATCGTGCCTCTTCTTCGGCCTTGGCCTTGGCTTCCGCCTCGGCCCGTTCCTTCTCGGCCTGCCGCTCGGCTGCCTGGGAGCGATAAAGCGCGACTTCGCGGCGCAGGCGCTGCTTTTCAAGAACGCTGGCCTGCATGGCCTCCACCCGGCGGCGTTCCTTTTCGAATGCCCGGAGCGACAGGTAATTGCTGAGCGCCGAAACATCGGTCGTCAAAGCCGGCGCGGCAAGCGGACCGTTGTAATTCAGACGCACCGACGGTTCAGCGCCGGCAACCGTTTCAGTACCGGGATTAAACAGGAGATTGAGGTCGCCATTCACAGTCGAGGCCGCAAGATCGACCGTCGCATCGGCGGTCAGCGTCAACGGATCGATCCCCGCACGCAAATTCTGGAAATGAAGCGCACCGCCATTCAACGAGAACGGCAGCGCCACATCGCCGAGCGCTATTTCACCCTGCCAAAGGCTCTGGTCGACCAGCGGGCGCACCTTGGGTGCATCGATCGGCTGCTGCAAGCCATCCGCCGCCTGCAGCACCGGCGTCAGGGCACCGGGATTGAGCCCCTTCAGCACCAGCCCGGCTGCCCGGATTTCACCCGAACCACCGGCAGATTTCAGCATTTCACCGACACTTTTGCCGGTCGATTCGGCCGTGAGATCAATCGCGACCCGGCCTGTCGCAACCGGCCCGTTGGCATTCGCCCACAGGATCGGCTCCGGATTGGCGTCAGCCACCGCGATCTTGGTGCGGAAGATACCGGCGCCTTCGCCGGTGGACATGGCAAGCCGCCCCGTCAACGTACCGCCCATGAAGGTGCCGGCAACATCATCCAGCGCGAGACTGCCCGAATCATGCGTGACCCTGGCCGAAACACCCGTAACCGTTCCGAAGGGGCCTGCCTCGAAGCTCTCCGCTTTCAAGGCAAGCGAAGCCTTGAGCTGCGGGAAAGCGGCCATGGCCAGAGGCTTGGCGTTGAGCGCACCGGTTTCCGGATCGATCACCGGGCCGTAGATCGCATCCCCGAGCCAGGCGAGGTCGACCGTTCTGACCGCAAGATCGCCGTCGACGGGATAGGGCGCGGCACGCTGGAACGTCAGATTGCCCGAGAAGGGATTGCCGCCCGCCTGCCCGCCTATGGAGGAAAGGGCGATCTTTTGCCCATCCACCGCCACTTTCGCATTGGCCTTCAACGCCATGCCGCCGCCGAGTTGCGGCAGGCCAACGGCGTTCATGATGAGATATGGTTCGATATCCGCGCTTTCGAGCGCCACATCGGCGCTGCCCTCGCCAAAATTGGCGGCCGAAACGGCGAAGGAGCCATTCATCGAAAAATGCGTGCGTTCCGTCGAAAAGCGGAGTTCGGTCTGGGCCGGTGAACCAAGCGTGCCGTTGAGCTTGACGGATAAAAGCCCCTCGCCATCCGCATCGAAGGGTAGCGGATCAAGCCCCGCCTGCCCGAACAGGATGGCCGTCGACTGGTTTTTCAGCACCGCTTCCAGCGACATGGCCGTATCGTCCGTGATCGACAGGAAATCCGGCATCTTGGCAACGGCCGACAGGCGGCTGCCATTGACCGTGCCGGAGACGGCGACATTGGCGCCGCCATTTTCGCTGTTCACCGAAACATCCACTGCAAGGTCGGAATTGGCATACCATGGCGCGCTCGCCGCCAGACGGCCGAGGAACGGATGGTTCGGCAATTTCTGCTGCAGCATGGTGAAGAACGGCTGCATATCCGCCGCATGCAGGTTCACCGTGCCCTTGCCGGCATATTTCAGCAATGAACCCTGCAATTGCCCCCTCGCCCGCACCTCCGCGCCGGCAATGTCGCCAGCCGTCATGTTTTCAAGCGAGAGAATGCCGCCCGCCATGGTGAAGGCGGTCTCGACGTGATTGGCGGTCACCCCGGCCATGTTGAAACGGTCGGCCTTGAATTTCGCGGTGATGCGATGGTCGAGGACCGAACTTCCGACCTGATCACCAAGCGCCAGGCTGCCGAGCGCCTTCAGCGCATCGAGATCGATTTCGTTGCCGGCAAGATCGATGGAAAGATTGGAGGTCTTGCCGTCGGAGCGCCGCTCCAGCTCACCCTTCAGCGACGCGTCGCCAATGGCAAGCTCCAGATTATCGAAACGCTGGTTGAGCGTCGTCAGCGAGACATCGGCGGAAAAACCGGCGGCATTGAGTTGCCGGATCGCCGGATCGACGGAACCGGAAAGCCAGTTCGCCAGACCCGAGGGCTGATTGGAGGCGAGAAGCAGATTGCCGTTGAAAGCGGGGCCGCCGAGCAGCGTCAGCGATCCCTTGGCTTCGAGCTGCGTCCTGCCGGGCAATGTGGCCACGGCATTCACCACCTGCCAGCCAGTCCCCTCCGGGCGCACATCCAGCCTGATATCGCGGATGGTCGTGTCGTCGGAAACGAGTGCGGGAAGGCTGATGCTTGCCTTGCCCGGCACCGGCGGAACGGGAATGCGGGCCACCATGGCGGCGAAGGCTTCGATGCGCTGGCGCACCGAGACGGTGGGCTGGCGCGAGGTCTTGCCCGCCTGCACGACGGGCGGCGCGAAGCGGGCGACATCGATCTGCTGGCCGTCGGCCGTCAGCAGGAATTCCGGCTTCGCGCCGGTGTCCAGCGTTGCCTCGCCGGTCACGACATAGGGATTTTCGCTGCCGCCGAGTTCCATGCGGTAGCTCGGTATGCGCACGCTTTCATTGGTCAGTTCGAAACTGCCGCGGGTGCGCGGCGAGGAAAAGAGCGATTGCCCGGCCTGCTGCTTCTGCTTTTCATCCTCACGGAAACTGAAAGAGAAGGAGCCGCTATAGGCGGGCTTTCCCGCTGTCGCGGCAATCGCGCCATCGAGATCAACCTCGACCGGATGTTCATCCGGCACCACGCGGACCCGGAGCCCCATGCGACCGGCGGCATAATCCGGCTCGCTGCTGGAGAGCGAGAATGAGCCCGGATGCCCGTCGACGGCAGCACGCCCTTCCGCTTTCCACGGTCCGGCCAGCGAATTGGCGGACATGTCGGCATTGAGACCCGTCACGACACGGTTGCGACCGGATTGCTCGTCGATGAATTCGATCTGCCCGCCTTCGATCTGCACGCTTTCCAGAACCACGGTGCGGGCGGGAATTTCCGCGCGGCTGCCGCGCATCCAGTCCAGCGTGCCGTCCTTCAGCAGCCGGATCTTGGCCTTGGGCTCCTCGATACGCATGTCGAAGATGCGCGCTTCGCCCGAAAGGAACGGCGCAAGCTCGGCATCCATGGAAAAACGGGCGACCTGAATGAGCGGCGATCCATCCGCATCGGTTCCGGCGCGCACATCATGCAGCGTCACAGACGGGAAAGGCAGGATACGTGCCTCGACACGGCCATGCACCACAACCTTCTTGCCCAGAATGCGGCTGGCCTGGTCCTCGAAATCGCGTCGGAAATCCGTCCAGTCGACAAAATAGGGAATGAGCAGCGCCGAAAACAGCACCACGGCCAGCAGTCCGCCCAGAAAAACCAGAATACGCCCGAGCACTGACCTGCATCTCCCTTCGCGAACGCAGCAAACCTATTCTTTTCTGCCTTAACGGCAAGCAGCCTTTTGTACCAATCAAATATGAGAATGATCAGACAAGACGGAACAATTTGCCCGGATTGAAGATGTTATCCGGATCGAGCGACGTTTTGATGGCACGCATCACGTCGAGCGCATTTCCCGCCTCTTCGGCCAGAAAACTCATCTTGCCCTGGCCGATGCCATGTTCGCCGGTGCAGGTGCCGTCCATGGCGATGGCGCGGCGATTGAGACGGGCGACGAAGGCTTCGGTTTTCGCGACACTTTCGGCATCCTTGCCGTCGAAAAGGATAAGGACATGGAAATTACCGTCGCCCGCATGGCCGACGATCGGCGCAAGAAAGCCGTTTTCCTGAATGTCACGCTGCGTTTCCACCACGCAATCCGCAAGCCGCGAAATCGGCACGCAGACATCGGTGGAAAGCCCGTCGAGATGCGGGGCGAGTGCGCGCGAGGCCCAATAGGCGTCATGCCGCGCTTTCCAGAGCTTGTTGCGCTCGGCCGCATCGCTCGTCCAGCGAAAATCGACGCCGCCGCATTCGGCCGCAATCTCGGCGAATTGCTGCGATTGCAGCGCCGCCGTCTCCTCCGTGCCGTGAAACTCCACGAAGAGCGTCGGTTTTTCCGCGTAGTTCAGGCCGGAATAGGCGTTGCAGGCGCGCACCTGCACCTCGTCAAGCAATTCGATACGGGCAACCGGAACGCCCATCTGGATCGTCATGATCACGGCATCGCAGGCCGCCTTGATACTGTCGAAGGTGCAGACGCCGCCGGCGATCTTTTCCGGAATGCCCTGCAGGCGCAACGTCACCGAAGTGATGACGCCGAGCGTACCCTCGGCACCGACAAAAAGCCGGGTCAGGTCGTAACCGGCGGATGACTTGCGGGCACGCCGCGCCGTGCGGATTTCCTCGCCATTGGCGACAACGGCGGTAACGGCCAGCACATTGTCCTTCATCGTGCCGTAACGCACGGCATTGGTACCGGAAGCCCGCGTCGAGGCCATGCCGCCGATGGAGGCATTGGCGCCGGGATCGATCGGAAAGAACAGGCCGGTATCGCGCAGATAGACATTGAGGTCCTCGCGCGTCACGCCCGGCTCCACCGTCACGTCAAGATCTTCGGCATTCACCTCAATGATGCGATTCATCCGGCTGAAATCGATGCAGATTCCGCCATTTGGCGCATTGACCTGCCCTTCCAGCGAAGACCCCGTGCCGAAGGGAATGACCGGCACCCTGTACTGCGCGCAGGCCTTAACCACGGCTTTCACATCATCGGCGCTTTCGGCAAAGACAACGCCATCAGGCGCCTGCAGGGTCAGGTAGGTGGTGGTGTGCCCGTGCTGCTCGCGAAACGCCTGTCCGGTCTGGAGCCTGTCACCAAGCTGCTGCTTCAGCACGGCAAGCACTGAGGCTATGCCCTCTTCGTTCCGCTCACCCGCCACCACATCTTTCAGCGCCATCATGCATCTCCACCGCAACATTCACCCGTAACGGATTCGATCCGTTGCGAAATTTCGTCAGGTGGTATGGGATAAGGTTAACGCTTTGTCCAGCATCGCGATTGCGCCGGATGCGGTTTGGCGAAAACCCCTTCCTATTCCGCAGCGAGCAGCGGCTTGTCTTCCTCCAGCGCCTTGCGGCGGGCGGCGAGTTCCAGTTCGCGGTGCAGATGAATTTCCTCATCCGCCTGCGGTTTGGCGAAGCGGGCGATCAGCAGATAGGAGACCGGGGTGATGTAAAGCGTCACCAGCGTCGCGAAGCCGAGGCCGCCGACGATGACCCAGCCGAGCGCGATGCGCGCTTCCGCACCCGCCCCCTGCGCCAGAACCAGCGGCACGCCGCCCAGAATGGTGGCGATCATCGTCATCATCACCGGGCGCAGGCGGATGCTGGTGGCCTTTTCGATGGCCTCGCGCACGGTCGCACCCTGATCACGCAGATGGTTGGCGAACTCAACAATGAGAATGCCGTTTTTGGCCATCACGCCGACGAGGAGCACAAGCCCGATCTGGCTGTAGACATTGAGGCTCGATCCGGTGACCAGCAGCGCGATGACCGCGCAGGCAAGGCCGAGCGGCACCGTGGTCATGATGATGACCGAACTAAGAACGCTTTCGAACTGTGCGGCCAGCACGAGGAAGATGATGGCGATGGCGAAACCGAAGGTCAGCAGCATGCCGCTGGAATTTTCCTCGAGCGTCGCGGCCTCGCCGAGCGGCAGCAGGCGGGCGCCCGGCGGCAGGACCGATTGCGACAGCTCATTGACCTTCTGCAACGCCTCGCCGAGCGAAACACCGTCCTTCAGGTTGGCGGTGAAGCCGACGGAGGGAAGCTGCTGTTCACGATTGAGCTGCGGCGCGACCGCATTTTCCTTCAACGTCGCGATGACCGACATCGGCACGATCTTGCCGTCGCCCGTTTTCAGGAAGACGTTTTCAAGATCGGTCGGATCGTTGATCGGCCGGGTGGAGGACAGGAGCCTGACCGGGATCGCATCGCCATCCACGAAGACATCCACGATCGAGCGCCCTTCCAGAAGCGATTGCATGGCGCGCGACAGGCCGGTGATGTCGATGCCGAGATCGGAAGCGCGCTCGCGGTCGATGGAGACGGAAAGCTGCGCCTGGTTGGGCTCGTTATCGAAACGCGGCGTATCGAACAGGCCGCTCTCCTCCATGGAAAGCAGCAGTTTCTGCGTCGCGGCGGTCAGCGCTCCATAGTTGCTGCCGACCATTGCCATATGCAGCCCGTTGCCGGCACCGCGAATGCGCAAGCTGTTCGGCTGCGCTGCGTTGCCACGCAGCGCCGGCACCTTGTTGGCGGCGGAGGTGACATCGGCGGCAATCTGGTTCTGCGTGCGCTCGCGATCCGCCCAGGGGGCGAGCGTCAGCACCATGAAACCGGTATTGGACGAACCATTCATACCGGTGATGGAGTAGATATTGCGGATTTCACCGCTGTCACGCAGCGGCTGCAGGTTTTCCTCGATCCGCTGCAACTGGTCGCGCGTATATTCGAGGCTGACACCCTGCGGCGCGGTGATGCGCATCATGATCGAGGCGCGGTCCTCGCGCGGCGTCAGCTCGTTCTGGATCATGCCGAAGGCGATCCACGACAGGCCCGAAAAGATCAGCGCAACGACGATAACGATCAGCGGATTGTTGAGGCAGGCGGCAAGGGTCGTCTTGTAGGTGGAAGCAAAGACATTGCCGAACCATGCGAGCGGTCCTGTCGGTTCCTTCAGCCCCTGCTTCAACATGCGCGAGGCGAGCATCGGGCAGAGCGTCAGCGCCACGATCGAGGACAAGCCCACGGCGAAGGCGAGCACGAAACCGAATTCGCGGAACAGACCGCCAAGCTGGCCCGGCAGGAAGGAGAGCGGAATGAAGACGGCGGCTAGTGTGGCCGTCGTCGCGATGACGGCGAAGAAGACTTCCTGGGTGCCGAGAACCGCGGCGGCGCGCGGCCCCATGCCTTCCGCCCGGCGGCGCACGATATTTTCCAGAACCACGATGGCATCATCGACAACGAGACCCGTCGCCAGAACGATGGCGAGCAACGTCAGAATATTGACCGAGAAGCCGACCATGTAGATGGCAACGATGGTGCCGATCAGCGCCACCGGCATGGTGATTGCCGGAATGAGGGTGGCGCGCCAGTCACGCAGGAACAGATAAAGCACGACGACAACGATGATCGCCGAAAGACCGAGCGCCAGCTCCACTTCGTGCAGCGCGCCCTCGATAAAGACGGCATCGTCGCTGGTGACGACGACCTGCGTGCCTTTCGGCAGATTGGCCGTCATGGTGTCGACGACCGCTTTCACGCCGGTGGAAATATTGAGCGTGTTGGATTGCGCCTGGCGGATGATACCGAGACCGACGCCCTGCACGCCATTGGAGCGCAGCGAGGTGGATTCATCGTCCGCACCCAGCATGACGGTCGCCACGTCGCGAAGGCGGATATTGTTCTTGATGAGAAGGTTGGAGAAATCTTCCGGCTTCGTCAGGCTGGCCGTGGCGCGCACGACGATGTCCTGCGTCGTGCTTTTCAGCGATCCTGCCGGCACGTCCAGTGCGGCGCTGGCGAGCGCGTTGGAAACATCGGTCACCGTCAAACCACGGCTGGCGAGCGCAGCCTGGTTGAGATCGACGCGAAAAACCTTTTCCTGATCGCCGTAAAGCTCCACATCGGCAACGCCATCGACGGCGGCCAGGCGGTCGATGATTTCGTCATCCACCAGCTTGGTCAGATCCTCCATGCTGAGCGTGGACGAGGTGACGGCAAGGCGCATGATCGGCTGGCTGTCGGAATCCGCCTTGATGATTTGCGGTTCGTCGGCATCGTCCGGCAACTGGTCGGCGATGCGGCCGATGGCGTCGCGCACATCGTTCGCGGCCACGGCCATGTCGACATTGTCGCCGAATTCCATCGTCACGCGGCTGGTTCCGAATTGCGAATTGGACGCAATGGATTTGACACCGCTGACGCGGGCGACAGCGCCTTCGATGGTCTGCGTCACCTCCTGATCGATGGTTTCCGGAGCCGCCCCGTCATAGGTGGTTCTGACGCTGATCGATGGCCGGTCGACATCCGGCAATTCACGCACTTCAACGCCCACCAGCGCGGCAAGGCCGGCAACGACCAGCAGCGTGTTGAGAACCGCTGCCAGTATGGGCCGGCGCACGAAGAGTGCGGTGAAGGCGAGCTTCGAATCCTGACCGGAAGGCGGCTGCGTCGTCATTGGCTGGCAACCTCCTCCGATTTCGGCTGATTGCCGACACGGACCGCGCCGCCTTCCCTGACGCGCTGCAGGCCCTCGATCACCACCGGCTCGCCTTCCGCCAGCTCGGCCTTGACGAGAACCGCATCGGGATTGCGCTGCACGATCTGCACCCGCACCTTGTTCGAGCGGTTGTCGACGACGCGCCAGACATAGGCCCCTTCCGCATCCCATTGCACGGCGAGCGGATCGACCGAGGCATAGGTCTCCCCGGCAAAACGCATGGTAACACCGAAGGACATGCCGGCCCTGAGCTCGTCCTTCTCATTGCCGAACTTCGCCCGGATGCGGATGGTGCGGCTTGCCTCATCGACGCGGTTGTCGATTGCCTCGACCTCGCCCCTGAAGGTCTCGCCGGGGCGGGAAATGGAGGTCGCCTCCACCGACATGCCGAGTTTGATCGCAGTCACGAACCGTTCGGGCGCCCAGAAATTAACGAGAATCTCGGAGCGGTCGTCGATGCTGACGATGGTTGATTGTGTGGTGACGTTGTCGCCGATATTGGCGGCGACGATACCGGCCACGCCTTCGATGGGCGCGACGATATCGCGGCGCCTGAGGTTGAGTTCGGCGGTGCTCAGCGCAAGCTTGGCGGCCTCTTCGGCAATCTGTGCATCCAGCACATCGAGGCGGGAGACGGATTTCAGGTTCTTGTAGGAGTTGGATTTTTCAACGGCGCTGCGCAGCGAGACCTGCGCCTTGTCGCGCTCGATCACCTGCTCCTCGTCATCCAGCCGGGCGAGCACCTGCCCCTTCACGACGCGTGCGCCGGACGATGTGCGGATTTCCGAAAGCGTGCCGGAGGTCTGCGGCATGACGACGACCGACTGGATCGCCTCGCCATTGCCGATGGCATTCAGCCTGTCGTTGACCGTGCCTGTCTTTACCGGAGCGGTGACCACCAGCGTGGCATTGCCGTTACGGCGGTTGCCGCCGGCATTCTGGCCCGACGATGCGGGTGTCCCCGCGCCGGATGCGGCGAGTTCAATAGCACCGGCAGGCGTTTTGCCGAGCCCCATGCCGGCAAGCAGATTGCGGCCTTCGGACGAATAAACGCCCCAAAGACAGAGACCCGCCCCTACCACGGCAAGACTGACACCCACCTGTTTCCAGACCCGCATATATTTCTCCGGTCGATCATCGCAGCACAAAGCCGCCCCTGAAGCACTCACTTCGGAACATGCGCAGTATTCCCGCTCGTCTGAAACGAGGCAACGCACAAATCCGTTTCTTACGTAATTGTAATTTGTGATGGATTCTCGTCGAAGGCACGGCGAAGGCCATTTTTATCGCAAATATTCTTCAACGCGATAATCTGCCCCCGGAAAATGAGCCGGAGGAAGCCATGAGCACCGTAACGAAAACGCAAAATCCCGAAACCGATCCACGCGTCAAGGCCGTGTTCGATGATATCCGCACTACCCGCAAATCGGACTTCATCAACAATATGTGGCTCTACCTCGCCTTCGACCCCGAATTACTGGAAAAAACCTGGGCCGAGGTCAAGGAAGTGATGGCCACACCTTCGGCGCTCGATCCACTGGTGAAAGAAATGCTTTATATCGCGGTGTCCGTCACCAATGGCTGCTCCTATTGCGCCCATTCCCACACGGCGGCCGCAAAAGCCAAGGGCATGACCAGGGAACAGCACGCCGATCTGATGCGGGTGATCGCGCTCGCCGCCAGGACCAACCAGCTTGCGGTGGCGCTGCAAGTGCCCGTGGATGCCGCTTTCGACGCCGACAGGAAGGCATGAGCCTTAAAAAATGCCTTGGAATAGGCGTTTTGACGGTTGATACCGGAATAAAAGCAGAACACGGTTCTGGCCTTTATATCCCGAATCACTACATTGGGCCGCATGAGCAACAGTTTTGACGATATGCCGTTCTTCGATGAAGAACCCGTGGCGCCGCGCAGGGCGACGAACAATGCCGGTGCGGAAAGCAGCGGCGGGCTTGGCATTGCTGCCCGCGCCATGGCGGCGCGTGATCAGGCACGGCCCGCCCCCGAGTATCTTTCCGGTCTCAACCCGGAACAGCGCGAAGCCGTGGAAACGCTGGATGGCCCGGTTCTCGTCCTCGCCGGCGCCGGCACCGGCAAGACCCGCGTTCTGACGACCCGCATCGCCCATATAATTGCCACCGGTCGCGCCTACCCACGCGAGATTCTTGCCGTGACCTTCACCAACAAGGCCGCGCGCGAGATGAAGGAACGTATCGGCGTTCTGATTGGCGGCGCCGTCGAGGGCATGCCCTGGCTCGGCACCTTCCACTCCATCGGCGTCAAGCTGCTGCGCCGCCACGCCGAACTCATCGGCCTGAAATCGGATTTCACCATTCTCGATACCGACGATGTGGTGCGGCTGATCAAGCAGCTCATTCAGGCCGAAGGTCTGGATGACAAACGCTGGCCGGCCAAACAGTTCGCCGGCATGATCGACGGCTGGAAAAACAAGGGACTGACGCCGCCGGATATTCCGGAGGGTGACAGCCGTGCTTTCGCCAACGGCAAGGGCCGTGAGCTTTACGCCGCCTATCAGGCCCGGCTGAAAACGCTGAACGCCTGCGATTTCGGCGATCTTTTGCTGCATCCGATCAGCATCTTCCGCCGCCATACGGATATCCTGAAGGAGTATCACCAGAAGTTCCGTTATATTCTGGTGGACGAATATCAGGACACCAATACGGCGCAATATATGTGGCTGCGGCTGCTTGCCCAGCGCGCCAAGGGCGAACCGCAGAACGTCTGCTGCGTCGGTGACGACGATCAGTCAATCTATGGCTGGCGCGGCGCGGAAGTGGACAATATCCTCCGTTTCGACAAAGATTTCCCCGGCGCCAAGGTCATCAAGCTCGAACGCAACTATCGTTCCACCGAACATATTCTCGGTGCGGCCGGCCATCTGATCGCCCATAATGAGGGCCGTCTCGGCAAGACACTGTTCACCGAGCGCAGCAGCCCCGACGATGAAAAGGTCGTGGTGCATGCCGCCTGGGATTCCGAAGAAGAAGCCCGCGCGGTCGGCGAGGAGATCGAGCAGCTTCAGCGCAAGAACCACAAGCTGAACGATATGGCCATCCTCGTTCGCGCCTCCTTCCAGATGCGCGAATTCGAAGATCGTTTTGTCACGCTTGGCCTCAATTACCGCGTCATCGGCGGCCCGCGCTTTTATGAGCGCCTCGAAATCCGCGACGCCATGGCCTATTTCCGCCTCGTCTGCCAGCCGGCCGACGATCTCGCCTTCGAGCGGATCGTCAACACGCCGAAGCGCGGCCTCGGCGATACGACGATCCGTAACCTGCACGACTATGCTCGTGCCCGCGATATTCCGATGCTGGCGGCAGCCGCCGACATCATCGAGACCGATGAGCTGAAGCCCAAGGCCCGCAAGGCGCTGTTCGACGTGGTGCAGGATTTCCGCCGCTGGCAGGGCCTGCTGGAAAACACCGAACACACCACGCTCGCCGAACAAATCCTCGACGAAAGCGGCTATACCGCCATGTGGCAGGCCGACAAGACGGCCGAAGCGCCCGGACGGCTGGAGAACCTCAAGGAACTCATCCGCTCGATGGAAGCCTTCGAAAGCCTGCGCGGGTTCCTCGAGCATGTCGCGCTCGTCATGGATGCCGAGCAGAACGAGAATCTCGACGCCGTCTCCATCATGACGCTGCATTCCGCCAAGGGTCTGGAATTCGACACCGTCTTCCTGCCCGGCTGGGAAGAAGGCCTGTTCCCGCACCAGCGGGCGCTGGATGAAGGCGGCCGCTCCGGTCTGGAGGAAGAACGCCGCCTGGCCTATGTCGGCATCACCCGCGCCAAGAAGCTCTGCCATATCTGGTTCGTGTCGAACCGCCGCATTCACGGGCTGTGGCAATCCACCCTGCCCTCCCGCTTCCTTGACGAACTACCGCCCGCGCATGTTGATGTGGCGGCTTCCGACAGCAATTACGGCGGTTATGGCGGACGCGGCGGCTATGGCCAGTCACGTTTCGACAAGGCCGATCCCTTTACCAACAATTATTCCACCCCCGGCTGGAAGCGCGCGCAGCAGAACCGCAGCGACGCCACCCGCGACAATTGGGGCACCCGCTCCGGCCATGCGGTGGAACGGATCGGTTATGGCGAAAGCGGCCCGCGCACCCGCACCATCGACGGCGAGCTGGTGGCGAAATCCGTGGCCGACACGCCCTCGAAATTCTTCGTCGGCGACCGCGTTTTCCATCTCAAATTCGGCAATGGCAATATCTCCGCCATCGAAGGCAACAAGCTGACCATCGACTTCGACCGCGCCGGGCAAAAGCGCGTGCTGGATGGATTTGTGGAAAAGGCCTGATTCGGCAACTATAGGTGCCTGAAGCCCGCTTT
Organism: Rhizobium sp. BR 250; assembly: GCF_047445855.1. Classification (NCBI taxonomy): domain Bacteria; kingdom Pseudomonadati; phylum Pseudomonadota; class Alphaproteobacteria; order Hyphomicrobiales; family Rhizobiaceae; genus Rhizobium; species Rhizobium sp. BR 250. The sequence continues at coordinate 72,917 of NZ_JARWKW010000004.1, forward strand.
TTTTCCGTAGCCCGCGTCATGTCGTTGCAATAAAGGAGTTGCAACAGGGGTGTAAAAACCGGGCGAGGACTGCTTTGCATATATTACCGAAAAGCCGGCGCAAGCTTGCCGTTTTCCTGATCAATATGGATAGCGCCACCAAGCGCCTCGCCGATATGAACGCCCGCCTCGACGCTTTGGGGCTGAAGGCGGAGCGTGTAGCCGGCGTCAATGGCAGGGAGCTGAATTACCCGATCCCGGAATTCAGTGAAATTTCCTACATGCTCATGCATGGCCGCCGCACCTCGCCGCCGGAGATCGGCTGCTATCTCAGCCATGTCACCTGCGCCAATAAATTCATGGCGAGCGATGCCAATATCGCCCTCATTCTCGAAGACGATGTTGTCTTCGAGAATGATTTTCTGAACGCCATCGACGAAGCGGTGCTGAACGGCGGCGACTGGGATCTGCTGCGGCTGACGACGGTCAGCAACGGCCGCAAATTTGCATTCCGCCCGTTGTCCAATGGCCGTTCGCTGGCAGTGGCACTCACCCGCGAAAAGGGATCGGGGGCCTACCTCGTCAACCGCCGTGCCGGGAAATGGATATCGAAACTCATTCCCATGCGGCTCGCTTATGACATTGCCTTCGATCTGGAATATCTCGCCGGCCTGAAGGCGGCCTTCATCTATCCGCTCTGCGCCACGCAGGATGCGGATGGCGAAAGCCAGATCCAGAACAATCTGCGCATCTACCGCCTGCCGCGCTGGCGGTATTTCACCGTTCTGCCCTATCGCGCCTATCTGGAAACCAGCCGGTTCCTGCTGCGCGGCATCCGCTTTTTAATAGCAAAGGCGAAGGTGGCAATGGAACGCGGCAAGACCAAAGCAATTCCTGCCAGCAACTGAACCTGCGGCTTACACCTCGCCGGGTGTGAAGCCAACGAGATAGACAGCCGCAATCACGGCTGCGGGAATGACGATCGAAATGACGAAAATCGTCATCCGGTTCAATGGTTTGCGGGTCGTTTTCCTCATGGTGGAATAATGCGCGACGGCGTCGCCTGTTCCTCGACACACAGGATAATGTCGCCTGAAGCCTTGCATCGGCGCAATTCGATTCCGCTTCAGGCACATATCGGCTAAAGCTCGTTTTCATCTTCAGCTTTCCCGGCCCGCCATGACAGAAACGACGCATCCCCGCCTGAACCCACTGCATCTCGCCGCCGCCTTCGCAAGCGGCTGCCTTTTGACGCTGATGGTGCATTTCAACGGTCAGCTTGCCCATTATGGCAATGCGCTGTTTTCCTCGTGGACGGCGCACGGCACCGGCACTGTTGCAGCCCTGCTCTATCTGGCGATCATGCGCCCGAAAAAGGATGCGGGCCCGACAGAAAAACCAAAAGCGCCGCTCTGGGCCTATTGCGGTGGTGTCGTGGGTGCCGCCATCGTCATCCTCACCTCCACGGCGGTCAATTCGCCGCTGGCGCTTTCCGGCACCATTGCGCTCGGGCTTGGCGGGCAGGTGATCTTCAGCCTTCTGGCTGATCTCTTCGGCCTCTTCGGGCTGCCAAAACGGCGACCGGATTTGCAGGACATGGCGGCGGTGGCCCTCATTCTCTGCGGCAGCGCGCTCATCATTCTTGTCGGGAGAGCGGCATGATCGTCTGGATCGCCATGGCCTTTGCCGGCGGTGTCTTCGTGGCGCTGAGCCGGCAGATCAATGGCCGCCTCAGCCTGTCCAACTCGCCGCTGATCGCTTCCTTCTGGAACCATATCGTTGGTTTCGCGGTGCTGACCGTCATCGGCCTCATCGTCGGCGGCCTCATTCCGCCGGGTGCTGCCGACGCGCCCTGGCTTGCCTTTATCGGCGGCCCCATCGGCGTCGTTTTCATCGCTTCGGGAAGCTGGCTCATTCCCCGCATCGGCGCGGTCAATACGGCCCTTCTCGTCATCAGCGGCCAGATGGTATCGGGCGTCGTTCTTGATCTTTTCAGCGATCACCCGCCGAAAATCTGGGCAAGCGCGCTTGGCATCCTGCTCATCCTTGGCGGCATGGTGCTGACACAGCGCCGCCGCTAGGGCATTCCGCTAAAATCAAATCCGCTCAGGAATCGCTGCCGCGCGAGAACATGCCGAGCAGCGTCTTGCCACCGCTTTTACCGCCACTGCTCGCAAGCGTCGGGCGGTTGCCGTTCAGCTTCGGCACCACCACCATGCGCTTGATCTCACCGCGCTTGAACGCCGCGAGGAAACGCGGGTAATCGCGGAACACGACACAGCCATTCGATTCGCCGCGTTTCGCCAGCATGTAGGTGTGGGCAAGAAGGCCGTCGCGGCCATGCGGGTTGACGCCATTTTCCGGGGTCAGGCGAATGGCTTCCACACCATGGAAGCGGGCCTCGCGCATCGTCAGGCGATAGCTGGAAGGCGGCGTCGAGCCGCGCATCTTCACATGCACATAGTCGGGATTGTCGCGCATCTTGCCGATGCCGGAATGCGCCTCCAGCTTCTCGCCATTCGGCATATGCACCACGCCGGAGGAAATATCGTAGATCGCCGTGCCATTACCGCGGTCCGGCCAGGGAACCGCATCCATCTTGCTCGGCTCACGCATCGGATTGTCGGGTTTCGCAAAGGCGAGCATGGCGCCGGTGCTCTGCTTCGGCGGCGCAGGTGCCCGCAGCGGAACCGGCGCATCAAACGCGGGTGCGGAAGCAACAGCGGGAACATGTTCCTCGGCCTTGGAGGGCGTGGCGGGGCGCGGCGACGGTTCGACGGCCTGAGCCGTCGCGACTTCAGGCCTGAAGCTTGGCAGCGGCACATCGTCGGGAAGCAGGCTGCTTGCCTCTTCTTCGATCTGCGGCCGCGCCAGCGCCACTTCAAATGCCGGATGCTGCGGAACCGCGCCCTGATAAGCGACCTCGGACGTGCGTCCCAGCGCCGAATCGACGATTGCCGACGGCTTGAGAGCTGCAAACTCCTTCACCGTGGCCTGCCCCTTGGCATTCGCAACCGCGCCAAATCGCTCGCCAAATTCCTTCGCGCCGATTTCGGGCATGATGCCGGCAAGGCGAACGGCCTTCTGCTGGCCATGGCTGTGGTCGCTCAGGCGGGAAAACTTGCGGACGTGAATATCGCGCGCGGCCGAGCGGGCAACCGCCATTTCGGCGGAATCCAGTCGCGTTACGAGGGTCTTTTCAAATTGCCCGACACCATGCGAGGCGGCAGCCATGCTGTGCAGCGACGCAAAGGCAGCGACTGCAAAGAGGCCAGCGAAGACGCCACCGCCGAGAAGTGCGGACATCCGTCCGAGCGAAGAGGATTTGCCTCTCTTGGCGGAAGACGAACCGGCAAAGCCGGCACCATTATAGGCCGCAGCAGAAAACGCCATGATACTCGTTACTCGAACCGTTCACGCATACCCGGCCGATGCCGGAGGGATTTTGGGACATCCGAAGAGCGGGCAAACACCACGCCGGTTTCGGAATTGACTGGTTCGAAGCATGACGAATTATGGTAACCAAAGTGTTTACGAGTCCCTGCAAAAATCTTTCGTTAAGGTCTGCGCATTGTAAGGCGAAGGCAAAACAATGACTTGCGCGGGTACTGCGTGCATCAGCACCGCATCGTCCCGGGAAATGCCCCTTGAAGGGGCGTCATCGGCCTAAAAAATTTCCGTCGCCGCATTGTCAGGTAAATTCCGACTTGGCCGGAAATTTGCTGCAAATGCGGCAGGACTGCGACAGGCCAACCCCTTGCCGGAAACACCCGCGCCGGCCCGACAGATCAAAAGGGGCTTGATCCGCCAAAGCCGGCTTGGCATCCTGAGCCAAAAAGGGAGGCACATCATGAAGGCGCTGCTGCTCATCGATATCCAGAACGGGTTTTGCCCGGGCGGCAATCTGGCCGTTGCCGATGGAGACCGGGTCGTGCCCATTGCCAATGCCCTGATCGACAATGGCGGCTACGATCTCATCGTCGCCTCGCAGGACTGGCACCCGGAAAATCACGGCAGCTTCGCCTCGCAGCATCCCGGCAAGAAGCCCTTCGACATGGGTGAACTCTCCGGCAAGCCACAGATGATGTGGCCGGACCATTGCGTGCAAGGCACGCCGGATGCGGAATTTCACCCCGACCTGAAGACGGAAGCCTTCGATTACATCCAGCAGAAGGGCGAAAACTCCGCCATCGACAGCTATTCCGCCTTTCGCGACAATGACCAGGTGGCCACGACCGGACTGGCAGACTATCTGGCCCGCCAGGGCGTGACGCAACTCGACGTCTGCGGCCTCGCGACCGATTATTGCGTCAGTTTTTCGGTGCTCGACGCCCTCGACATGCTGCCCGGCGTCAAGGTTCGCTTCATCGAGGATGCCAGCCGCGGCATCGACCCGCAGGGCATCAAGGCCGCGGTGGCGACCATGCGTGAGAAGGGTGCGATCATTCTCAGGAGCCGCGACATATTGCGGGACTGAACAGCACTGGGCTTACCGCTCTCCTCATTTCTGTGCTTGTCACAGGAATGAGGAGGTCGCGCCCTTAGCGCGGCTTAGCCTTCTCCAGCACGTCGATATCAGCAGCCGCATCCTCCAGCCGCCTCAGGATCGCCGCATGGGCATCCCCGAGCCCCTGATTGTAAAACACGTATCCCATTTCCTCGGCCAGAAAATCCACGAAGATTTCCGCCTGCAATAGCCCGATCTCGGTTTCTGTCTCACGGGCGAGATAGTCCCTGATACGTGCGGCCAGAGCGGCCTTTTCCTGCTTTTCCAGCATCGATCCTCCATGGTCTGCGCATGAGGGCAAGCGCGAAGAAAGCGGTAGGTCCTCTCCTCACGGCGCCGCCGCATGAGGCGTCACCGTAACGGAAGGTTCAAAGGAATCAATCGATCCATTCATGCAATTCGTTTGCCAGCCGGCCGGTGCGGCGATAGAGCGACGGCAAGGAGTTTCCAGACATGTTCAATGCAGATTTTCGCGAGGGATTGAAGAGCGGTTTCCCGATCGCCCTCTCCGCCGCGCCCTTCGGTGCGCTGTTCGGCGCGGTCGCGGTCGATAACGGCCTGAGCGTCACCGAAGCCACGATCATGAGCGGCGCCGTCTATGCCGGTGCAAGCCAGCTGGTCGGTATCGAACTGTTCGGCCAGAAGGTTGCCCCCTGGCTGATCGTTCTTTCCGTCTTCGCGGTCAATTTCCGCCATATCCTCTATTCGGCCGCCATCGCCCGGATGATCTCGAACTGGTCGCTCCTGCAAAAAGCCGCAGGCTTCTTCGTGCTGGTCGATCCGCAATTCGCCGAATCGGTCAGGAAATACGAAAACACCGGCACGGTCGGTTTTTCCTGGTACATGGGCTTTGCCGCACCCGTTTATGTGCTGTGGCTTGCCATGACCATTCTCGGCGCCTCGCTCGGCAATCTCGTCGGCGATCCGAAAGCCATCGGGCTCGACGTGCTTTTGCCGATCTATTTCATGGGCATGGTCCTGAGCTTCCGCCAGCGGGAGAATTTCTACCCTGTCATGTTGGCAAGCGCTGCCGGCGCGACGGCGGCCTATCATTTCGTTGGCTCGCCCTGGCATGTCAGCCTGGGCGCGGTTGCCGGTATTATCGTCGCGGTCCTCTATCCGCCGAAACCAAAGGCCGGGATGACCTCCGAAAGCGGGGCGGAAACACCATGAACGATATGCTTCACGCCGATACGCTGTTCCTGATCGCGCTGGCCGCCATCGCCACCTATTTCACCCGCATCGGCGGTTATGTGCTGATGACGCGGATGAAATCCATCCCGCCACGCATGGAGGCGGGACTTAATGCCGTGCCCGTTGCGGTTCTGACCACGCTCGTCGCACCCGCCTTTTTTGAAGGCGGATACGAGGTGAAGATCGGCATGGCGGCAGCCCTTCTGGTCTGCCTGCGCTTTCCCGGCCTGACGATGCTCGCCATCGGTTGGGCCATCGTCATCGCCATCAGGCATTTCGGGCTGCTTTAAGCGGCCCGCTCCAATGGCTTCGTCGCCGCAACGAGCCACGCCTTCACCTCTTCATCGGTGATCAGGGGCGACAGCTTCTCCAGAACGCTGGCGTGGTAGGCATTAAGCCAGTTGAGTTCCTCGTCGGTCAGCAGGGACACGACGACAAGCCTGTTGTCGATGGGGCACCAGGTCAGTGTCTCGAAAGAGAACATCGGCTGGTCGCCGCCGGTCACCTCTTCCGCCTCGCGCACATAGATCAGGTTTTCGATACGGATGCCGAAAGCACCGGGGCGATAATAGCCGGGCTCGTTCGACAGGATCATGCCGGGCAAGAGCTCCTGCGTCGAAAGCCGTGAGATACGCTGCGGCCCTTCATGCACGGAGAGATAGGAGCCGACACCGTGGCCTGTGCCATGGGCGTAATCGGCGCCTGCCTTCCACAGCGCGATACGGGCCAGCGGATCGAGGTCGCAGCCGCGCGTTCCCTTGGGAAACCGAGCAGCGCTGATGGCAATCACGCCCTTCAGCACCAGCGTGAAGAAGCGCCGCTGCTCTTCCGGCACCGCACCGATCGCAACGGTACGGGTAATATCCGTGGTGCCGTTGACATATTGCGCGCCGGAATCGACGAGGAACATCTCGCCGTCCGCGAGTGTGCGGTCCGTGTCCGTCGTGACGCGGTAATGGATGATGGCGGCATGTTCGCCAGCGCCGGAAATCGTGTCGAACGACACATCCTTCAGCGGGTTCTGCATCACCTGCCCCACTTTGGCGCGTGCCGCCTCCAGCGCCTTGACCGCGGCGATTTCGGTGACGCTGCCCGGCTGCTGGCGGTCCAGCCAGCTGAGATATTCGACCATGGCCGCACCATCCTGCACATGGGCGGCAGCCGAGCCGGCAAGTTCCGCCTGATTTTTGCGCGCACGCGGCAGACGGACAGGATCGGCCTCCTCGATGAGCGAACCGCCAGCCGCCGTTACCGCACCCGTCAGCGCCACCGGCGTCAGCTCGGCATCGACCATCACCCGGCCCTTGGCACTGGCAATGGCGTGCAGACGGTCGGCGATCTTCGAAGGCGGCAGCTGTGTCGCAAGCTGCGCCAGATAGGCCTCGGTCTCGATGCCGGTCTTGCGTTTATCGAGAAAAATATCCGCCTTGCCGTCCGCATAAATGATACCGCGGGCGAGCGGGTGCGGCGTATGCGGCACATCATTGCCGCGAATATTGAAAATCCAGGCGATGGAGGACGGGTCGGTGACCAGCAGGGCATCCGCGCCCTTGGCCGAGACCGTTTCCGCGAGCGAGGCGATCTTTTCCTTCGAAAGCTTGCCGGTAAAGGCTTCGGGCTGGATGACGACCGGTTCCAGCGGCTCGGCGGGACGGTCCTGCCAGAGGGCATCGAGCGGGTTCTTTTCCAGGAGGACGACCGAGCCGCCTTTGCCGGCCAGCACCTTTTCCAGCCGCTTCAACTCGGCGCCGGTGTGCAGCCAAGGATCGATACCGAGCCGGAACCCCTGTGAAGCATGTTCGGCAAGCCAGACGGACGGCGGTGCACCGACCAGATCGCCGCCGCTAAAGATCGATTGATCGACCTGCGACTTGAGCTGCGTCGTATAACGGCCATCGACAAACACCACGACCTCGTTGCGCGTCACCAGCGCAATMCCCGCCGAGCCGGTAAAGCCGGTCAGCCAGGACAGGCGCTCGGCGCATTCCGGCACATATTCCCCCTGATATTCATCGGCGCGCGGCACGAGAAAACCGTCGATACCGAGGGCATCAAAACCGGCACGCAGCGCCTCGACGCGGGCCTTGCCGAATTGCGGCGCGGATTTGTTTTCGAAGGTCTGGAACATGGGTGTCTTTCAGGAACTGTCGTGAGGAAAGCTATTCGGCCGCGCCGTCAAATCATTGGCGCGCAACGACAATGCCATGCCGACAAAGCCGGTTTCAAGCCATATATGACAGACCGGAATACGGCGATAAATTGTGCATAATCCGCAAATTAAGTAATACTGAAGGCACAGTGATATGCATAAAACGCACACCTACCCTGAAACATCCCCTCTAACCAAACAAAAACACATCGCTTATCTTCAGGTCAACACAGCGAGAGAGACACTCTCCTGGCAAACAAGGATTTGAAGCAATGGCAAAATCTTTCCTCCGCACCGCCTTCGATCGCGTCATTGAAGCACGCGAGCGTCAGGTCAGCCGTCATGTCAACGCCGCCCTTCTGAACCTCGACGACAAGTCGCTCGAAGCGCTTGGCATGAACCGCGCCGATCTCCGCCGCAAGGCAAATTCCAGCTACGTATTCTGATCACGTCGGGCGCGGCGATCCTCCCTCCCCCGCGTCTGAACAGGAATACGTCGACCCGCTTGAGCAAGCTCCTCCCATGCTCGCGGGTTTCCAGGCGGCGCGAAAGCGCCGCCTTTTCTTTTGCCCGAAAGAGATGTCCGGAAAACCTCAGTCCTTGCGCAGATGCAGCGTCACCCAGCCATTACGCCAGATGGTGCGGACATGGGAAAGCCTTGCGCCATTATAGGCGGAAAGCACCTTCCAACGCTGCGATGCGAGAATACCCGAAAGAATGACGGTACCGCCGGGTGCCAGATGCGTAACGAGCTGCGGCGCCATCTTGATGAGCGGCCGCGCCAGAATATTGGCGATGATGAGATCGAACGGCCCGTGCTTGCGGAAGGCATCCGAGTGGAAACCCGGCGCCGTTTCCAGCGCCAGCCCGGAAACGATGCCATTCAGCCGCACATTCTCCTTCGCCACCTTGACGGCGATGGGATCGATATCCGTCGCCAGCACGGGGATGGGGCGCATCTTGCGCACGGCAATGGCGAGAACACCGCTGCCGGTGCCGAGATCGAGCGCATTGCGCACGGTGCGCGCCCGCAGCACCTCCTCGATCATTTCAAGGCAACCGGCCGTCGTGCCGTGATGGCCGGTACCGAAAGCCTGACCCGCCTCGATCTCGATTGCGAGATCGTGGGGTTGCACCTTGTCGCGGTCATGCGCGCCATGAACGATGAACCGCCCTGCCCGCACCGGCTTCAGCCCCTCGAGCGACTTGGCAATCCAGTCGACATCAGGAACGATTTCCTTCTCAATGACGAGACCGGGAAAGGCGGGCGCGAGCAGCGCTTCGACGCGCTCGCGGAACTCCTCTTCCTGTTCGGCCATCAAATAGACGGAGGCTTCCCAGATATCGCGCTTCTCATCCACCTCGGTCGTGGCGATCGCGACGTCCTCCTCGCCGAAATAGTCCGACATGAGATCGAGGATTTCACCGGCCTTGATTTCGGTCGTGGTGACATAGAGGCGGATTTCGCTCACGGCGGCTGCTTTCTCTGGCTAGGGCTTACTCAATCTGCCTTTGCCACAAAACCTTCACCAGTCCAATAAGCCTAGCGTAATTATGCCTTCGCGCCTTTAAGAAGATTCTGGAGCTTCTGCTCGGCGACATCGGGATTTTCGCCATAAGCGATCGTTCCCGCAAAGCGACCGTTGGCATCGAGCAGGATCACGGACGCCGTGTGATCCATGGTGTAATCGCCGTTCGGATCCTTCTCGTCCACCGGCACCTTCTTGGCGTAGATGCGGTAGCCCTTCAGCGTTTCGGCAATCTTGTCAGCCGGGCCGGTGATGCCGGTGATCCGCTTCGAGACGTTGGAGACATATTGCTGCATGATCTCAGGCGTATCGCGCTCGGGATCGACGGACACGAAATAGGCCTGCAGCTTATCGCCGGCCGGGTCCACCTTCTCCATCCAGCCGTTCAGCTCGAACAGGGTGGTCGGGCAGACTTCCGGGCAATGGGTGAAGCCGAAGAACAGCGCCGTCGGCTTGCCCTGAAACGCCTTTTCGGTGATCGGCTGGCCATTTTGCGCGGTAAGCTGGAACGGAACGCCATAGGCCGTCTCCACCATCTCCTCACGGGTTTTCGTCATCTCGATCGTCAACCAGCTGACGACACCGGCAAGAACGACCACCACGGCCCACAATACGATGCGAATATTTCTCATTGTCCAATCCTACCCCGGAAGCCACGGCATATCGCAGGCCCTGCCCCGACTGATAGCGAACGGCAGCGGCGACGGCAAATCAACTGGCCGTATTTGGGCCGACCGCGCTGATTTGTCACAAAGCCGCAGTGACCAAAAGGATCACAGGCACCAGGCGATGCCACTCTGTACGGCGGACAGGAAGATATCCGTGCCGTGCCGCACCCAGCCGTCAAAGGCAAGAAGCACGATGGCAAGCGAAGCCGCCGCGGCAAGACTTGCCAGAATAAACTTCAGCGGATGGGACGTCAGTGCCTTCATATCCCTGTTATAACCTGTTTGCGCAGGCGCGAAAACCGCCAAAATACTGGGTTTTCGCGGTCCAGCGGCGGTAATTGTTAGGGAAAGTTTAAAATCTTGCTGCGCATGATGACCGCAGCGGTTTTTCAAGCCTCGACATGATGTCTCCCGGTCCATTCCGGCCACCGCATAAAGCTCAATCCTGCGCGGGCCTGTTAGAGAGCCATCAGAGGAAACCTGCCGTCATGTCCAACGCCATCAAGCAATCCGGCGCATATCTCGAAATCGTTTCCTTCCATCTGAGCGATCAGGAATTCTGCATCGACATCATGGCGATCCGCGAAATCCGCGGCTGGGCGCCGGTCACCCCGATGCCGCACACGCCGCCCTATGTTCTCGGCCTTATCAACTTGCGCGGCGCCGTCATTCCCGTCATCGACATGGCCGGCCGCCTCGGCATGAAGATGACCGAACCTTCCGAACGCTCCGCCATCATCGTCACCGATATCGGCGGCAAACTGGTCGGCCTGCTGGTGGAACAGGTCTCCGACATGATGACCATCCGCTCGGAAGACCTGCAGCCCGCGCCGGATATCATTCCGGAAGAACAGCGCAGCTTCTGCCGTGGCATCGTGGCGCTGGAAAAGAGCATGGTCTGCTTCCTCAACCTCGACACGGTTATCGCGGACGAGCTGGCACGCGAAGCGGCCTGATCCAGGCTACCAAGGCTTTCATTGATAATATGACGGGCAGGTCTTACGGCTTGCCCTGAGGATCACGACAAGATCGGAAATCGCTCCTCCGTCATACTCGGGCCTGTCCCGAGCATCTGCAACCTATCGCTCTTACGATACGTGATTGGATCCTCGGGACAGGCCCGAGGATGACGTTGCGCGTAGCGTATGGTGCAGCAGCCCCGATGGCGCCCTCACGGCTTGCCCTTCTGCCACGTCACCTGCTGGTTATAGAGCGGCACCGTCGATATCGCCATCTTGGCCGAACCATCCGTCAGCTCCCGCGCATGCACCAGATAGATCAGCGTGTCATTCGCCTTGTCATAAACACGGCTGACGACGAGTTTCTTCCAGACCAGCGACATGCCCTGCCGGAACACTTCTTCCCCACCCTTGGAGAGATCAATGTCGCCGATCTCCACCGGCCCCGTCTGGCTGCAGGAAATGGCGTTGTTGGAAGGGTCTTCGAACCAGTTGCCGTTTTTCAGCCGGTCGATGACACCGCGCTCGAAATAGGTGACGTGGCAGGTCACGCCCTTGATCTTCGGATCGGCGATCGCCTCGATGACGATGTCATTGCCGATCCAGTCGACACCGACCTCGCCGACGACCTGCGAATGCGCCGCTGTCACCGGAAGCAATGCCAGAAAGCCCGCAAACAAACCCGAGAGAGTTTTCATCCTCATCGCATCTTCTCCGTTACGCTGCTTCAAACATAGGTGGGAGCAAGCGTTACGCAAGCCGGGAGGCGGCGCGTTTTTTCATGCTGCAGGGCTGGTAACCCGTGGAGGTGAGACGACCGGCAACCATACCGATCTTTTCCGGCAGGTCGCGAATATGCGCGACGCGCAGCGCCCTGGCGGCGGCAATCGAAGCGGCCGCGCAGACAACGGCATCTTCCGCCGCGTTATGGTGCACGAAACGAAGCTGGAGGTGATGAGCAATGACATTCAGCTTGTGCGACTCGAGCTGGGGCCAGACATGCCGGGCAATCTTGACGCTGCACAGATAGGACAGGTCCGGATAGGATTGCCGGTATTTATCGAAGGAAGCCCGCATGACGCTGAAATCGAAGGCGGCATTATGGGCGATCATGGTGGCGCCCTGGAAGTCGTCGATGAACTCCTCCATCACCTCGGGAAATTCCGGCGCATCCTCGACATCGGCCGGGCGAATGCCGTGCACGGCAATGTTGAAGGGCGAAAACCGCATGTCCTTCGGCCGAATGAGACGTTCCTCGACGCGAACGATCTCACCCTCTTCTATCCACGCAAGCCCCACGGAGCAGGCGCTGCCCCGTTCCTCATTGGCGGTTTCGAAATCGATGGCGATGGTTTTCAAGAGTGATTCCCGTTGTTTCATTCCGGCATAGACCGGATTGACCTCAAAGAGAACCGGCCTCGGCAGAACCCGCTTCCGAAAGCATCCAGTCGATGAGCATCACCAGATCGGGATTATCGAGCATGCGCCGCGGATAAACGATGAAATAGGCAAGTGTGCTGGCCATGTCTTTCCCGAAGGGCGCAATCAATGCGCCTTCAGCCAGCTCGCGGGAAACGAGGGAACGCCGGGTCAGCGCAATGCCGTGCCCGGCCTTGGCCGCATCCAGCGCGCCATTGCTGTCGATGAAGACGGTGCCGCCGGAGGCGTCGACTTCCGATGCGCCCGCCGCCTCCAGCCAGCGTCGCCACTCATTGCGGTTTTCATCATGCAGCAGAGGCACGGATTTCAGGTCTCCCGCCTCCCGAAGCGGCCCGTATTTTTCGAGCAGCTGCGGCGCGCAGACCGGCAGGGTGCTGTCATCGATGAAGCGGATGCTCTCCAGCCCTTCGTAACGGCCGAAGCCATGCCGCACCGCCAGATCGACATCGTCGCGCGAAAAATCCACCAGCCGGTTGGTGACGCTGATGCGGACATCCACATGCGGGTGCTGCTGCTGGAAGGCCGGCAATCTCGGCATCAGCCATTGCACGGCGAAAGTCGGCGTGCAGCTCAGCGTCAGAACCGTGATCTCGGATCGCGCCGTCAGCTCCGCCGTCGCCTCGCGCATCATCCGGAAGGCGGTGCGAAGCGCACCGTAATAACGCTCGCCCTCCCGTGTCAGCTGGATGCTGCGCGGCCTGCGGAAAAACAGCTGCACACCAAGGCGCGCCTCCAGCTCCCGGATTTGCAGGCTGACCGCGCCGGGCGTGACGTTCAATTCGTTGGAGGCAAGCGTCACGCTGCGATACCGCGCCGCGGCTTCAAAGGCCTGCAGCCCCTTGAGCGATGGAAGTTCAGCCGCCATGATTTAGCCCAGCTCAATTACCTGACGAGAAACTATCGTTTGAAAGAACCATAAAACAGGGCGTAAATAGACGCAATGGGACAGAAAAGGCCGCGACAGGCCAACAATATCCACTTCAGATAAACTCAACCGATATCGGGTGGATGGCGACAGCCCTGTCTGCAACAATAGCGATATTCATACCCCGTGGGAGACGAAAATGGCGATACAGAAACAGATGGATGCCAGCGAATGGGCAATGCTGGTGGCACTTTCGCTGCTCTGGGGCGGATCGTTCTTTTTCATCGGTGTCGCGGTCAAGGAGCTGCCGCCTGTCACCATCGTCACGCTGCGGGTCAGTCTTGCGGCCATGGCGCTGCTGGTTGTCTGCCGCATCATGGGTCTTCGCCTGCCACGGGAATGGGCGGTGTGGCGCGCCTTTTTCGGCATGGGCCTGCTCAACAACATCATCCCCTTCTGCCTGATCGTCTGGGGCCAGACCCAGATCGCCAGCGGGCTCGCCTCGATCCTCAATGCCACGACACCGCTCTTCACCGTCATCGTCGCCCATTTTCTGACCGCCGACGAGAAGATGACCGGCAACAAGCTCGCCGGCGTGCTGATCGGTTTTGTCGGCGTGGCGACCATGATCGGACCGGCGGCCTTTGGCGGCTCATCCGGTCTCTGGGGCCAGATCGCCATTCTCGGCGCGGCCATCTCCTATTCCTTCGCCGGCATATTCGGCCGCCGTTTCAAGGCCATGGGCGTACCGCCGCTGATGACCGCCACCGGCCAGATATCCTCTTCGACGCTGATGCTCATCCCTGCGGCCTTCTTCATCGACAAGCCGTGGATGCTCGCCATGCCAAGCCTTGGAACCTGGGGGGCGCTGATCGGCATCGCGCTATTGTCCACCGCGCTCGCCTATCTGATCTTCTTTCGCATTCTCGCCAGCGCCGGCGCCACCAATCTCGCGCTCGTCACCTTCCTCATCCCCGTCAGCGCCATTTTGCTCGGTTCGCTGCTTCTCGGTGAGCAACTGGAATTCAAGCATTTCGCCGGCATGGCGATGATTGCCGCAGGACTGGCTGCCATCGATGGCAGATTGCCAGCCAAGCTCCGAAGCATGCTGCGCAACGCGCCCGCTTGACAGGGACACGGGGCAAAAGCATTCTGCGCCCATGATCGCAACGACACAGTACATCACCCGTCGCCATACCATGACCGGCCGTTCGGCAGGGAAAGGTATGTCGTCGCGTTAAGCGATCCATTTCCACCCTGCCAGCTAGAGCAGGGTTCGGACACCTGCTCCGCACACGCCCAAGGAGACAGGTATGCAGAATGCGAAATTTGCCGATAATGAAGATGCTCAGTTCCGGTTGAGCGACATCCGCGTGCGCGCTCCACGTCTGGAGGACGCCGAAGCCTTGACCGAAATGTTCAACCTGCCCGGTGTCCGCCACGGCACGCTGCGGCAACCTTTCCAGTCGGTGGAAAAGACCAGGAAGGCGATGGAAAATCGCGGTCCGAACGATATTGCGATCATCGGCGAATGGCGCGGAAAGATCGTCGCCAATGGCGGACTGTATCGCCGGGCGGGACGGCAGGCCCACATCGCCGATCTGGTAATCAGCGTTCATGACGATTTCGCGGGCAAAGGCGTGGGCTCACATCTTCTTGGAGCGCTGGTCGATACGGCCGACAACTGGCACGATATCCGCCGCATCGAGCTCAACGTCTTTACCGACAATCTCCCGGCAATCCGGCTTTATGAGAAATTCGGTTTCGAACGTGAAGGCACCCTGCGCAACGATGCCTATCGTGACGGAAAATACGTCGACGCCCATGTAATGGCACGGCTTCGATAGGCGCTTTCAGCTTTCAAGGTGATCGGCAAACACTTCCCGAATGGTCCGCCGTGACCATTCGGCCATTTTTTCGTTATGCCCCCGCTCGGCATCCAGCACGATCAACGCCTTCCATAGCGCCCAGCCGCGCCCGCGCTGCCATGTGGCCTCATCCAGATCCAGCGCCCGACGAAAAACATCCCGGCTTTGCGCATCGAGCACATTCCACGCAAGAATGAGATCGGACGATGGATCGCCGATGCCGGAACTGCCGAAATCGATGACGGCCGCCAGCCTCCCGTTCTTCACCAGCAGATTGCCTTCGGCAATATCGCCATGCACCCAGATACCCTGCCCTTGCCATCTACTGGAAAGCGCAAGCTCCCATATCTCCATGGCCAGCGCCTGATCCACCTCATCGGCAAGCCGCGCCGCAGAAGCCCTTGTCTCTCCGTCATAAACCGCAAGCGACCCGCCACGATGGAAATTATGCGCGCCCGCAAGCGGGCCATCGGAAGCATCGATACCGTGCAGGGCTTTCAGGAAGGTGGCGACATCGACAGCGATGGCCGAAAGATCGGTGCTGTCCAGATGCCGGGCGAGAGGTTCGCCTTCAAGCCAGCGATAAACGGACCAAGGGTACGGATAATCCTCTCCCGGTTGCCCCAGCGCCAAAGGCACCGGTATCGGAACCTGCAGCAGCGGCGCAAGCACCGGCAGCCACCGGTGCTCCTTTTCCACCTGCGCCACATAGCGGGCGGCGCTTGGCATACGGATCAGCATGTCATCACCGAGGCGAAAACTGCGATTGTCCCAGCCGCTCAGTTCCACCGGCCGGATGTTGAACGCCGCCCATTGCGGAAACTGGCTGGCGATCAGCGCCCGGGCCTGCTGTGTAGTGACGACGATGCGGTCATCCATGCTGCGTTCTCCGTTTCGGCCGCAAAGCTCTAGCTGTGCAGAACAACACGGCCATGACGGCCCATCAGCCGCCGATCAACGCCAGCCACTCGTCCTCATCCATGGTCTGCACACCCAGTTCCGTCGCCTTGGCCAGCTTGGAACCGGCTCCCGGCCCGGCTACGAGGATATCGGTCTTTTTCGAGACGGAACCGGCCACTTTCGCGCCGAGGCTTTCGGCCCGGGCCTTGGCCTCGTCACGGGTGAATTTTTCCAGCGAGCCGGTGAAAACCACGGTCTTGCCCGCCACCGGGCTGCCTTCAGTCGAGGGCTTTTCAGCCTCCTTCGGCTGCAATTCGCGTATCAGCCGATCGATGACATCGAGATTGCGCGGTTCCTTGTAGAACTCGATGATGGCGCGGGCCACTACCTCGCCGATGCCGTCGATACTGTTGAGTTCGGCCCAGGCGTCGCTTGCCAGGTCCGCCGCCGCCTTCATGCTCTCTTCGAAATGTTCGTAGGTGCCATAGGAGCGCGCCAGAAGTTTCGCCGTCGTCTCGCCCACATGGCGGATACCGAGCGCAAAGATCAGGCGGTGAAGATCGATCTCGCGGCGGGCATCGATGGCGTCGAACAGCTTCTTGACACTGACCTTGCCGAAGCCGTCGATATTTTCGAGCTTGGTCAGATGGGATGCTTCCTGCCGCGCCTTCAGCGTAAAGATGTCAGGCGCGGTCTTGATCGAGAGTGCCGGATCGTCGCTTTCGAAGAAGAAATCGATCTGTTTGGTGCCGAGCCCTTCAATATCGAAGGCATTGCGTGAAACGAAATGTTTGAGATGCTCCACCGCCTGCGCCCTGCAGACGAAACCGCCCGTACAGCGCGTGACCGAATCGAGCTTGCCGGTTTTTTCGTTGCGCTCCCGCACCGCATGGCTATCGCAGACCGGACATTTTTCCGGGAACGGGTATTTCACCGCCTCGGCCGGACGTTTTTCCAACAGCACGTCCAGCACCTGCGGAATGACATCCCCGGCACGCTGCACGATGACCGTGTCGCCGATGCGAATGTCATGATCCTCGGGGCGAATGCGCTCGCCGCTATTGCCGATGCCTTCGATGTAGTCGGCATTGTGCAATGTCGCATTGGTGACGACCACGCCGCCGACGGTGATCGGGGTGAGACGCGCGACCGGCGTCAGCGCACCCGTGCGCCCCACCTGGATTTCGATATTCTCGACCGTGGTGAAAGCCTGCTCGGCCGGAAACTTGTGCGCGGTGGCCCAGCGCGGGCTGCGCGAGCGGAAACCCAGCCGTTCCTGAAGATCGAGCCGGTCGACCTTATAGACCACGCCATCGATATCGTAATCGAGATCAGGCCGCGCGACGCCGATTTCATTATAATGCTCAAGCAATTGCTGGGCGGAGGTGAATCGCTTCATCAACGGATTGACCGGAAAACCCCACTCCCGGAACTTCTCGACAATGCCATATTGCGTATCGGCGATCCGCCCGGGCTGGCCGCCATTCGAGACCTCGCCCAGCGCATAGGCAAAGAAACGCAATTTGCGTCGGGCCGTCACATTGGGGTCGAGCTGGCGCAGCGAACCGGATGCCGTGTTGCGCGGGTTCACATAGGTCTGCTTGCCTTCCGCCTCCATCTGGGCGTTGAGCGCCAGAAAGTCGCTCTTGGCCATATAGACCTCGCCGCGCACTTCCACCACATCGGGAGCATCGGCAGGCAAGGTGTTGGGGATTTCCTTGATGGTCATGATATTGGCGGTGACGTTTTCGCCCGTTGTGCCATCGCCGCGCGTCGCCGCAGTCTTCAGCCGGCCGTTCTCGTAACGGATGGACATGGAAAGCCCGTCAATCTTCGGCTCCGCGGTAAAGACAATCGAATCATCCGGCAGATGCCCGAGAAAGCGATAAACGGAACTCACGAAGTCGCGCAGATCCTCTTCCGAAAACGTATTGTCGAGCGAGAGCATCGGCCGGGCATGCACAATCGGCGCGAAAGTGGGGAGCGGCGCGAAGCCGACTTTCTTTGACGGGCTGTCGGCCCGCACCAGTGCCGGAAAAGCCGCCTCGATGGCATCATTGCGCCGCTTCAGCGCGTCATATTCCGCATCCGAAATCTCCGGCGCATCCTTGCCGTGGTAAAGCGCGTCGTGACGCGCAAGCTCGGCCGCCAGAAATGCAAGCTCGGAAGAGGCTTCGAGTTCGGTGAGGTTTTCGACGGATTTCTGGTCTTTCGACATGGCGGCCTCGTTTCGGAATTACCGAACGCTTTTAGCCGAAATAGAGAACATTAAAAACAGTTTTGCCGCTGGACTCACAGCGCCAAAAGGCAGCCAAGGCGAGCGGTCAGTCCTTGGCGGCCAAGAGGCGCGCGGCCGCAGCCCGTGCCTCGTCCGTCACCGAGGCGCCGGCAAGCATGCGGGCGATTTCTTCGGTGCGGTGGTTCGGCTCCATGGTGGCGACGCGGGTGGCAATGCGCTCGCTGCCGTCACCGGTGGGGCCTTTGGAAATGAGAAGATGCGTCGCCGCCCGCGCCGCCACCTGCGGCGCATGGGTAACCGACAGAACCTGCACCGTCTTCGACAGGCGGCGCAGCCGCTGGCCAATGGCATCCGCCACAGCGCCGCCAACACCCGTATCGATTTCGTCAAACACCAGGGTCGGTGCCGAACCGCGATCCGCCAGCGCCACTTTCAGGGCCAGCAGGAAGCGGGACAATTCGCCGCCCGATGCCACTTTCATGATCGGCCCCGGCCGTGTGCCCGGATTGGTCTGGACGTGGAATTCCACCGTATCGATGCCATCCGCCGTCGCCTGCTCGGGATCGGCGGTCACTTCGACGGTAAACCGCGCCCGCTCCAGTTTCAGCGCCGGAAGCTCGGCCATGACGGCATTCGAAAGCGCATCCGCCGCGTGGCGGCGTTTTTCGGAAAGCGACTGGGCAGCCCGGTCGAAATCGGCTTTCGCGACACCGAGATTAGCCTCGAGCTTGCCGAGTTTTTCTTCACCGGCATCAAGATCGGCGAGATCGGCCACCATTTTTTCGGCGAGCGCCGGCAGGTCAGGCACGGCAACATTGTATTTGCGGCCGGCGGCGCGCAGCGCAAACAGCCGCTCCTCCACCCGCTCCAGCTCACGCGGATCGAACTCCGTGCGGCGCAGAGCCGCCTCCACTTCCATCTGCGCATTGGAAAGGCTGTCGAGCGCGGCATCCAGCAATTGCACGGTGTCTTCCAGCAATCCCGGCGCTTCGTGGCTCTTGCGCTCAAGCCTGCGCATCATCGAGGCGATCATCGGCACGGGCGATGCATTGCCGTTCAGGAACTCGCTGGCTTCGGCGATATCACCGGCGATGCGTTCGGATTTCTGCATCACCGCCCGGCGCTCAGCCAACTCATCCTCTTCGCCATCCCGTGGCGAGAGCGTCTCAAGCTCCTCGACGGAAGAGCGCAGGTAATCCGCCTCACGCGCCGCCGCTTCCACCTTGGCGCGGTGGGTCTTCAGGGCGCGCTCGGCGTCCTTCCAGGTGCGGTAAAGGCCCTGAACGGTGCGGGCCTCATCGCTCAGCCCGGCAAAGGCATCGAGTAGCGTGCGGTGGGCATCGGTATCGACAAGGGCGCGATCATCATGCTGACCGTGGATTTCGACCAGCAATTGCCCGAGCTGGCGCATCATCTGCACGCTGATGGCCTGATCGTTGACATAGGCCTTGGTCCGGCCATCGGCGGATTGGACACGACGGAAAATCAGGTCGCCATCGTCATCGAGGCCGTTTTCGCGCAGGAGCAGCCGTGTGGGGTGATTGTTCGGGACTTCGAAAGTGGCGGTCACCTGCCCCTTGTCCTCGCCATGGCGCACCAGGCCGCCATCGCCGCGGCCACCAAGCGCCAGCGAGAGACTGTCGAGCAGGATGGATTTGCCCGCACCCGTTTCCCCCGTCAACACGGAAAGGCCCGCCTCGAAACCGAGGTCAAGCCTTTCAATCAGGACGATATCGCGAATCGAGAGCTGGACCAGCATGGCCTATGCCCCGTCTCAGGCGCCGATGAGCTTCTTGCCGGCGCGCGAAATCCAGGACCCCTTGTTTTCACGTGGCTCCAACCCGCTGCCCTTCAGCAGCTTGTAGGAATCCGAATACCATTGGCTGTCGGGATAGTTGTTGCCGAGAACGGCGGCCGCGGTCTGCGCCTCGTCCGTCAGACCCATTGCGTAATAGGCCTCCGTCAGACGCGCCAGCGCTTCCTCGATCTGGTTGGTGTTCTGGTACTGCTCGACGACGATGCGGAAACGCGAAACGGCGGCGAGATATTCCTTGCGCTCAAGGTAATAACGGCCGACCTGCATTTCACGGCCGGCGAGCTGGTCGCGGGCGAAACGGATCTTGGCCTGCGCGTCGGCGACATATTCCGAATCGGGATAGTCGTTGACGACCTTGTTCATCGCCTCGACAGTGCGCTGCGCGGCGCGCTGGTCCTGCGTCACGTCGGAAATCTGCTTCGAATAGGCAAGGCCGATCATGTACTGAACGTAAGCGGCATCCTTGGAACGCGGATATTGCCGCAGGAACCGGCTGCCGGTTGTGATCGCCACATCGTTCTTGTTGGTGCGCGTGGCGATGAAGGTCTGCATCACCAGCGCCTTCTGGCCCCATTCGGTAAAGGGATATTGCTTGTCGATCGCCTCGAACTTGCGTGAGGCTTCCGTCATGTTGCCGGCGTTCATGTTGGCAAGGCCCTGCTTGTACAGAACATCCGGCGGATCGGTTTCGACGCCGAGCTTGGTGATGTCGATATCCGGATCGGACTGGCAGGCCGTGACGACGACACTTGCGCCGACCAACATCAACGAAACGGCGATCCCCCGCATCGTACCCTTCATTGCACCAGACCCTACATGCTTCATTCGACAGTTCCCACTTCCCGCGCAAATACATAAGCATCGGCTTTGCACTGGCGTTTCTAGCCATAAAAGCATCCGCAGGGCAACGCAATGATGACGCATTAACGCATTTTTATGGCATCGGCCCATGCAATCGCACGATTATCGGGCGATAATATGCAACTTCCCGCCCCGCCTCGCGAAAAAGCCGCCCCGAAAGGGAGCGGCTTCTCCTGTCAATTGATAGCCTGCAAACAAACTTACGCAGACCAGGGCGCAAATTCCGGCATGTTGACCGCCACGAATTCGCGGGCGCGAACCATCTGGTTGCGGGCAGCCGGCGCTTCGACGATCTCATAGGCCGTGCGGTCGCTCAGCAGAGCCTTCAGCGCATTCGCATTGACCTTGTGGCCGCCGCGATAGGAGCGGTAGCAGCCGATGAACTGCGCGCCGGCAAGCGCCAGGTCGCCCACGGCGTCCAGCGTCTTGTGACGGACGAACTCGTCCTTGGCGTAACGCAGGCCTTCCATGTTGATGACGCTGTTGTCGTCGGAGATGACGACCGAATTCTCAAGCGAGGAACCCAGCGCATAACCGGCGGCCCACAGACGCTCGACATCGCGCATGAAACCGAAGGTGCGGGCGCGCGACAATTCCTTCTTGAAGGTCTCCGCCGTCAGGTCGCCCTTCCAGGACTGTCTGCCGATCAGCGGCGTGTCGAAATCGATATCGACCTCGAAGCGTGTGCCGTCATAGGGACGGAACTCCGCCCAGGAGGCACCCGAATCGATACGCACCGGCTTGGTGACGCGAATATAGCGGCGCTTCGCACCGAGGTTCTTGATGCCGACCGATTCGATCGCCTCGATGAAAGGCGCGGAGCTGCCATCCATGATCGGCACTTCCGGGCCGTCAACCTCAACGATGAGGTTGTCGAGGCCCATGGCGTAGATGGCGGCCATGACGTGCTCGATCGTCGCTACCGACTGGGAAAGCGAACGGCCGAGCACGGTGCACAGATCGGTATTGCCGACATTGGCCGAAACCGCCTTCAACTCGGTAACGCTGCCATTGTCATGAAGGCGGTGGAAGACGATGCCCGTTCCGGCTTCTGCGGGCTGGAAGGTCATCGAGACCGGATTGCCGGAATGCACGCCAATGCCTTTGAGCTGAACAGCATGTGCGATAGTTGTCTGAAATCCGAGCAGTCCGATAGTCATGCGTCTATGCCTTGTTTTGCAAACCGCGCCGCCCTGGGCCAGCGCCGTTCAAGTTTTCAAGCCGGTTTTTAACGACCGGCAAAGTCAATCTTTTCCCTTACCCAGCCTCATACATACGCACATGTACGTGCCACGACAAATCACTGTTCGTTTCGGATTGTTACATGCGCAAGCCGTTGAAAACGCGAATTAATTTAGTGTTAATAACGTAAAATAAACAAAACGCCCGGATCGTGAGATCCGGGCGTTTCGAAGGGTGTATGGAATCGCCTTCAGTTGGACTGGCGGCGCAGGAAGGCCGGGATTTCCAGCTGGTCGTCATCGTGATGGCTGGACGAGGCAGGCGTTGCGCGGCCGTGGTCGTCAAGCTGGCCACGACGCGGTGCGTAGAGGCTTGCTTCCGGCGAAAGCGGGGCGCGGCGCTGCTGCGGTGCCATGCTCGGCGCATCCATCATGTCGGAGGGAACTTCTTCCTCTTCACGGCGGCCAAGCGAGTTGGTGATGCGCTTCAGAAGACCCATCGGGCCACGCTCTTCCTGGGCGGCAGGAGCGGCGTGGGTGCGGTGGTCCAGCTCGGCTTTGACGACCGGCGGGAAGTCTTCGACCTTCGGCATGCGGACCGGCTCAGGCTGGCGGGCAACCGGTGCGGGTTCCTGATAGACAGGAGCCTGCGGCTGCTGCATGCGCGGTGCCGGAGCGGCGACCTGTTCCGGAGCGTGATAGACCGGTGCCTGGGCAACCGGAGCCGGAGCAGCCTGCTGAACCGGCTGGGCCGGACGCAGAACCGGAGCTTCAGCCGGAGAAGACGCGAACAGCTTGCTCTGCGGACGGAAGTCCTGGGCCGGCTGCTGGTGCGCTGCAAAACCAAGTTCACGTTCCATTTCGGCTTCTGCCGAACGGATGGTCTGGGCGATCGGGTCTACGGCCTTCGGTGCCTGCGAGACTGCTGCAGGCTGTACTGCGGCCGGAGCGGGAGCAACGGCCGCGGAAGGACGGATAAGCGGCTTGGCAACGGCAGCTGCGGCGCGCATCTCGGCGATGTTCTGTTCGCCAACGCCCGCAACACGGTCGATGCCGGTAGCAACGACGGAGACGCGGATGAGGCCTTCAAGCGCTTCGTCGAAGGTCGCGCCGAGGATGATGTTGGCATCCGGATCGACTTCTTCGCGGATACGGGTTGCCGCTTCGTCGACTTCGAACAGGGTAAGGTCGCGACCACCGGTGATGGAGATCAGCAGGCCCTGCGCGCCCTTCATCGAGGTTTCGTCGAGCAGCGGGTTGGCGATTGCCGCTTCCGCAGCCTGCATTGCGCGGCCCGGACCGGAAGCCTCGCCGGTGCCCATCATTGCGCGGCCCATTTCACGCATGACCGAGCGGACGTCGGCGAAGTCGAGGTTGATGAGACCTTCCTTCACCATCAGGTCGGTGATGCAGGCAACGCCGGAGTAGAGAACCTGGTCGGCCATGGCGAATGCGTCGGCGAAGGTCGTCTTGTCGTTGGCAATACGGAAGAGGTTCTGGTTCGGAATGACGATCAGCGTATCGACGGACTTCTGCAGTTCCTCGATGCCCTGTTCGGCAAGACGCATGCGGCGGCCGCCTTCGAAGTGGAAAGGCTTGGTGACGACGCCGACCGTGAGGATACCCTTGTTGCGCGCAGCCTGCGCGACGACGGGTGCAGCACCCGTGCCGGTGCCGCCGCCCATGCCGGCGGTGACGAAGCACATGTGGGTGCCGTTCAGGTGATCGATGATCTCGTCGATGCATTCTTCAGCGGCGGCACGGCCAACTTCCGGCTGGGAACCGGCGCCGAGGCCTTCGGTGACGTTGACGCCGAGCTGAATGACCCGGTCTGCCTTCGTCATGGTCAGCGCCTGAGCATCCGTGTTGGCGACGACGAAGTCGACGCCCTGGAGACCGGCCGTGATCATGTTGTTGACAGCGTTACCACCACCGCCGCCGACACCGAAGACGGTGATGCGTGGCTTCAGCTCTGTGATATCAGGCTTCTGCAGCTGTATCGTCATTTTAACATTCCTTCTTTCTCTGGCCGCATCGCCCCGCTGGCCGATTCTTGAAACTCAACTCTGAAACCTCCGGCTTGCGCCACGAGGCTACTCAAAAACTCTCTTTCAGCCATTGCCCCACCCGGGCTATCCGGCCGCTACCCGTACCAAACGGCGAGAACATTCCGCCTTGCGCCGCATGAATTTCGATATCCGCCACCTGCGGATAGATCATCAGTCCGCAGGCGGTTGAAAATGCCGGTCCCTTCGCCGCCACAGGAAGACCGGCCACACCCATGGGTCGGCCGATGCGAACGTTGCGGGCGAGAATGCGCCGTGCCGTTTCCGGCAGCCCCGTCAGCTGGCTTGCGCCGCCGGTCAGGACAACGCGTTTGCCGACGATGGGGCTGAAGCCGGACTTCTGGATACGATCACGGATCAATTCCAGCGTCTCTTCGATACGCGCCCGCACGATGCGGGTTACAAGGGCTCTTGAAACTTGCGATGGTTGATCGCGATCATCTTCGCCAATCGGCGGGATCGAAATCATGTCGCGCTCATCCGCGCCATTCAGCAAAGCCGAACCATGCACCACCTTCAGTCTCTCCGCATCTTCGATTCGTGTCGAGAGGCCTCGTGCAAGATCTGTCGTAACATGATGGCCGCCAAGGCCGATCGCATCGGTGTGGATGAGACGGCCTTCGGCGAAAACCGAGATCGTCGTGGTGCCGCCGCCCATGTCGATGGCCGCGCAGCCGAGTTCAACTTCGTCGTCGACCAAAGCCGCAAGACCGCTGGCATAGGGTGTCGCCACCATGCCTTCGACGGACAGATGCGCACGATTGACGCAAAGCTCGAGGTTCTTCAGCGCCGTGCGTTCGACCGTCACCACATGCATGTCGACGCCGAGAAGGTCGCCATACATCGACAGCGGATCGCGGATGCCGCGTTCGCCATCCAGCGAATAACCCGTCGGCAGCGAATGCAGGATAGCCCGGTCCTGGCGCATGGACTGCTGGCTTGCCGCCACCAGAACCTTGCGCAGGTCGCTTGCTTCCACTTCCTGACCGCCGAGATCGATGCTCGCGGTGTAGATATCGCTCGCCAGCCGTCCGGCCGAAACATTGACGATCAGGCTGTCGACGGTGAGACCCGCCATGCGCTCGGCCGCATCGACTGCAAGGCGGATCACACCTTCCAGCGCGTCGAGATCGGCGATCACGCCGGATTTCACGCCGCGCGAACGCTGGTGACCGATACCGATGATTTCAACCTTGTGGGTGCGACCTGGGAGGATTTCGCTTTCCTGACGCGGCGTCAGCCGGCCGATCATGCACACGACCTTGGTCGAGCCGATGTCGAGCACCGAAACGATGTGGCTGCGCTTGGAAGAAAGCGGCTTCAGGCGAGGCAGGCCGAAATGGGAAGAACCGAAAAAGCTCATGTGTTCTTCTCCGCTTTCTTGAGAGCCTTGGTGCGCGCATCGACGGCAGCCTGGCGGCGTTCGGCAGCGCCTTCGGTCAGTTGAATGGTCGTACGATCGGACAAACGCAGGTCCACCGCTGCGACATCGCGCGACAGGACCTTTTCTTCGAGATCGAGCCGCGCCAGCAATTGCAGTGCCTGCGGCAGGTTTTCTTCCGGCAGCTTGACGACGATGCCGTTGTCGAGATGCAGATCCCAGCGGCGGCCGGCAATGCGCACGTAAGCGCGGACGCGGTTGCGGATTTCCGGCCAGTCGGCCAGCTGCTCGACGAAACCGGCAGCCCCCGTTTCCGCATCACGGCCAACGAAGAGTGGCAGGGAAGCGAATTTATTGTCGCGCAGCGGCGCGATGACGCTGCCGCTCTTTTCGATCAGCGACAGTTCCGAGCCGTGCTGCCAGATGCCGAAGGCCTGACGTTCCTTCAGGCGAACTTCCACCGTCTTCGGATAGACCTTGCGGATATCGACGTCCTCCACCCAGGGAAGCTGGACGAGCTTGCGGCGCGCCGCGTCAATATCGAGTGCGATCAGCGAGGTGCTGCCGTCGAGGCCTAGAAGCTGGAAGACATCGATTTCCGAAGTCTGCAGATTGCCGGAAACCTTCACATCCTCAACCGCAAAACCAGCAGCCGATGTCGTGGTCTGGGTGACGATGTTGGTGTGGCCGCCGAGCGACATGCCGTAAAGCCCGATCACCGCATAAAAAGCGACGGCCGAAAGCGTGCCGGTATGGGCGGGAATGTGAATGCGTCCGGTCGCGAGGCTGACACCGAAACGCACGAAGCGACGCAGCGGACGCGGCAGCACCCTGCGATCGTCGGCATTGGCCGCCGCCGCGTATTGCTCGCGCTTTTTTGCCGTCGACTTTTTGCCGGTCACCGCAAACACGAAGCGTCCTCCACCATCCAGCTGACAAGGTTACCAAAGGAGCGGCCAGCATGGGCCGCCATTTCCGGCACCAGGGAGGTCGGCGTCATGCCCGGCTGCGTATTCACTTCAAGCCAGATAACTTCGCCATCTTCTGAGAAGCGGTCGTCGTAACGAAAGTCTGAACGGCTTACGCCACGGCACCCGATCGCCCGATGCGCCATAACCGCCAGTGTTTGAATTTTTTGGTAAATTTTCGGTGAAATTTCTGCGGGAATGACATGTTTCGAGCCACCGGCAGCGTATTTCGCATCATAATCATAGAAATTGTGACCGAGCGGCACCACTTCGGTGACGCCCAGCGCCTCACCATCCAGCACACCGCAGGTCAGTTCGCGGCCATGAATGTAGCGTTCGACCATGACCTGATCGCCATAACGCCATTCCGACGAGGTGAGGATCTGCGGCGGATGCGACTGGTCTTCCTTGACGATCACGACACCGAAGCTCGAGCCTTCACGCACCGGCTTCACCACATAGGGCGGCGCAAGCGGATGTTCGCTGGTAAAATCGAAGCGGTTCATGACGCGCTCGGCAGCCACCGGAATGCCGGCAGCGGCGGCGACCTTCTTGGCCTGCGCCTTGTCCATGGCAAGTGCGGAAGCCAGCACGCCGGAATGTGTATAGGGAATGGCGAGATATTCGAGGATGCCCTGAATGGTGCCATCTTCGCCAAAGGGACCGTGCAGCGCATTGAAGGCGACATCCGGGCGCAGCTCGTCGAGTACGGCGGCGACATCGCGCCCCACATCGACACGGGTGACCTTGTAGCCCTCACCCTCAAGCGCGAGCGCGCAGGCATTGCCCGACGACAGGCTGACCGGCCGCTCTGACGAAAACCCACCCAAAAGAACAGCTACGTGCTTGCCGCTCATAGAACCCTCTGACACCAACTCTCCGTTACGGACCACGCGCGAACCGACCGAATTAAACGAACGGTGATTCTGGCACATGACCCTTGAGATCAGTTAAACGCCATTAAGGTTAATGAATCGTTTACTTTCGTTAACCGCCGCGTCCAACATGCCGAGTTCCGTTAAAGAATCAGCATCGATCCGGATTCCCTCCTTGGAATCAGAGAGTTGCGCGGATTGCAACATGCAGGTTTTCAATGATCGGAAATAAAACCGCGCTGGCGCGCCCGACAATCCGTGATGAAGGCAAGGTCGAAACGTTAACAGGCCGGATTATTCCCCAGGGAAAATTATCTGGCGTTTCAGCGTTTTAAATCCACGACCTGAATCAGTCTCTCAATCGCCGGAACGGCATCCGGCAACAGGATGCGAAGCCTGTCGCATTCATCAATCACATTATTTGCATTATTTCTTTTTTAGCATTCCATAGGAACAAAAATTGCGTTAACGCAGTCATCGCCTCCCAAGGCATGACATTGCAATCATCCAAAATGGAACCAATACCATGACCGACGCGATATCTCCGGTATCGCCGACCGCTGACAATTCGAACGTTGTAAAGACAAATTCGCCTGCACGAGTTCTCACTGCCAGCCTGGTCGGCACGACCATCGAGTTTTTCGATTTCTACGTTTATGCCACGGCCGCAGTGCTCGTGTTCCCCACCTTGTTCTTCCCGAACAACGACCCGATGACGGCGCTTCTCGCCTCCTTCGCCACCTTCTCCATCGCCTTTTTCGCCCGTCCGCTCGGTGCCGTCGTGTTCGGTCACTATGGCGACCGCGTCGGCCGCAAGACGACGCTTGTCGCAGCGCTGCTGACCATGGGTGTCTCGACGGTCGTGATCGGCCTGCTGCCGTCCTATGAGACCGCCGGCGTTCTGGCGCCGCTGCTCTTGGCACTTTGCCGCTTCGGCCAGGGCTTCGGCCTTGGTGGTGAGTGGGGCGGCGCCGTTCTGCTCGCGACGGAAAACGCACCTCCGGGCAAACGCAGCTGGTACGGCATGTTCCCGCAGCTTGGCGCGCCTGTCGGCCTGTTTCTCTCTTCCGGCGTCTTCTGGATTCTCCTGCACTTCATGTCGCAGGAAGCGCTGCTCAGCTGGGGCTGGCGCATTCCCTTCGTCGCGTCGATCATCCTGATCGCAGTCGGCATGTGGGTTCGCCTGTCGATTACCGAAACGCCCGATTTCCAGAAGGCGATCGAAAAGGAAGAACGTGTGGCCGTGCCGGTCGCGGAACTGTTCCGCAACCACAAGCGCAGCCTCGTGCTCGGCACCTTCGTGGCGCTGGCCACCTTCGTGCTCTTCTATATCGGCACCGCCTATCTGCTCTCCTACAACGTCAAGGTTCTGAAAATCCCGTTCCTCGACGCACTGGAAGTGCAGATTCTCGGCTCCATCGTTTTCGGCATCTTCATCCCGATCGCGGGCAAGCTCGCCGAGAAATTCGGCCGTCGTGAAATCCTGATCCTGACGACGGTGCTGATCGGCCTGTTCTCCTTCCTGCTGCCCGGCCTGATGACTGGCAGCGAAGGCTCGATCTTCGTCTTCGCGGCTCTGGCCATGATGCTGATGGGCATGACCTACGGCCTGATCGGCACGGCGCTCGCCGCACCCTTCCCGACCCGCGTGCGCTACACCGGCTCGTCCATCACCTTCAACATGGCCGGCATCTTCGGCGCATCGCTGGCGCCCTACATCGCCACATGGCTGCAGGTGAATTACGGTATGGGTTATGTCGGTTATTACCTCTGCGTATCCGCGCTCATCACGCTGGCCTGCATTCTTCTGTCCCGCAAGGACGAAGTCTGAGCCGCAGGAATACTGACAGCAAAAAGCCCGCGAAACCTCCGTTTCGCGGGCTTTTTCTTTCTTGCTCACTTGCTCACTCAATTGCGCGCTTACGCCACGGCCTGGCGCCGCTCGACATGACCGCTCATGCAGACGCGATTGCGCCCTCCGTCCTTTGCCCGGTAGAGCGCCAGATCGGCATTGTGCATGACCTTGTCGAAAATCTCGGCGTCGCCCCTGAAGGCCACGCCAATCGAAATCGTCACGGCGATTCGCAGACCCTGATACTCCACCGACATGGCCTCGATTGCCGCGCGAACCTTCTCGCACATCTGCAGAAAGGCCAGCGGACTGGTTTCCTGCACAACGACGAATTCCTCACCACCCAGACGGGCGACATGGGCCGGCGGACCGAAATGGTCGCTGATCCTGCGCGCCACGCTTGCAATGACAAGATCGCCGGCGAGATGGCTGTACCGGTCATTTACCGACTTGAAGTGATCGATATCCAGAAAGGCGACACAATATTCGGTGCCGAGATTGGCGCACCCGGCATAAAGCCCGAGCCGGTTGCTCAGGCTCGTCAGGGCATCCGTATGGCTCAGATGCAGGAAGCGCTCATGGGACTGCACCAGAATTTGCACTTCCCTGGCATTCAGCCAGCAGACCAGCAGCGTCACCGTGAACGCTACGGCCCCGCCGAGCGTCACGCTCAACATGATCCCGTTGACGAGATCGGTCACCAGCCCGAACTGCGACAGGAGCACGAGGCCGCCCGTACACATCACCACGACGACGATTGTCACAAGGCATGCAATGCGAATGGAGAATTCCAGCGGTTCAAGCCGCCGGCGGTCCTCCGGCGTCGCGACCGAAAAACTCATCATCTCGATCGGTTTTTTCCAAAGACCCAACAT
This sequence comes from Rhizobium sp. BR 250, assembly GCF_047445855.1. NCBI lineage: Bacteria > Pseudomonadati > Pseudomonadota > Alphaproteobacteria > Hyphomicrobiales > Rhizobiaceae > Rhizobium > Rhizobium sp. BR 250. The sequence continues at coordinate 103,089 of NZ_JARWKW010000004.1, forward strand.
CATGCTCAAAAGTGCCTAAATCACGTAACGTCGTTGGTATTCCCTAATAAAAACGCATTGAATATCGGTGGGACGAGACTTGCCTCGCCCGCTCGCTCATTCCCCTTAATTATGGGGAAAAACTATTGATCGACCGTTACGATAAAGGCGACGGTTCGATCAATAGCTATTTATCACAAATTATGGCGGAAAGCCCGGCTCACGCTCCGAGGAACGGCTCAACCTCGCGGTCCGGCATGAAGAGGCCAAGGCGCTTGATTTCCCATTCCAGCCGGATACCCGACTTTTCGAACACGCGCTTGCGGATTGTTTCGCCCAGATATTCCAGATCATAGCCGGTCGCATGGCCGGTATTGATCATGAAATTGCAATGCAACGACGACATCTGCGCCCCGCCGATGACCAGACCACGGCCGCCCGCTTCGTCGATCAGTTCCCAGGCGGAATGACCTTCAGGATTCTTGAAGGTGGAACCGCCGGTCTGTTCGCGGATCGGCTGCACGGTTTCGCGGTGATGACGCACGGCGTCCATATCGGCGCGAATCTTCGCCTTGTCTTCCGGGTAACCCTCAAACAGCGCGCCGGTGAAGATCAGACCCGCATCAGCGCCCGAATGGCGGTAGCTGTAGCCCATATCCGCATTGGAAAGCACATGCTGGTTGCCCTGACGGTCGACCGCATAGACTTCCACCACACGTTCACGCGTCTCGCCACCATTGGCGCCCGCATTCATGCGCAGCGCGCCGCCGATGGAGCCGGGAATGCCGTAATAGAAGTGGAACCCGCCGATGCCATTATCCATGGCCATGGCCGCAATATGCTTGTCCGGGCAGATCGCACCGGCCTTGATACGGTTTTCGCCCGCAAGCTCCACCTGGCCGAAACCCTTGGCGGACAGGCGCACGACTACACCCGGAATGCCGCCATCACGCACCAGCAGGTTGGAGCCGACTCCAACCACGGTGAGTGGCACATCTTCCGGCAGAATTTTCAGGAAGGCGATCAGATCGTCGGTATCGTGCGGCTGGAACATGACCTCCGCAAGACCGCCGGCTCTGAACCACGTCACGCGGTCCATGGGCGCATCCGGTGTCAGACGTCCCCGCAATTCCTTTACCCCGTCGCCGAGCCTCCCCAGCAATTTAACCCCATCGACCTGTCTCATTCAGACTTTCCTGATATGCTCTTCAATTCCGAAGGCAGCGCGGCTGCCCATTGTGTGATATTTCCAGCCCCCAAGAGAACCACAAAATCACCCGGCTTCGCAATGGCTGCGACCTGCGACGCAAGGTCTTCCCGTTTTTCGAGGAAACGGGCATCGCGGTGGCCGGCTGCCTTGATGGCCGAAACCAGCGCTTCCGAGCTTGCGCCTTCAATCGGATCTTCGCCCGCAGCATAGACCGGAGCAAGAATAATCGTATCGGCATCGTTAAAACAATGCGCGAAATCATCGAACAGGCTGGAAAGACGGCTGTAACGATGCGGCTGGTGCACGGCAATGATGCGGCCTTTGCAGGCTTCCCGCGCTGCCGCCAGCACGGCCTTGATCTCGACCGGATGATGGCCGTAATCGTCGAAGACCTGGACGCCATTGGCTTCGCCCGTCAGCGTGAAACGGCGCTTGACGCCGGCAAAGGAGACGAGGCCCTTCTTGATGTCGGCTTCCGAAATGCCGAGACGATTGGCGACAGCAATCGCCGCCGTCGCATTCGACACATTGTGACGGCCGGGCATCGGCAGGACGAGATCCTTGAAAGAGAATATCTTGCCGGTGCGGCGACGGCGGATTTCCACGTCGAAGATCGACCGCGTGCCATCGATACGGACATTCGAAAAACGCACATCCGCCTGCGGATTCTCACCGTATGTGATGACCTTGCGGTCCTCGATCCGACCGACCAGCGCCTGAACCTCGGGATGATCGAGGCACATGACGCCGAAACCGTAGAACGGCACGTTCTCGACGAACTGCCGGAAAGCGGCGCGCACGGCATCGAAATTGCCGTAATGATCCAGATGTTCCGGATCGATATTGGTGATGACGGCCACATCGGCCGGCAGTTTCAGGAAGGTGCCGTCGGATTCGTCGGCCTCCACCACCATCCACTCACCCTCGCCCATGCGGGCATTGGTGCCATAGGCATTGATGATGCCGCCATTGATAACGGTCGGATCAAGATTGCCGGCTTCGAGCAGCGTCGCGACCATGGAGGTGGTCGTGGTCTTGCCGTGGGTGCCGCCGATGGCGATGGCATTACGGAAACGCATCAGCTCGGCCAGCATTTCGGCACGGCGAACGATGGGCAGATGCTTTTCGCGGGCGGCAATGAGTTCCGGATTGTTCTTCTTGATGGCAGTGGAAACGACCACGACCTCGGCATCACCGAGATTGTCAGCCGTGTGGCCGACAAAAACCTCGATACCCTTGTCGCGCAGTCGCTGCACATTGGCGCTGTCTGCTTGGTCCGACCCCTGAACGCGGTGGCCGAGATTGTGAAGCACCTCGGCAATGCCGCTCATGCCGATCCCGCCTATGCCGATGAAATGGACAAGGCCTATGGCTTTCGGCATCTTCATGCCCCAACTCCTTCATTCTTCTTCTTGAATTCCTGTACGGACCCGCCGGAAGCAATCGCCTCCACCAGATCGGCCAGCACATCCGCCGCATGCGGTTTTCCGGTCGCCTTGGCCGCTGCTGCCGTTGCCGAAAGACGATCGGGTTCCGTAAGCGCCGACGACAGCAGGCTGGAAAGCTTCTGCGGCGACAGCTCCGCCTGTTTGATGACGCTTGCCCCGCCCGCTGCCGAAAGTGCGGCCGCATTCGCCGCCTGATCATGGTCCAGCGCATGCGGATAAGGCACGAGGATCGAAGGACGGCCGATCACCGAAAGCTCCGATACGGTCGAGGCGCCCGAGCGGCTGATGACGAGATCGGCCTCACCGATACGCGAGGCCATATCGCCAAAGAAGGGCGAAACGTCAGCCTTCACACCAAGCTTCTGGTAGGAAGCGATGACGCTGTCCTTGTCTTCGGGGCGCGCCTGCTGGGTCACGACGATACGCTTGCGCTGCTCATCCTTCATCAGGCAGATCGCAGCCGGAACGGCGCTAGAAAAGAACTGCGCGCCCTGGCTGCCGCCGAAAACGACGAGCTGGAAGGTCTCGCCCGTCTGTGAAGGCGTATAGGGAATTTCGGACGCCGCCAGCACCGCCGGGCGCACCGGATTGCCGGTTGCCACCGTTTTGTCGGAATATTGGCCATTGGCAGGCGGCAGAAAACCGCCAGCGATCGCCTTCACGCGGGCAGCCAGCGCCTTGTTGGCGCGGCCCATCACCGCGTTCTGCTCGTGAATGATCGAGGGGACGCCTAGCCCGGTCGAGGCTAGCAACGGCGGCACGGTGGGATAACCGCCGAAACCGACAACTGCGACCGGTTTCAGTTTCGTCACCAGCCGGCGCGCGGCACGCAGACCCACCCACAGCTTCCAGAGCGACCGCGCCACGGAAATCGGGTTTTTCGAACCGATAGTGGCGGACGGCACGACATGGATTTCATCGGCCGGGAACTTGCCCGCATAACGCTCGGCGCGGCTGTCGGTGACGAGATGCACCGAATAACCACGCGCTTTCAGCGTATGCGCAAGCGCCTCTGCCGGAAACACATGGCCGCCGGTACCCCCGGCGGCAAGAAGAACAATACCCTTGCTCATGATCGTTTACTCCGCGGGAACGCCGGAACCGACGCGGAAGAAACTCCGCTCCTGCGCCCGCTTTTCGGGTCTGTGGCGTGTCAGTGCCAGAAGAAAGCCGGCGGTCACGCAGATCGCCATCATCGACGAACCACCATAGGAAATCAGCGGCAATGTCATGCCCTTGGCGGGCATCAGCTCCAGATTGACGCCGATATTGATCATCGACTGCATGCCGATCTGGAGCACAAGGCCTGCCACGGCGAAACGGCAGAAATCGTCTTTTTCCTTGAAGGCGTGCGACAGGCCGCGCAGCACGATGAAGGCGAAGATCGCGACAAGGAACATGCAGAAAACGATGCCGAACTCTTCCGCTGCCACCGAGAAGATGAAGTCGGTATGGCTGTCGGGAATGATGCGCTTGACGATACCTTCGCCCGGTCCACGACCGAACCAGTCACCGCGAATGATCGCCTCGCGCGCCGTATCCACCTGAAACGTATCGCCCTCACCCGTCCAGAACCGGTCGATACGGCCCGCAACGTGCGGCAACATGAGATAGGCGGTTACAATGCCGCCGACGCCGAGGCCGCCGAGCATGATGATCCAGAACCACGGCACGCCAGCCATGAAGAACATGCCGCCCCAGACCACCGATGTCAGGATCGTCTGGCCGAAGTCCGGCTGGGCGATCAGAAGTGCTGCCACGATGCCGAAGGTGATGATGGCAAAGAGATTGCCCGGAATCTCAGGATGACGCGCCCGTTCGGCGAACAGCCATGCGCAGACGATGACGAAGGCCGGCTTCATGAATTCCGAAGGCTGGATCGAGAAACTGCCGATGGAGATCCAGCGCCGCGCGCCCTTGACCTCGATGCCGAAAAACAGCGCAAAGATCATCATCAACAGTGCGGCAATCAGCATGATGACCGCCACACGCCTGACCTGACGGGGCGACAGGAAGGAAAGGCCGACCATGATCGCCAGTGACGGCACCATGAACATCGCCTGACGCTCGACGAAGAAGAAGCTGTTGAGACCGATGCGCTCGGCAACCGCCGGCGACGCCGCGAAGGACAGCATCAGGCCGATGCCCATCAGTGCGATGAACGCCGCCAGAAAGAAACGGTCAATGGTCCAGAACCATTCCGCGACCGGACCGCGATCAACTCGGCTTACCATGGCCTTCAGCCCCCTTTTCCAGAGTCAACCAGCATCGTCATGCCATCGAGCGCCGCAACCTGCGCGACGAACGAATCACCTCTGATCTCAAAGTTCTTATATTGATCGAAGCTTGCGCAAGCCGGGGATAACATCACGATATTGCCGGCCGTCGCGTCTTTTTCCGCATCCGCCGCCGCATGCTGCACGGCCTTGTCCAGGGTGCCGGATATTTCGTAAGGCACAGCCTCGCCGAGCGTCGCGGCAAATTCGGCCGCCGCCTCGCCGATCAGATAGGCCTTGGCGATGCGCGGGAAAAGCGGCGAAAGGCTTGCAATGCCGCCGGCCTTTGGCAGGCCGCCGGCGATCCAGTAGATGCGGTCGAAACTCGAAAGTGCGGGCGCTGCCGCATCGGCATTGGTGGCCTTGCTGTCATTGACGAAGGTGACATTGCCACGCCGGCCCACCGGCTGCATGCGATGCTTGAGGCCGGGGAAGGATTTAAGACCAGCGCGAACTTCATCTTCGGAAACACCGACCGCAAGGCAGGCCGCAATCGCTGCCGCAGCATTCTGTGCATTGTGACTACCGCGAAGCGTCTGGATACCGGCCAGATCGACCAGCAACGAAGACGTGCCGCCATGCGCCCGCAAAATGCGGCTGCCTTCGGCATAAAGACCTTCGGAAACGACATTGCGCTTGGAGATGCGCTCCACCTTGACGCCGGCGCGTTCGATACGGTCGGCAATCAGCGTCGAATAGCTGTCATCAACGCCCACAATGGCCGTGCCGCTGCCCGCGACCAGCCGTTCCTTGACGTCGGCATAATGCTGCATCGTCCCGTGACGGTCGAGATGGTCAGGCGTCAGGTTGAGCAGGATGCCGGCCGTCGGATTGATCGTCGGCGCCAGATCGATCTGGTAGGACGAGCACTCGACCACGTAAAAACGCTGGGCTTTCGGCGGATCGAGGCTCAGCACCGCCGTGCCGATATTGCCGCCGAGCTGCGTATCACGGCCCGAAGCCTTGAGGATATGGGCGATCAGCGCCGTCGTCGTGGATTTGCCGTTGGTGCCGGTAATCGCAATGAAAGGGCAATCCGGCGCATGGGCCCGGCGCTCGCGGATGAAAAGCTCGATATCGCCGATCACTTCGACACCCGCCGCCTTCGCAAGGTCCACCGACCAGTGCGGCTTCGGATGCGTCAACGGGACTCCCGGAGCCAGCACGAAGGAGGAAAACGAAGACCAGTCAATCGTGTGAAGGTCCGCAGTCGTAATGACCTCAGCCTCAGCCTTGGTGACGCTGTCGGGATTGTCGTCGAAAGCAACGACATCCGCACCGCCGGCAACCAGCGCCCGGGCAGTCACGAGACCGGAACCGCCGAGCCCGAAGAGAGCGACTTTCTTACCTTTAAACGACGTGACCGGGATCATCGCTCACCTCAGCTTCAGGGTGGCGAGGCCGAGCAGCGCGAGGCCCACGGAGATGATCCAGAAACGGATGACCACCTGGCTTTCCGTCCAGCCTTTTTTCTCGAAATGGTGGTGGATCGGCGCCATCAGGAAAACGCGCCTGCCAGTGCGCTTGAACCAGAAGACCTGGATGATGACCGACAGCGTTTCCATGACGAAGAGACCGCCGACGATAACCATGACGATCTCGTGCTTGGTGGCGACAGCGATGGAGCCGATGAGGCCACCGAGCGCCAGCGAACCCGTATCGCCCATGAAGATAGCGGCGGGCGGCGCGTTGAACCACAGGAAGCCGAGGCCCGCGCCGATGACCGCGCCGACGATGACGGCGAGCTCACCCGTGCCGGGCACGAAATTGATCTGCAGGTAATTGGCGAAAACCGCATTACCGGCGAGATAGGCGATCACGCCGAAAGTGGCGGCGGCGATCATGACCGGCACGATGGCGAGGCCGTCGAGGCCATCCGTCAGGTTCACCGCATTACCCGCGCCAACGATGACGAAAGCACCGAACAGCACGAAGAAATAGCTCAGATTGAGCACGAATTCCTTGAAGAAAGGAAAGGCGATGGAACTTCCGAGCGTGCCGCCATGCGGTGCGGAGGCAAGCGCCATCTTCATCATGAAGAACACGGCGATCGCCGCGATCAGGAATTCGATGCCGAGACGGGCCTTGCCGGAAAAGCCCTTGTCGCTCTGCTTCGTCACCTTCAGATAATCGTCGTAAAAGCCGATGGCGCCGAAACCGAGCGTCACCATCAGAACAGCGACGACATAGACATTCGACAGGTCACCCCAGAGCAGCGAACCGCCGAGAATACCGGCAAGGATCATCAGCCCGCCCATGGTCGGCGTACCGGCCTTCTTGAAATGGGTCTGCGGCCCATCAGCGCGGATCGGCTGGCCCTTGCCCTGACGTACGCGCAGCGAGTTGATGATCGCCGGTCCGAACAGGAAGACGATCAACGCAGAGGTGAACATCGCCGCACCCGCCCGGAATGTGATGTACCGGAAGAGGTTGAAGATTTGAATTTTATCCGACAGTTCGACGAGCCAGATCAGCATAATTGCCCTTTCAAAAGGCTATTTCAGACTTGGCGTTCCGTCTCGGGGAATGCCGGATACTTGTCAAGCAGGGCGGCGACAATCTTGCCGAAACCAAGCCCAAGTGACGATTTTACCATCAGCGCGTCTCCCGGTTGCACCCATTGCAGGGCAAAATCGGTGAGTTCCGCCGTTGTCGGGAACCAGATGACGGTGACGCTGTCCGGCAGCGCATCGCGCAGCGCGGCCATGGCCTCCCCCGCGAGCCACACATGTTCGATACCGGCTGCGAGCAGTGGCCCGGCCAGTTCCTCGTGCAACTGCGCGGAAAATTCACCCATCTCCAGCATGTCGCCAAGAACCGCCACGCGCCGGCCGTGACCCTGCGTTTCGGTTTCTGCCAGCACGGCAATCGCTGCCCGCATGGAAGCGGGGTTGGCGTTGTAGCTTTCATCGATCAGCAGGAAAGAGCCGCCATTGATCGTCAGGTGATGACGCTGGCCACGTCCCTTCACTGCCTCGAGGGTTCCGAGCGCCTCGAAAGCGCGGTCGAGATTGGCGCCGGTGACGGCCACAGCGCCCAAAACCGCCATGGCGTTGTCGGCAATGTGCCGGCCGGGAATATTGATGTGCAGCTCGCTGGTTTCACCGTTCAGGATCGCCCAGATCGTCGAACCCGTCGTCGTGCTCTCGAAATCCGCAAGGCGGAAATCCGCCTTGGCGTGCTGCCCGAAGGTGAGGATGTGTTCGATACCCTGCTCCTGTGCCGCTTCTTCAAGCTGCTCGAACTGGGCATTGTCGCGGTTGAGGATGACGGAACCGCCCTCCTCCACACCTTCGAAAATCTCCGCCTTGGCGGCGGCTATCTCTTCGATGTTCTTGAAATTGCCGAGATGCGCCGGCGCAATCGTGGTGATGATCGCCACATGCGGGCGCACCATCTTCACCAGCGGCCGGATTTCGCCGGAATGGTTCATGCCGATTTCGAACACGCCGAATTCCGTGTCGGCCGGCATGCGCGCAAGCGTCAGCGGCACGCCCCAATGATTGTTGAAGGACGCTACCGCCGCATGCACCCGGCCCGAAGGGGCCAGAGCCTGCCGCAGCATTTCCTTGGTCGTCGTCTTCCCGACAGAGCCGGTCACCGCAATGATGCGCGCCGACGTTCTTTCGCGCGCCGCAAGGGCAAGCTTGCCAAGTGCTGCGAGCACGTCTTCGACCACGATCATCGGCACGGTCAGGCGACCAAGCGCCGGCAGCTTGGCTTCGGCAACCACCAGAAGACCGGCGCCGTTGGCAACGGCGAAGCTGGTATAGTCATGGCCGTCCACCCGATCACCCTTGATCGCGAAGAAGGCCTCACCCTGTTTGACCGTCCGGCTGTCGATGGAAATGCCTGTGATACCGGTTGGCAGGTTGCCCACGGGGCGGCCTGCCGTGATGGCGATCATGTCGGCGACTGTCCATAACCAGCTCAAATCTTCGATCCTTCCAGCCCTGCCAGTGCAGAGCGCACCTGTTCATGATCGGAAAACGGCAGCGTCACGGAGCCGACGATCTGCCCTTCTTCGTGCCCCTTGCCCGCGACGATCAGCGTATCGCCATGCGACAGCATCGACACCGCATGACGGATCGCCTCTGCCCGGTCGCCGATTTCCAACGCGCCGGCCGCCGCCGCCATGACCTCGGAACGGATCGTTGCGGCATCTTCCGAACGCGGATTATCATCAGTGACGATGACCACGTCGGAAAGCCGCGTCGCAACCTCACCCATGATCGGGCGCTTGCCCTTGTCGCGGTCGCCGCCGCAACCGAAGACCGTGATGATGCGGCCGGAGGTGAAGGGTCGGACCGAGGTCAGCACGTTTTCTAGCGCATCGGGCTTGTGGGCGTAATCTACATAGGCAAGCGCGCCGTTCTTCGTCTGGCCGACGAGTTCGAGACGACCGGCAGCGCCGATCAGCTTTTCAAGCGCCTTCAGCGCGGTTGCCGCGGCAACACCGGTGGACATGGCCAGACCAGCGGCAACAAGCGCATTCGCAACCTGGAAATCACCCGCCAGCGGGATATCGACTTCAAAGATCACGCCGTCATGATGCACTTCGATCATCTGCTTGTGACGGAAATGCTCGACACGCTTCAGCGTCAGATATTGGCCCTTGCGGCCGACGGTGCGCACATCGAGACCCGCTGCGCGCGCTGCCTGGATTGCCTTGTCCGACCATGGATCGTCGGCGAAGATCACCGCCGGAGCGCCTTTCTCCATCAGCGTATCGAAGAGCCGCATCTTCGCGGCCATATAATCCTCGACGGTCGGATGGTAATCCATGTGGTCGCGGCCAAGATTGGTGAAACCGGCGGCGGAAAGCCTGACACCGTCGAGACGGCGCTGGTCGAGGCCGTGGCTGGACGCCTCCATCGCCGCGTGCGTGACGCCTTCGGCGGCAAGTTCGGCCAGAAGCGCGTGCAGCGTCACCGGATCAGGTGTCGTCAGCGCGCCATAATCCTCGCGGCCGGGAGCGATGACGCCCGTGGTGCCGATCTGTGCGGCGGCATGGCCGGCAAAAGCCCAGATCTGCCGCACGAAGGAGGCGACCGACGTTTTGCCTGCGGTGCCGGTGACGGCAACCATGGTTTCCGGCTGTTTTCCATAAAAACGGGAAGCGGCAAGCGAGAGATAAAGCCGCGGGTCCGGGACGACCAGCACCGGCACATCGGCTTCTACCGCATGTCCGGAAACAACGGCGACCGCACCTTTGGCAACCGCGTCCTTCACATAGGTCGCGCCGTCCGCCCTGGTGCCCGCAACTGCCACGAAAAGGCTGCCGGGCGCAGCCTTGCGGCTGTCTGCGGTGATCCCCCCGATTTCGATCGCCCCGATCTGAGACAGGAGCAATTCTTTCAATTCCGGAAACGCATTTCCGGATATATCTCGCAAATTCATCGACTGTTTCCGTCTTGTCCCCCCGGCGCGAATCGCCGGAACATCATAAGCTAACAATCAATAAGACACGAGCAAGGCCGAGCCATCCTTGCCGAACTTCGGCTTCACGCCCAGCACCGCCGCCGTGCGGGTGATGATATCGTGCACCATCGGTGCTGCGGATGTGCCGGCGAGTGCTGCGCCATTGCCCTTGTCGGTCTTCGGTTCGTCGATGAAGGACAGCACGACATATTGCGGGTCGTCCATCGGGAAGGCCGACAGGAAGGCGTTGAAGTTCTTGTCATGCACGTAACGTCCGTTGACGACCTTGTCGGCCGTGCCGGTCTTGCCGCCGACGTTGAAACCGTCGACGCGCGCATTACGACCGGAACCGTTGACGCCGTTCCATTCGAACAGGAAACGCATATCCTTGCTGGCGCCGGGTTTCAGAACCTGCTTCGCCACCTGATCCGCCTGTTCGCGGGTACGCGGCAAGAATGTCGGCTCGATCAGTTTGCCGCCATTGACGAGTGCCGCACCGGCAACCGCCGTCTGCAGCGGCGTCGTGGAAACGCCGTGACCGAAGGAGATGGTGATGGAGTTGATCTTCTTCCATTCACGCGGCTGCGACGGCAACGCCACTTCCGGCAGCTCGGTCTGCATACGGGTCAGGAGGCCAAGCCTTGTGAGGAATTCCTTGTGGCCTTCGGTACCAACAGTGTCGGCAATCTTGGCCGTGCCGATATTCGATGAATACTGGAAGATTTCCGGCACCGAAAGCATTCGGCCCTTGCCGTGGAAGTCCTTGATGGTGAAGCCGCCGATGCGGATCGGGTAACGCGCATCGAACATATCGCCGAGACGCACGCGGCCCGAATCGAGACCCATGGCGATGGTGAAGGACTTGAAGGTGGAGCCCATTTCGAACGTGCCGTTCGACATGCGGTTGAGCCAGCCTTCCTTGGCGCCTTCGGCCGGGTTGTTCGGATCGTAATCCGGCACCGAGGCCATGGCGAGAACTTCACCGGTATGCACATCCAGAACCACGGCACCCGCACCGATCGCCTGGAACTTGGCAATTGCCGCGGTCACGACTTCACGCACGATGGACTGCACACGCAGATCGATGGAAAGTTTCACCGGCTCCAGCGGCTGGTCGCTGGTCATGCCGAGCGCCGTCAGATCGGCAAGCCCCTGGCTGTCGACGTAACGTTCCATGCCGGCAACGCCGCGATTGTCGATATTAACATGACCGACGACATGGGCCGCGGTCGGCCCGCCGGGGTAAAAGCGCCGCTTTTCCGGGCGGAACCCAACGCCGGGAATGCCGAGCGCCAGAATCTGGCTCTGCTGCTTCGGCGTCAGCTGGCGGCGCAGCCACTGGAAACGCGAATTGGAAGAAAGCTTCTGATAGGTGCTGCGCTGGTCGAGATCGGGCAGGACCGTGCGCAGCTTTTCGATGGCCTCATCGATATCCACGATGCGATGCGGCTCGGCGAACAGCGAGACGGTGCGGATATCAGTGGCCAGCACCTCGCCGTTACGGTCGAGAAGATCGGGGCGCGATGCCATCAGCCGGTCTGCGGGCGCAATGCTCGAAACCGTTTCCTGCTGCGCCATGCCATATTGCACGAGACGGCCGCCCACGACGGCGTAAAAGGCGACAAAACCGAAAATGAGAAGGCCGACGCGGCTTTTCGCCTGGGCCGCGCGTTTCTTGCGCGCGCCCTCAAAAGCCGCATGATCCGTATAGACACCGGTGGTGCTGGCGGAAAAGTGAGCCTTGCTCTTCAAAACCATGACGCGGGAGAGAAAAGACATCAGCGGTTCACCGATCCTGTTATGGTTTCATCCATCTCGCCGGTTTCATCACCAGCGGTGGCGGAAGCGACCGGTACAGGTGCCGGCGTCGGACGTGAAACGCGTGCGCGGGGCGTGGGAACCGGAACACCGTTCACAGCGATCTGGCCCGCAGGCGGCGATTTGGGCTTCGAAGTGCCACCGAGCGTGGCGCCCGGCTTGGAACCGTTGACGGCGGCGGCGATGACATCCTCGACGCTCATGCCTTCAGGCTCAGGCGGCTGCGGCAATTGCGAACGCAGCATGGGCATTTCACGCGGCTGCGCCAGTTGCGTCGGCAGCGTCGGCGAAAGGCCAAGTTCCGTCTGATAGGCATTGACCAGACGGTGCAGACGGTTCGGTTGCGTCAGCAGCGCCCAGTCTGCCCTCAGGAGATCGATCGTATCCTTTTCAAGCTTGATCTCGGCCTCGAGCTTGCGGACCTCCTCAAGCTTCAGATCGGCCTTGTGCTTGATCGAATAGGTGACGACCGCCGCGGCGACCATCACACCCATCAAGATGACATCGAAAGTGCGCAGCATATCAGCCTCCCATCTTTTCAAGGCTGGCGAGATCGGGAAGTTCGAAGATCGAGAAATCCGCCGCCCGCGCCGGTGCGGTGGTGCGCAGGCCAGCCCGCAGCTTGGCGGAACGGGCACGCGGATTGAGCTCCGCCTCCTCGTCGCTGGCAGCGATCATCGGCTTGCCGATAGCATCGAAAATGGCGGGCTTGTCCTCGACCATCGGCAGATGCCGGGAACCGGCAGCCTTGCCGGAACGGTCGGAGAAGAATTTCTTGACGATGCGGTCTTCCAGCGAATGGAAGGTGACGACGACCAGCCGGCCACCGGGCTTCAAGGACCGCTCTGCAGCGAACAGCGCCTGCGCCAGTTCGCCCAGCTCGTCATTGACGAAAACACGCAGCGCCTGGAACACCCGCGTTGCGGGGTGGATCTTGTCTTTGGCTTTGCGCGGTGTGACGATCTCGATGAGACCTGCCAGATCGCGGGTGGTGCGGAAAGGCTCTTCCGCCCTTCTCTTCTCGATGGCGCGGGCAATGCGACCCGGCTGCTTTTCTTCACCGAGAAAACCGAAGATGCGAATGAGATCGCCAACCTTCGCGCGGTTGACGACATCGGCCGCCGAAACGCCGGAAGCGGACATGCGCATATCAAGCGGACCGTTCTTCTGGAAAGAAAAACCGCGCTCGGCCTCGTCGATCTGCATGGAAGAAACGCCGATATCGAGAACGACGCCATCAAGCCCGCCCTCGGGCGCGTGTTTTGCGAGATCCGAAAATTGCGACTGGATGAGGCTCAGCCGGCCGCCATTGGCGGCAACCATCGCCTGACCGCCGGTGATCGCGGTCGGATCGCGGTCAAGCGCAATGACATTGGCACCCTGATCGAGAATGGCCTGAGTGTAACCGCCGGCGCCGAACGTGCCGTCGAGAATGATCTTGCCAGGTGCAGGCTCCAGCGCCGCAATGACTTCGCGAAGCAGGACCGGGATGTGACGCTGAGGTCCGCCATCGGCATCAGAAGATCGTCCGCCAGAATTCGCCGCCATCCCGTATCCCCGTCCTAGGCGGGGCGAGCAGCCGAAAAACCGCGCCCCGCTCTTGCTTCCGCCTGCGCCGCCAGAAACGCATTCGGTTGCCAAAGCTGAAAATGATCCGCCCGTCCGACGAAGGTGACCTCGGTGGATATGCCGGTGAATTCCCGCACAAAATCCGTCACCATCAATCGACCTTCCTGGTCGAGCTTCATGAAAACGCCGCCACCGTGAACCAGCAGCGACATTGCGTTCGCCTCCGGCGAGAAGGCATCCATGGACGCGATCTGCCGCTCGTAGCGCTCCAAAAGATCCAGACCGCCGACACTGATTGCCGGAAAGGCGAAATCCTGGAGACAATAAAGCTCCTGAATGCCGCGCCTGACCAGCACCGAACGAAACGGAGACGGAACCGAAACGCGCCCCTTGGCGTCGATCCTGTTCGTCACGTTCGATAAAAAGCGGTCCATTACTCAACTCGCCAAAACCGCATTCCGCAAAGCGAACCATCCACTTCACAGACGACACCGGTACGCACGACACATCGCCAAGCGCCAGGGCGACGTGCCCTGCAGCAGCCCCTCGTAGGCTCCTCACTCGTTTCAGCGATTGCGGGTCAAAAACACGACCCAATGTGGTGTGCATTTGGGATATCATGGGACACTATGGGCGTCAATGGGAGAAGCCGGCACGATACCGACTTCGCATCGGAAATTCATAAGCCGTTAAGTTTAACGAATGGTTTACTTCAGACGCGCGGCTGCGCTTTCACGGCACGGAAAGGCGCGATGAAATCGACGTTTTTCGCGTGAAAACAAGGAAATGATTTGGGACATCCCACTGACGGCAAAAGGCGCGCCGCCGGACTTCCTTTACAGCAACGATGACCTTGCGCCCTGTCCGGCCCGCTCGGACAATACCAACCACGTTGACGTCGAATACGGCCGTATCAGAGCTTGACTTTTTAAACTTTCAATTGATTTTATGCACCTCAAATTGATCTTTATTGAGATGTAATGATGGCGATATACGCGACAGGTTTACCCGCATTTTTAAGTTATTTTGGTATTGGCCTGGTTTGTTTTGCGATTTTTTCCGCCATTTACACACGCCTGACGCCACACGAAGAAGTTGAACTCATCAAGGCCGGAAACATTTCGGCGGTGGTCGCCTTTCTCGGCGCCCTGATCGGCTTCAGCCTTCCGCTGGCTTCGGCTGCGGCCCATTCCGTCAGCCTTCCCGACTACGTGATCTGGGCGGTGATCGGCCTGCTGGTGCAAGTTCTTGCATTCTACATCGCCAAGCTCTCCATGACCGACCTGCATCTGAAAATCACCGAGGGTAACGTCGCGGCCGGGCTCTGGAGCGGCGGCATCGCCGTGGTCATCGGGACCTTGAACGCCGCCTGCATGGTGTATTGAGGAACAGACATGTATCTGGACGTGACAGAACATCCGCGTCTCGCCCTCGGAACGATTGCCGCGATAGGCCTTTTTATGGCTTTTTCACCGGAGGAAGATGTCCTCTACACCTCCGTTGACAAATGCGTCGCCTCAGGAGTTTATCCCAAGGCTTGCCAGGCGGCATCCGAAGACGCCAGCCAGCATCACCTCGCCACCGCGCCGAGATTTCGCAACATGGTCGCATGCGAAATGGAATATGGTGCGGGTAATTGCGCTCAGCTGCGACAAAGCGTCGATTCCGGCAATTCCACAGGCATGAGCGTCTTCGCACCGTCACCGGTCGGATTTGTCATGCCCCGGTCCGTCGAAAACTTTGCAGACTACAGCAAATATCGTCGCCATCAGCAAAACAGCGAGTCGGGTTCCACCGGTGCGATGTCGGCCTATCGAAAAGGCAATGGCGACCTCGTCACACCGGATGTGCGCACCGACCAACAGAACGGAGGCTCTTCAGGCAGAGGCAGTGCTGGAGGCGACGCGCTGGTGAGTGACGTCAAACCGCTCAACGCCAAAACGAACGTAAGGGGCCGCGGCGGATTTGGCGGCCACTCCTCTTCCGGAAGCTGACATGCGCCGCATCACAGTACCCCCGCGCCCGGATTGGCGCGAAAAAGCCAATGCCGTGGGTTTCTCCTTCCATGAAATGCACGGCGAACCTTACTGGGTGGACGATGCGGCCTATTGCTTTGGACTAGATGAAATCGAACGCAACATCGAAGAACCGAGCCAGGTCCTGCACGACATGTGCATGGATCTCGTCGCCGACATCGTCAAGAGTGAGGAGGCGCTCACCCGCCTTGCCATCCCGCGCGATTATCACGATGTGATCCGAAATTCCTGGCGGCGGGGTGACCGCCACCTGTATGGCCGCTTCGATCTTGCCTATGACGGACATGGCCCCGCAAAGCTGCTCGAATACAACGCCGACACACCCACTTCCGTCTTCGAAACGGGATATTTCCAATATAACTGGCTGACGGATCAGGTTGCCCTTGGAACGTTCCCGGCGCAAACCGACCAGTTCAACTCGGTTCAGGAAGCCTTGATCGAAGCCTTCGGGCAATTCTCGCGGGACAGGATTTTCCATTTTGCGGCGGTGAGCGACAGTGCCGAAGATTGCGGCACGACGATTTATCTCATGGACTGCGCCATTCAGGCTGGCCACCGCGCCCAGTTTCTCGATATCCGAGACATCGGCATCGATGCGAACGGACGTTATGCCGACCTCCAGAATCGCGTCATCGAGCGCTGCTTCAAGCTTTATCCCTGGGAATTCATGTTACGGGAATCCTTTGGGGCACATCTGCCTGCGGAGAGCGGCATTTTCATCGAGCCGGCCTGGAAAGCCGTGCTGTCGAACAAGGGCCTGCTGCCCATGCTTTGGCAGCGGCATCCCAACCACCCAAACCTGCTCCCGAGTTTCTTTCCCGACGATCCGGAAATATACGAATTACAGGATTACGTGGTGAAGCCGCTTCTGTCGCGTGAAGGCGAAAATGTCAGCCTTTACCTAAACCGGCGCGAAATTTTATCGGCCCCGGGCAGCTATGGCAAAGAGGGGTATGTTTTCCAGGCCTACGCGCCCTTGTTCAAGAGCGAGTTCGGATATGCAGTGCTCGGAAGCTGGATCGTCGCCGATCGGCCCTGCGGGCTCGGCATTCGCGAGGACGCATCGCCCATCACCGCCAATCTCTCCCGCTACGTTCCCCATATCATCGAGGGGTGATCCTCGCCGAAAGGTCGGCAGGAAAATTCGCCAGTTGGCCTGTAAGCCGGGTTCTGTATGGCCCCGGTTTGACCCGGAACGTGGCAGCCATTCATCTGGGACGGCATTTGCATGCCGCCTCGCGCAACCCACCCGGATGACGGGCCCGGAAACCGGCTGTGAACGGGCTTTCGCCCGCCCCGTGTCATCCCTATTCGGTCTTGCTCCCGGTGGGGTTTACCTTGCCACCACTGTCACCAGCGGCGCGGTGGGCTCTTACCCCACCCTTTCACCCTTACCATGCAAAGCATGGCGGTTTGCTCTCTGTGGCACTTTCCCTGGGGTCACCCCCGCCGGACGTTATCCGGCACCGTATTTCCGTGGAGCCCGGACTTTCCTCACCTTACCGTCTTTCGACATTGGTAAAGCGCGGCTGCCCGGCCAACTGGCATGGGCTCCATAACCATGTTCCGCAGCGAAAGCCACCGAAAAGCGACGTGAAAGATCAAAGAAATGCCGGTGTGAAATCCGTCGAGAAGGCGTCATCGGCGATTTTTCCGTCGCGCAGCAGCAGAGCACCCAGCCGCCCGATCTCATCGGAACTCTTCGCCGCCGTACCGTTACCGCCAGTCAGAACCGCGATGCGCGACGAGGCGGTGAAGCCTATGGCCGGGTAACCGCTCTGCGTTTTTGAGACGACGCAGGCGGCCATCGAGACACGAGAGAGATCAACGGAAGGCACCAGCTTGTCCACTATCTCCGAAAGATGGTCACGCACACTCTCGCGTCCGCCGGAACGGAACCATTCGCGGATTTCCGGGTCGCTGCCGACCCTTTTATCGTCGGGATCACCGCCGATCTTCAGGTAAAATTTGCCGTCGGGATACCGCACCGGCGGCAGGAGATAGATATGTTTCGTGGTATCACGCGGCTCATAGATCAGCGACGGCATGTCTGCATATTGAGCGAGATCGCCCTCATCTATCTCGAAGAAAGCGACGGTGCGGGCATAAACATCAAGCCCGACCGGCTGCGGCAGCAAATCCTTGGTGATGGAGAAGCCACCGGCCGCCACCAGCACCCGGTCTGCGGTATAAACCGCGCCAGAAGCCGTCTGCACCGAGGCGCGACCACCCTCTTCCCGCGTCGAGACGACGATATCATCGATCAGCGTAACGCCGGCCTTTTCCGCCAGTATGGCCTGCGCTTTCACCAGCGCGCGCGGGTTGACGTAACCAGCATTGTCCCTTTCGAAGACGCCTTCGCAATCCGGTTCGAAGGAGAAATAGGGAAAGCGGCTTTTCAGGCTCTGGTCATCCAGCAGTTCCGTGGAAACGCCGAGCCGATCCGCCGCCTTGAGAACATCGTCGACAAAGGGATTGGCACCGCCCCGTTCGGGCCCCACCATCAGGCAACCGACCGGCGCGTAAAACGCGACGCCACTGCGTGCGGCAATATCGGCATAACGGGCGATGGAACGGTTGGCGAGCAAAGCCCAGTCGGCATCGCCATCGATGGTGCGGGTAATCCGCGCTTCATCGTAATGGCTGGCGAAGACGCCCTGATGGGTTTTGATATCGGCAGGCTCACCGGGACCGATCAGCGCCACGCCCTCCACCGTTTCCGCCAGATGGCGGGCAGCGGCCGCACCCATCATGCCGCGACCGACGACGATATAGTTGAAATGCCCCGACATGCCGCCCTCTTTACCCGTTCCATTCAGCCACACTCTTGTAGCCGCTTCGCCGGGCAATGTCAGACGAAAACCGGTGACATCTCGGCGGCGAATTCATCCTCGGTGAGCTGGCCGTTCAGAAGCAGCTGCGCACCCAGTCGCCCGATCTCGTCCGAAGACTTGGCCGAAACGAAATTGCCGCCGGTCAGAACCGCGATATTGGAGGATTGCGTATAGCCGATATAGGGATAACCGCTGCGGGTGATCGAAGCGACACAGGAACCGGACGTGACCGGGCAGCCGGCCAGCTCCGGCATCAGCGACAAGGCTTTTTTCGTCAGGAAATCCACCTCACCCGGCGTCCCATCCGAGTGGAACCAGTCCACCGCTTGGGCAAGCGT
Organism: Rhizobium sp. BR 250; assembly: GCF_047445855.1. Lineage (NCBI taxonomy): Bacteria > Pseudomonadati > Pseudomonadota > Alphaproteobacteria > Hyphomicrobiales > Rhizobiaceae > Rhizobium > Rhizobium sp. BR 250. Next base: position 122,018 of record NZ_JARWKW010000004.1, read on the forward strand.
TTCAAGCCTGCCCTTTTCGCTTTCGCCACCGATCTTCAGATAGACCTTGCCATCGGGATATCGCACCGGCGGCAGGATATAGACGATATCGTCCTCGGTTTCCGCCAGCACGATCGTCGAGGGCATCGCGCCAAACAGCGCCTGCCTTGCCTCATCCAGCTCGAAAAACACAATGGTACGGCCTGTCGCCGCCATATCGACCGGCGATGGCAGAAGCTCCGCCATGTTGGTGAAACCACCCGCCGCGACGATGATCTTTTCGGCCGTATAGGTGGCCCCTTCCCGTGTCATGACTTCGACGCCACGGGAGGTATCGCGGATATGCGCCGCCGTCTCGCGCAAAAGCCGGGCGCCCTGCGCTTCGGCAATCACGCATTGTGCCTTCACCAGCGCCCGCGGATTGATGTGGCCGGCATTGCTGGCCTCGAAATAACCACCGTGATCGGCAGGCAGCGAGAACATTGGAAATCGGTCGGCCAGCGCAGCACTACCGAGTATTTGCACCTCAAGACCGAGACGATCCGCCGAGGAAAGCGCCCGCGATACATAGTCTCCCGCAAGCCCCTTGCCGTTGCCGGTGAACAGGCAGCCCGCTTCGGTGAAGAACCGGATGCCGCTTTTCGCCTCGATCTCGGCATAACGCCGGATCGAGCGCAACGCGAGTTCGGCCCAGACCGGATCACCGTCAAACCCACGGGTGATACGCGCTTCGTCGTAATGGCTTGAAAACACACCCTGATGCGTTTTGCGGTCGGCCGGCTCAGCCGGCCCGATCAGCGCCACGCCATCCGTTTGCACTGAGAGATGCCGCGCCGCGGCCGCTCCCATCATCCCGGCCCCGACCACGATATATTTGAAATCCGGCATGTCATGCTCCGTATCAGATTTGTTTCTGACTACAGCATGCCGGCCCAAACCGGAATCGCTTTTCGCAATTCCGCAGACGATCGATACCGGCCTTAGCTTGCCAGCAGTGCCTGCACCTTGCCGCAATAACGCTTGGACACCGGGTTCATACGGGTGGCACCGTGGCCGGCATTGTACCGCAGGATGGTGCTGCAAACTTCGCCGCCGCCAAGCTGATGCGCCGTCGCCAGATATTGCATGCCCCAGCGAATATTGGTCTCGGGATCGTAGAGCGCCTTGGTCGTGCCGCGATAGCCCATCATCCGCGCCGTTGCCGGCTTGATCTGCATCAGTCCGACCTCGCCGGCGCTGCCACGGGCCTTGGGGTTGAACTTGCTTTCCACCGAAACCACGGCATGCGCCAGATTGGTGGGAACGCCGTAACGCTTGGCATATTTGACGATCAGCTCGGAATAGCCGTTCTTGAGAGAGGTAGGCAGGCTTTTTTCGGGAATGGGATAACCGGGCTTGCGGAAGAAGGTCTCCAGCGTCACGGTCTTGGTCTTCACGTCTTCGTCTTTGGCAAAAGCAATCCCCACCTGCGAAGCAAGCGCAACAACGCCCGCCACGACAGCAACAACAACCCTGTTCATATGTAGAAAAAGTCTCCAGATCGGATGACCAGAACAATGAAGCGGCACAAATATTCAACGCCCGGAAAGTCGATCGCGACTTCCCGCTGTCCAGTCTCCTTGATTGATATTGACGGCAGGTTCCCCTGAAGAACGACACCGCATGCAGTGACGTTCTTAAACTTCCTCAATGCGGATTAACTGTGGCACAACAAAAAAAGCGACTTGAACACGTCGGAAAAGCGGGAATGCTTTTCCAGAATCGCCGCTCAGGCGGCCGAAAATCTCGGCAGGCTGGCGATCAGCCGGTGCAGCGTGTCGATGGTGGAGAAATCCGCGATGCCGTCCACCAGGGTGGGGCGGAAATGCCGCTGGAAGGCGGCCACGGCGCCCTCGGTTTTTTCGCAATAAGCGCCTGTAATTTCAACGCCGTATCCATAGATGGACAACATCGACTGCAACGCTTCGACCGGTTGGCCGTGGTCGCCACGCTGGAAAAAGCGTCCGCCACGGATCGGCGCGGGCTCCACCCAATGGCCGACACCGTGCTGCGACAGGATGTCCCACGGGAATTTTTCACCCGGATCGACCTTGCGGATCGGCGCGACATCCGAGTGCGCCAGCACCCTTTCAGCGGCGATATTCCAGCGCTGGCCGCAATCGCGACACAATTCGATAACGGCTTCCACCTGTTTCTTCGGAAATTCCGGCAGTCCGCCGGGATGGCCCTGATTGGCGATCTCGATGCCGATGGAGCGGGAATTGATGTCCTCATCCCCCGCCCAGATACTTTTACCGGCATGCCAGGCACGGCGGGTTTCCGGCACGAGCTGGATGACGCGCCCGTCCTCGAAGATGAAATAATGGCTGGAAACCTGGCTTTCCGGATTGCAAAGCCACGAAAGGGCACCATCCGCCGTCGTCATGCCGGTATAATGGAGAAGAATGATATCGGGGCCGTCCACGCCCAGTCTTTCGCCATGGTTAGGCGAAGGCGCAACAGTTGCGCCCCCGAAATCCGGGGTAAAATCCGGCAGACATTCACTCATGCGACGCGGCGTTCTTTCTCGATGGCCGCATAGGCGGCGTTGAGAGCCGCCATACGCTCATTTGCGGCGGCATGCAATTCCATCGGCACGCCGCGTGCGATGAGCTTGTCCGGATGGTGTTCTGCCACCAGCGAACGGTAGCGCCGGCGAATGTCGGAAAAATCGTCGGAGGGCGAAACGCCGAGCACACGATAGGGATCGCGCCCGTCCATATGCACATGCCGCGCCATGATCGTTTCGAAATGATCTTCGGTGATACGGAAGATTTCCGCGATCCGGCCGAGGAAGGCCAGCTCCCGCTCGTGGATCAGCCCATCGGCCTTGGCAATGTGGAACAGGCCGTCGATGACGCTTTCCAGCATCTCGCAATTGGCGTGGCCGGAACCGCACAGACCAGCCAGCCGCTCCGCATAGGCCTCGTAACCGGCAACATCCTGACGTGCGAGGTTATAAAGACGGGCGACGTTCTTGGCTTCTTCTTCCGGGAAATCGAAAATCTGCCGGAAGGCACGAACCTCGGCATCGTTCACGACGCCATCGGCCTTCGCCATCTTGGCGGAAAGTGCGATGATGGCCACGGAAAAGGAAACCTTGCGGCGGGTTTCCGGGTCACCCTCGAACAGGGTGCGGATAGCTTCCACCACGCGCCCGAGTGCGCCGCCTGCCGCGTCGCCGATTGCGCCGAGCAGTCGTTCCCACAGGGATGAAATTTGCAGACAGGCGAAATCGAACATCATGCGACAAGCATGACGGGATATTACCGGGAATGCAAGACGCCCGGCGGCCCAGCGGCATTAACTTTTATTCATCTTTGCGACAGTTTTACTGCAGGAACAAGAGCGAGGCGAACGGCGCAAGCCCGGTTTTCCACAGATGCCGCAGACGGACACGGCCGCGCGGCAGCCCTGATGCGGATTGAAACGATTATATTCGGCCAGTTTTGTCAAGCCGCTGAAAAACCGCGAGAAATCGGCGTTTTTCTTGATAAATTCACTTTACACCTACACGCGGCTGTCGCATCCATTTGCCAGACATGTCTTTGGATATATGTGAAAAGGAGAGCCATGATGGCCAAACAGAAAGTCGCAATGCTGACCGCGGGTGGCCTTGCGCCCTGTCTCTCTTCGGCCGTGGGTGGCCTGATCGAACGCTACAGCGACATCGCGCCTGAGATCGACATCATCGCTTACCGTTCCGGTTATCAGGGCGTGCTTCTGGGCGACCGCATCGAGATCACGAAGGATATGCGCGAAAAGGCGCATCTGCTGCACCGTTACGGCGGCTCGCCGATCGGCAACAGCCGCGTCAAGCTCACCAATGCCGCCGATTGCGCCAAGCGCGGTCTCGTCAAGGAAGGCGACAATCCGCTGCGCGTCGCCGCTGACCGGCTGGCGGCTGACGGCGTCACCATTCTCCACACCATTGGCGGTGACGACACCAATACGACCGCCGCCGACCTTGCCGCCTATCTCGGCGCCAACGGCTACAACCTCACCGTCGTTGGCCTGCCGAAGACCGTGGATAATGACGTCGTGCCGATCAAGCAGTCGCTCGGTGCCTGGACGGCCGCCGAAGTCGGCGCCTCCTTCTTTGACAATGTCAGCAACGAGCAGAGTGCGGCGCCGAAGACCTTCGTCATCCACGAAGTCATGGGCCGCCATTGCGGCTGGCTGACGGCCGCCACCGCCCGCGCCTATATTCAGAAGACCAGCGGCAATGAATATGTCGAAGGCCTGATGATGAACACGCAGATGAAGAACATTGACGGCATCTACCTGCCGGAAATGGCCTTCGACATCGAGGCGGAAGCCGAGCGACTCAAGGAAGTCATGGACAAGAACGGCTATGTCACGCTGTTCGTTTCCGAAGGTGCAGGCCTCGACGCCATCGTCGCCGAACGCGAAGCCTCGGGTGAGGCCGTGAAGCGCGATGCCTTCGGCCATGTGAAGATCGACACCATCAATGTCGGCGGCTGGTTCCAGAAGCAGTTTGCCAGCCTCATCGGCGCAGAGCGTTCCATGGTGCAGAAATCGGGCTATTTCGCCCGTTCCGCCGCCGCCAATGGCGACGACCTGCGCCTCATCCAGGGCATGGTCGATCTGGCGGTCGAAAGCGCGCTCAACAAGGTCTCCGGTGTCACCGGCCATGACGAAGACCAGAATGGCAAATTGCGAACCATCGAGTTTCCGCGTATCAAGGGCGGAAAGCATTTCGACCTCTCTGCAAAATGGTTTACCGAAGTGATGGAACACGTCGGTCAGCCGTTCACAGCGGCCTGATTTTACGATAGTCTAAAATAAGACGGCGACAGGGAGGGCAAGGAGGAAGAGAATGTCTGGACAGGCCTGGCTGATTTTTTGTGCAGCATGTGCCGTTGTGTTCGCACTCCCCTCTCCCCTTGTATTCTCTGTCGCCTCCTATGCCGCCATCCGCGGCAGGAAGACGGTCTTCGCCTCCGTCAGCGGCGGCGCACTCGGCATCGTCACTGCCATGACGATTTCCGCCATTCCGGTGGCCGGTCTTGCCTATCTGCCACAAGCCTTCCTTGAAATCGTGCAATGGGCAGGCATCGGCTGGCTGATGCTGTTTGTCCTGTGGACTTTCGCCACGCCGGCCGCACAGGCGGCCAATGCCGATAATGACAATCTGCCGGGCAAATCCTGGAGCGGTATCTTCCGCGATTGTTACGCCATCGCGGCCCTGCGCCCACGCTATTTCGCTTTCTTTCTGGCGTTGCTGCCTCAATTTATTTCCACCACGGGCAACGCCGTTGAAACCCTCGCCATGGCACAGGCCGCGATCCTGATTCTGACGTTTGTGATTCTGACCGCGCAGGCGCTGTTTGCCGGCCGGACTCTGGCGCTGGTGCGCCGCATGTCCGGTGATAAAAAAATCCGGCCGAAATACCGCACCCACTTCATTTCCGGCCGCGCCGTCAGTGCCGGATACAGGCGCATCGCGGCCTGAAAACCGGGGCGCCACGTCCCGGCTTGCCGCTTTCCTTACAATAGGTTAATGAAGGCGCGACGGGACACTGCCTGCTTCGCTCGACGCGGGGGTATCGAAAGACAGGCATAACGAAGGCGGCAACATGCGAAATTCGGGAAAATTCCGCGGAAGAAGTGCACTTCTTCTGTCTTCCACCGTGGGTCTGGCACTGGCATTGAGCGCATGCACCAGCGTCGAATATACCGCGAAGGAAGGGCCGAATGGTCCGAAAATCGCAACGGTCAGCCCCACCGCTCCTGCCCAGGCATCGACACAGCCGGTAACGGCTGAGGCCGCAGCCAGCGCCACCCCGGCCGCACCGGCGGCCCAGACCGCCCAAGCCGCAACATCTTCTCAGCCTGCAGCACTTCCCACCGCCGTCGCCGTCAAGGGCGGACGCGTGGCCCTGCCGCCGGCTTCAGAAATCGCAGCCGCCGCAGCTATTGCCGCGCAGATGCAGCCGCAACAGACCGACGTGGCGCAAGCCGCCGTAACGACATCCGCGCCGACCACGGCTGCGGCTCTGGCACCGACAAGCGCCACCCCGGCGGCGGCAGCCATCGAAACGGCGAGCATGGGGGCGAAGCCCACCACCCACAATGCAGCGGCCGACCTGCCGCAGGTGGTTGCCGTCAAGGGCAGCTTCCCGCCCGCGCCGCCACCGCCCGGCACGCCGTCCATCGGCACCGAACTGACGGCGGAACGGAAAGTCATTCCCCTGCCGAAGCCGGACAGCACGGTCCTCGCTTATGCCGCAGGCCCCACCAATGCCGCGCTTGCCGCCATCCGGCAGAACGAATCAATGACGGCGCCGCTCAATTCCGCACCGGCCGGGCGCGAAAAGCTGAGCGGACTGATTACCAAATACGCCACCATGTATGATGTACCGGAAGATCTGGTTCACCGCGTGGTGCAGCGCGAAAGCCGATATAATCCCGGTGCCTATAGCAGCGGCAATTTCGGCCTGATGCAAATCCGGCATGCCACGGCCCGCTCCATGGGCTTCGATGGCCCCGCCTCCGGCCTGTTCGATGCCGAAACCAATCTCAAATACGCCGTCAAATACCTGCGCGGCGCATGGGTTGTGGCGGGTAACGACCGTGACAATGCCGTCCGGCTTTATGCGCGCGGCTATTATTACGACGCCAAGCGCAAGGGCATGCTGCACGTCCTGCGCAAGTAATAGCTCCGGCTGCATTGGGAATGCCGCCTGAATTTGTTCGGCTTCTCGAGACCGGTGACAAAAGCGCCTGAAATTTTCTCTCCGTCATCCTCGGGCGTGACCCGAGAATCCACGATTGCAATGCGTTATGGATCCTCGGGTCAAGCCCGAGGATGACGTCGTGTGTGACGAGGTCTCGCTCGCAACTTAGACGCCGATGGTTTCCCACAGTCTCTTTGATTCGTTGCTTTCACCCACAGCCCCTGTCATCAAACTGTAGTGTCACGGCTGTAGACGCCTCTCAATCGACTGAGAGGTGAACATATGACGAGTGCGGCACCCAAGACCGGCTTCAGCAAAAACACGAAACTGAAGTCCGCATTGCTCCAGCACAAGGCACTCTCCAAAAGTGGACTTTCCGAACGGTTCTTCGGCGTCCTCTTTTCCGGCCTCGTCTATCCGCAGATCTGGGAAGACCCGGAAATCGACATGGAAGCGATGGAGCTTGGCGAAGGCCATCGCATCGTCACCATCGGCTCGGGCGGCTGCAACATGCTGGCCTATCTCTCGCGCAACCCGGCCAGCATCGATGTCGTGGACCTCAACCCGCATCACATTGCGCTGAACAAGCTGAAGCTCGCCGCCTTCCGCCATCTGCCCGCCCATCAGGACGTGGTGCGCCACTTCGGCCGCGCCAATACGCGCAGCAACAGCGTCGGTTATGACCGTTTCATCGCCGAACATCTCGACGCCACCACCAAGGCTTACTGGTCGAAGCGCACCCTTTCCGGCCGCCGCCGCATTTCGGTGTTCGACAGGAACATCTACCGCACCGGCCTGCTCGGCCGCTTCATCGGCGCCGGCCACCTCATGGCCCGCCTGCACGGCGTGAAACTCACCGAAATGGCCAAGACCCGGACGCTGGACGAACAGCGCCAGTTTTTTGACAGCAAGGTCGCACCGCTGTTCGACAAGCCGGTGGTACGCTGGCTGACGAAGCGCAAGAGCTCGCTTTTCGGCCTCGGCATTCCTCCGCGCCAATATGACGAGCTGGCGAGCCTTTCCAACGACGGCACGGTCGCCTCCGTGCTCAAGGAGCGGCTGGAGAAGCTGGCTTGCAACTTCCCGCTCAGCGACAATTATTTTGCCTGGCAGGCTTTTGCACGCCGTTATCCCGAGCCGCATGAGGGCGCCCTGCCCGCTTATCTCAAGCCGGAATATTATGAGACGATCCGCAACAACACGGCCCGCGTGGCGGTGCACCACGCCACCTATACCGAGCTTCTTTCCAGAAAGCCGGCCAGCGCCGTCGACCGCTACATCCTGCTCGACGCCCAGGACTGGATGACGGATACGCAGCTCAACGAATTGTGGTCGCAGATCAGCCGCACCGCCGCCCCTGGCGCGCGTGTCATCTTCCGCACCGCCGCCGAAAAGAGCGTCATCGAAGGTCGTCTCTCTCCTGATATCCGTAACCAGTGGGTCTATCTCGAAGAGCGCTCCAACGCGCTCAACGCCATGGATCGCTCGGCCATTTATGGCGGCTTCCATATCTACCAGAGGGCTATGGCATGAAAACCATCGGCGAGAATGTGGGCCTTGCAGACAGCGCGCATGCGAGCCTGATGGACCGCATGTATCGCCACCAGCGGCATATCTACGATATCACCCGCAAATATTACCTTCTCGGCCGCGACCGGACGATTTCCGGCCTCGACGTGCCGAAGGGCGGCACATTGCTTGAAGTCGGCTGCGGCACCGGCCGCAACCTGCTGCTGGCCAGCCGGAAATTTCCGCAGGCAAAGCTGTTCGGCCTCGATATTTCCGCCGAAATGCTGCTGACGGCTTCCGAGAATTTTAACGGCAAGGCAGAACGCCCGGTCCTGCGCGTGGCCGACGCCACCGCTTTCCGTGCCGCCGAATTCGGCCAGCCTGACGGTTTCGACCGTGTGATGATCCCCTATGCGCTGTCGATGATACCGGACTGGGAAAAGGCGATCGAACAGGCGCTCACCGCGCTGAAACCCGGCGGTTCGCTGCATATCGTCGATTTCGGCCAGCAGGAGCAATTGCCGAAATGGTTCCGCAGCCTCCTCAGGGCTTGGCTCACCCGCTTCCACGTCACACCCCGCGCCAACCTTCGTTATGTGCTTGCCAATATGGCAGGCCGGTTTGAAGGCAATCTGGAGTTCGAGGAGATTGCCCGGGGTTATGCCTGGCGGGCCGTCATCACGCTTCCGGTCATCGAAGCACAGCCGAAAATCAGCCGGATACTGGCGGACGCCTGATCTATCTGGCATCGCGCCTTACCGATTCGACTTGCCGATTCGAGGGCGGGCGCGGCACTGCCATCGGCATCATTGCCGTTAACCGCTTTGGCGCGCTCCGGCATTTTCCGATCCGCAAAACAGCAAATCGCTTAATATTCAGCGGCTTGCAAGGCCGAAATCAGCCATTTCCCCTTGCCATAACCGCTTGTTTACCATGTTATGCGTAGATCGGGAGATGCGGCACGCCATTTTGCGGCCGCGGGATGGGCAACATTTTCATCAGGGTTCCAATGCGGCTGCGTTTTTCGGCACTAATGTCGGCTTTGCTGTTGATCAGCGGCTGCACGTCCACCAGTTACGACCTGCTGGAAACCGCATCCGTTTCCAAGCCGAAGTTCTCCGATACCGACCCGCAGGATTTCGGCACGAACAACCCGCACCGCCACGAGGTACACGGCATCGACGTGTCCAAATGGAATGGCGATGTCGACTGGCAGACCGTGCGCAAATCCGGCGTCTCCTTCGTCTTCGTCAAGGCGACGGAAGGGTCCGACCGCATCGATCCGAAATTCGGCGATCATTGGCGCAGCGCGGCGGCAGCCAATATTCTGCATGCGCCCTACCACTTCTATTATTTCTGCTCGACGGCAGATGCGCAGGCCGACTGGTTCATTCGCAACGTGCCGAAAGAAGCCGTTACCCTGCCGCCGGTTCTCGATGTGGAGTGGAACCCCTCCTCGCCCACCTGCAAGACGCGCCCGGCACCCGGCATCGTGCGCGCCGAAATGCAGCGTTTCCTCGACCGCATCGAGGCCCATTACGGCAAGCGCCCGATCATCTATACCTCGGTGGATTTCCACCGCGACAATCTTGTCGGCCAGTTCAAGGACTATCATTTCTGGGTGCGTTCCGTTGCCGCCCATCCGGCCAAGATTTACGAAGACCGGAAATGGGCCTTCTGGCAATATACGGCAACCGGCGTAGTGCCCGGCGTAAACGGCCCGACCGACATCAATGTCTTTGCCGGCACGGAGAAAAACTGGCGAAAATGGATTGCTTCCGCCAAATAACACGGCCAAGAAGCAACACTTTCGAAAAATCGGCGTTCTTTCGCATCAGCAGATCGCCCGGTCCGTTTTTTTGTCGCAAACATATGGGTAAAGCGGGCCAACAACCTATCGAGGAAATTCCCATGCCCACCTTCCGGTCGCGCAGCATCGTATTTGCCGCCGCTTTGTCGCTTCTTTCCACCGGCTCCGCCTTCGCAACGCCGCCCGTCGCTTCGCCTGACGATCCCAAGCAGGTTGCCTGCGGCGGTGATCTCGGCGCGTTTCTCGAAGGCGTAAAAGCCGATGCGCTCGCCAAGGGCGTTCCGGCCGACGCGATCCAGAAGGCGCTTGCCGGCGCGCAGATCGACCCGAAAGTGCTCTCGCGTGACCGCGCCCAGGGCGTCTTCCGCCAGACCTTCCTGGAATTCTCCCAGCGCACCGTCAGCCAGGCCCGTCTAGATATCGGCCGCAAGAAGCTGCAGGAACTCTCCTCCACCTTCGCCCGCGCCGAAAACGAATTCGGCGTACCGGCCGGCGTCATCGCCGCCTTCTGGGCAATGGAGACGGATTTCGGCGCCGTTCAGGGCGATTTCAACACCCGCAACGCGCTGGTGACGCTCTCGCATGATTGCCGCCGCCCGGAACTCTTCCGTCCGCAGCTGCTGGCACTGATCGAAATGGTCCAGCATGGCGATCTCGACCCCGCCGCCAATACGGGTGCCTGGGCCGGCGAAATCGGTCAGGTGCAGATGCTGCCCAAGGACATCATCGCCTTCGGCGTCGATGGTGATGGCGATGGCCACGTCAACGTCAAGAGCAGCGCCCCGGATGCCATCCTGACGGCCGCGAAATTCATCCAGCACCTCGGTTTCAAGAAGGGCGAACCCTGGATTCAGGAAGTTTCCCTGCCGGAAAACCTCCCCTGGGAAAAATCCGGCCTCGGCGGCCCGCTGACCGCCGCCGACTGGTTCGCGCTCGGCGTCACCCCGCGCGACGGCAACAAGAACTTCTCTTCCCTGCCCGCTGCCMTCATCATGCCGCAGGGCCGCAAGGGACCGACCTTCATCACCTATCCGAACTTCAACATCTATCTCGAATGGAACCAGTCGTTCATCTACACGACGTCGGCCGCCTATTTCGCCACCCGCCTGATGGGCGCCCCCGTGTACAACAAGGGCAATCCCGAACCGGGCTTCGATGACGCGACGATGAAAGAGCTTCAGACCAAGCTCGAAGCGCGCGGACACAATGTCGGCAAGGTGGATGGCATTCTCGGTTCCGGCACCCGCGTCGCCATCCAGAAGGAGCAGCAGCGTCTCGGACTGCCCGCCGATGGCTGGCCGTCGACGGCACTTCTGCAGGCGCTTTAAGCAATCTTAACGGCGTCTTCCGGCCTTTAATCTATCGGCCGGAATCAGGGCAAATCTGTTAATCTCGACCTGATGACTGGGGATAACACCCCGGTCATTTACTTTTTTTAAACATATGACGCACTGCGTGATTTTAAAATAGTCTTTTATTTTCAAACAATTAAAGAATTTTCATTTTTACGCCGCGCCCAAACATGCTGCGCCGCATTATAAAAACCGCTTTTCAACTGCCACAAAACGGTCATATTATCGAAACTGTCAACAAGAGGAGGCACCCATGGGACTTACAAAATCTCTCAATGCCTTGGCAGTCGGTTTGGCGTTTTTGTTCGTAGCGATGATGCTTTTCATCTGACGAGACGTGAAGACCAAACGCAGATAAAAACCGTAGATGACACGAGTTTAAAAAGCGCAGGCCCCGAGGGACCTGCGCTTTTTTCATGTCGATAATCCGCTTGTCTGAGATCAGGCGGCGCTGCGGCGCAGACGCTCCAGCCCGAGGTTTTCCAGCACGGCGTCGACCAGCGGAGCGCGGTTCATGGTGTAGAGGTGGAACTCGTTGATACCGCGCCGCTGAAGATCGGCGATCTGCTCGGCGGCAACCTCCGCCGCCACGCGGGCGCGGCCTTCCAGATCCTCGTCATAGCCTTCGAAACGCTCATCCAGGAAGCCGGGAATGCTGGTGCCGCAACGGCCGGCGAAACGCTTCAACTGGGTGAGATTCTGGATCGGCATGATGCCCGGAACCACCGGAATGGTGATACCCGCCGCCGTCACGCGCTCCATGTAGCGCTCGAATACATCATTATCGAAAAAGAACTGCGTCAGCGCCCGGGTCGCACCATTGTCCGCCTTGCGCTTCAGCATATCGATATCGATCGCTTCGCTGGCGCTTTCCGGGTGTTTTTCCGGATAGGCCGAAACGGAAATCTCGAAATCGCTGATCTCCCGCAGCCCCCGCACCAAAGCGGCGGCATTTTCGTAACCTTCCGGATGCGGCTTATAGGCCGTGCCGATGCCCGTCGAGGGATCGCCGCGCAGCGCCACGAAATGGCGAACGCCGGCGTTACGGAACTCTTCGATGACCTGATGCACATCCTCACGGCTGGCATCAACGCAGGTCAGATGTGCCGCGGTCGGCAGATGGCTGTCACCGATCATGCGGCGCACGGCATCCAGCGTCGGCGCCTTGGTGGAACCGCCGGCGCCATAGGTGACGGACACGAAATCCGGATCCCACTTCTTCAGCTCGGCAACCGTTTCCCAGAGCTGGGCTTCCATCTCGGCATTCTTGGGCGGGAAAAATTCGAAAGACAACCGGATATCGCCATCGCGGCGCGCGGTTTCCGACCTCAACATATCATGCCCTCCCGGAGCCAAGTAAAACCACCTCTTGCACCACATCGTCTGCCATCAGCAGCCGCTGGTCTCGGGCGACCCATATCGTCACGTCCAGAGCTTCGTCGGACGCTTTTTCAGAATGAAGATCGACGGCGCGCTCCAGAGAAAGTCCGGCCTTTTTCAGCCATTCTTCCATCAGCGGATGCGAAAAGCCGAGCCGCACATGCGCATGTTCATCGCGCAGATATTCAAAGGAATGCGGCGCGAGATCGATGACGATCAACCGCCCGCCGGGTCGCAGCATGCGCGCGGCTTCGGCCAGCGCGATTTCCGGCTGGTCGAGAAAATGCAGGACCTGATGGATGACGATCAGATCAAAATCCTGTCCCTCCAGCGGCAGGTTGAGAATATCGCCATGGCGAACCGAGGCATTGACGACGCCCGCCTTGTCGAGATTGGCGCGTGCCACCGAGAGCATGTCGCGGCTGGCGTCCACGCCGATCGCACGGCGATAGATGCCGCTCAAAAGCTGAAGGATGCGGCCGGTGCCCGTGCCGAGATCAAGAAGCGAATCGATCGGCGTGGTGCCCACCAGCTTCAGCAGTGCGCCTTCCACGGCCTCATCGCTGACATGCAGGCGGCGCAGTTCGTCCCAGGCGGATGCATTCCGGCTGAAATAATCCTGCGCCCGCTCGGCCCGCACCCGCTTGACGGTGGCAAGCCGCTCACTGTCACGCTGGAGAACGGCGTCAGAAGGCGATGCCGCGCCAAGCAGTTGCCGGACGACAACGGCGGGCTCACCATCCTGCCTTAGACGGAAATAGGCCCAAGCCCCTTCCTGATACCGCTCGATCAGCCCCTCTTCCGTCAAAAGCTTGAGGTGACGGGAGATACGCGGCTGCGACTGGCCGAGGATTTCGGTAAGATCAGTAACGGTCAGATCGCCGGCCGCAAGAAGCGCCAGCAAACGGAAGCGCGTCGGCTCGCCCGCCGCCTTCAGGAGATCCACCAATTTGTCCAGACCGAACGACACTCTGCCGCGCCTCGCAAGCTAATCAAGATATAAAGATATCTTTATGTCGATGTGACGTTCGATGCAAGCGCAAAGTGTCCTGCGCGGTCTTGAAGTCGAATTATTGCACGAAAAAAGGCCCGCTTTGCGGCGGGCCTTTCTGAGAAATGCGGGAAAAGGATCAGCGCGTCAGGCGTTTGTAGCTCACGCGGCCGGGCTTGATGCTTTCCGGGCCGAGACGGCGGACCTTGTCCTTTTCGTAGTCTTCGAAGTTGCCTTCGAACCATTCCACATGGCTGTCACCCTCGAAAGCGAGGATGTGGGTGGCCAGACGGTCGAGGAACATGCGGTCGTGGCTGATGATAACGGCGCAGCCGGCGAAGGCTTCCAGCGCTTCTTCGAGCGCTGCCAGCGTTTCCGTATCAAGGTCGTTGGTCGGTTCGTCGAGCAGCAACACGTTGCCGCCGGCCTTCAGCATCTTGGCGAGGTGCACGCGGTTACGCTGACCGCCGGAGAGATTGCCGACCTTCTGCTGCTGATCGCCGCCCTTGAAGTTGAAGGCGCCGCAATAGGCACGTGAGTTCACTTCGAACTTGCCGAGCTTGATGATGTCGTTGCCGCCGGAGATTTCCTCCCAGACGGTCTTGTCGCCCGCCAGCGTATCGCGGCTCTGATCGACATAACCGAGCTGAACCGTCTCGCCGACAGTCACCGAGCCGCTATCCGGCTGTTCCTGACCGGTGATCATCTTGAACAGCGTCGACTTACCCGCACCGTTCGGACCGATGACGCCGACAATACCGCCGGGCGGCAGCTTGAAGGACAGGTTTTCGATCAGCACGCGGTCGCCGTAGGACTTGGTGAGGTTCTCGGCCTCGATGACGACGCGGCCAAGACGCTCGGCAACCGGAATGACGATCTGCGCGTCGCCGGGACGGCGGTTTTCCGCCGCTTCCACCAGCTCGTCATAGGCCTTGATACGGGCCTTGGACTTGGTCTGGCGTGCCTTGGGGCTGGAAGCGATCCACTCGCTTTCGCGGCTGATGGCCTTCTGGCGGGAAGCATCTTCGCGGGCTTCCTGCTGCATGCGCTTGGCTTTCGCCTGCAGGTAAGCGGAGTAGTTGCCTTCGTAAGGAATGCCGCGACCACGGTCGAGCTCAAGAATCCAGCCCGTGACGTTGTCGAGGAAGTAGCGGTCGTGGGTGATCATCATCACGGCGCCGGGATAGTCGCGCAGGTGCTTTTCGAGCCAGGCGATCGTTTCCGCGTCAAGGTGGTTGGTCGGTTCGTCGAGCAGCAGCAGGTCCGGCTGCGACAGCAGCAGGCGGCACAGCGCAACGCGGCGGCGCTCACCACCCGAAAGGCCTGTCACGGCCGAGTCGCCGGGCGGGCAACGCAGCGCATCCATGGCCATTTCAACCTGATTTTCCAGATCCCACAGGTTCTGGCTGTCGATCATGTCCTGGAGTTTTGCGCCCTCTTCCGCCGTTTCGTCGGAATAGTTCATCATCAACTCGTTGTAACGGTCAACGATCGCCGTCTTGCTCGCCACGCCTTCCATGACGTTTTCCATCACGGTCTTGTTTTCGTCGAGCTTCGGCTCCTGCTCGAGGTAACCGAGCGTCGCACCCTCAGCAAGCCAGGCCTCACCGGTATATTCCTTGTCGAGGCCGGCCATGATTTTCAAAACGGTCGACTTACCGGCGCCGTTCGGGCCGAGGATACCGATCTTGGCGTCGGGGTAGAAGGAGAGATGCACATTCTCCAGAACCTTCTTCGCGCCATAGGCCTTGTTCAGCCCGGCCATGTGATAGATGAATTGACGTGCCATTGTAGCGAATGCTCCACATCGGATTTTTAAGAGTACGTATCGGGAAATTTGCCGCTATGTAGGGTAAATAGGACCTTGGGGCAACCTCTGGCACGATTATGACCCCATGATTATGACAAGGCGCATGGTGACACGGTGGGTGCGACGATGAATGACACGACGGACGACTTGGCCTTCAGCCGGATCGAGAGGCTCGAGGCCCCTTCCGGCGCATCGCTGGCCTATCGCCATCTACCCTCCGCCCTTTCGCCGGCGCGCGGCGTGCTGATGATCTGCCACGGCCTTGTGGAGCATGCCGGCCGTTACCGCCGTTTTGCCGATGTCATGGCGAAACAGGGTTTCGAGGTCTATGCCCATGACCACCGTGGCCATGGCCGCACGAAGACGGCGGACGCGCCCATCGGCCGCTTCGGCTGCAAGGATGGCGCGGAAAAGGTCGTCGCCGATGTCATGGCGATGCGCGTGATGGTCGGAGAAAGACATCCCGGCCTTCCGGTCATCCTGTTCGGCCATTCCATGGGTGGCCTCGTGGCGCTCAACGCTGCCGTCAGCCATCCGGAAGCCTTCGATGGCCTGTCCATCTGGAATTCCAATCTCAATCCCGGCTTCATGGGCCGCATCGCGCAGGTCGTGCTGCGGCTTGAAAAGATGCTGAAGGGCTCGGACGTGCCGAGCGCCATCCTGCCAAAAGCGACCTTCCGTTCCTGGAACGCAAAAATGCCGGAAAAGCGCACCCATGCCGACTGGCTGAGCCACGACAAGGCGGCGGTGGACGCCTATGTGGAAGACCCGCTCTGCCAGTTCGAGGCCAGCGTTTCGCTCTGGCAGGATGTCTTCGAACTCTCCTATCGCGCGCCAAAACTCATCGAACGCCTGCCGAAGACCCTGCCGCTTCTCCTCGTCAGCGGCGATCAGGATGCCGCC
This sequence comes from Rhizobium sp. BR 250, assembly GCF_047445855.1. Taxonomy (NCBI): domain Bacteria; kingdom Pseudomonadati; phylum Pseudomonadota; class Alphaproteobacteria; order Hyphomicrobiales; family Rhizobiaceae; genus Rhizobium; species Rhizobium sp. BR 250. The sequence goes on from NZ_JARWKW010000004.1 coordinate 138,492, forward strand.
ACCAATGATGGCAGGGAGATCGTCTGGCTCGCCGAACGTTTCCGAGAGGCAGGCTTCAGCCATGTCGAGCACACGATCTACCGCGGCATGCGGCACGAAACGCTGAACGAAATCGGCTGGCAGGCCGCGGCGGCGGATTTCGCCGCCTGGTGCGGCCGGGTGGTGGGTGGCAGCCAAACGCCCTCCCCGTCATTCCGGCCTTGAGCCGGAATGACGGAATAGGGAACGTTACGAACGCGGCATCTGTCCAGGCTATACCGTTCCAAAACGGAATAAGTCCATGAGATAAAATCACATGCGGCGCGGCAAGCGGCGGTCTATAAACCGGCAAGCAGAAAATCCCGGGGGACAAATGACCGACATGCCGAACAGGAAACCGCCGCTCTCCGGCATTCGCGTCATTGAGCTTGCGCGTGTTCTGGCCGGTCCCTGGGCGGGGCAGATGCTGGCTGATATGGGCGCGGACGTCATCAAGGTGGAAAACCCTGAAGGCGGTGACGACACCCGCACATGGGGGCCGCCCTTCGTCGAAGGCGCAGATGGAGAAAACCTTTCCGCCGCCTATTACCACGCCACCAATCGCGGCAAACGCTCCATCGTCGCCGATCTGAAGACGCCCGAGGGCTGCGCGCTGGTACGTCGGCTGGTACGCACCGCCGATGTCGTCATCGAAAACTTCAAGCGCGGCGGGCTTGCCAAATATGGCCTCGATTACGAGAGCCTGAGGGTGCTCAATCCGAAGCTGATCTATTGTTCCATCACCGGCTTCGGCCAGACCGGGCCTTATGCCGATTTCGCCGGTTATGATTATATCGTGCAGGGCATGTCCGGTTTCATGTCAATCACGGGCGAGCCGGATGGCCAGCCGATGAAGGCCGGCGTGGCTGTCGCCGATATCTTCACCGGCATCTATTCCGTCAGCGCCATTCAGGCCGCGCTGATCCATGCCATCCGCACCGGAGAGGGCCAGCATATCGACATGGCTCTTCTCGATGTGCAATCGGCCGTGCTCGCCAACCAGAACATGAATTACCTGATCTCCGGCAAGCCGCCCGTCCGGCTGGGCAACGCGCACCCCAATATTTCGCCCTATGAGGTGGTGCCAACGGCCGACGGCTTCCTCATCCTCGCGATCGGCAATGACGGCCAGTTCCGCCGCCTCTGCAACATTCTTGGCATTGGCACTATCGCCGATGACGAACGTTACGCGACGAACAAGGCGCGTGTGGCGCATAAGATGGAAGTCCGGCAGATTGTTTCCACCGAGACGCTGAAATGGAACAAGCGCGATCTCCTGACCGTCTGTGAACAGAACGCCGTGCCGGCCGGGCCGATCAACTCCATCGAGGAAATGTTCGCCGACCCGCAGGTTCAGGCACGCGGCCTGCGCGTCAATCTCGAGGCGGAAGATGGCACCGTCACCCCCGGTGTTCGCACACCCATTATCATGTCACAGACGCCGCTGCGTTATGAACGCCCGAGCCCGAAGCTCGGCGAACACCAGGCGCAGGTGCTGGCCGAACTGGAAAACATCGAAAGGACCACGACGCCATGAAAGCAGCCGGAAAGAAAAGAACAGGCGGGCAATTGATCGTCGAAGCGCTGAAGGCCAATGGCGTCTCCCGCGTTTCCTGCGTTCCCGGCGAAAGCTATCTGGCCGTTTTGGATGCGCTATATGAAAGCGGCATCGAAACGGTCGTCTGCCGCCAGGAAGGCGGCGCGGCGATGATGGCCGACACATGGGGCCGGCTGACGGGCGAACCCGGCATCTGCATGGTCACCCGTGGTCCGGGCGCGACAAATGCCTCGGCCGGCCTACACATCGCACGGCAGGATTCCATTCCGATGATCCTGTTCATCGGCCAGGTGCAGCGTGAGGCCCGCGAGCGCGAGGCCTTTCAGGAAGTGGAATATCGCCGCGCCTTCACCGAATTCGCCAAATGGGTGGGCGAGATCGACGATGCGCGCCGCATCCCCGAATTCGTCACCCGCGCCTTTGCCGTCGCCACCTCCGGCCGCCCCGGTCCGGTGGTTCTGACGCTGCCCGAGGACATGCTGGTGGAAGAGGTCGAAGCGCCCGAGGCAAAGCCCTATATGCCGGTCGAAGCGCATCCCGGCCCATCGCAAATGTCCACCTTCGCAAAAATGCTGGGTGACGCGAAACGGCCGGTATTCATTCTCGGCGGCACGCGCTGGTCCGAGGAAAGCGTCGCGGGCTTCCGGGCTTTCGCGGAAAAGAACAGGCTGCCGGTCGGCTGCTCCTTCCGCCGCCAGATGTTGTTCGATCATCTGAGCCCCTCCTATGCGGGCGATGTCGGCATCGGCATCAACCCGGCGCTGGCGAAAGAGATCAAGGAATCCGATCTGGTGGTTCTGCTCGGCGGCCGCCTTTCCGAAATGCCGTCTTCCGGATATACACTGCTCGACATCCCCTACCCGTCGCAGAAACTCGTCCATATTTATCCGGAAGCCGAAGAACTCGGCCGCGTCTATCGCCCTGATCTGGCAATCTGTGCTGCGCCGGATGATTTCGTCGCCGCCCTCTCCTCGCTCACGCTTTCCGGCAACGCCGCATGGGCGGAGCGCACCGCCGCCATGCACGCGGCTTATCTCAGCTGGTCGACGCCGCCGCAGACCGGCCCCGGCGCGGTGCAGATGGGCCCGATCATGGACTGGATCGAGGCCAATGTGCCGGAGGACGCGATCTTCACCAATGGCGCCGGCAATTATGCCACCTGGCTGCACCGCTTCCACCGCTTCCGCCGTTACAACACCCAATCGGCTCCGACTTCCGGTTCTATGGGCTATGGCCTGCCGGCGGCAGTTGCCGCCAAGCACCTTTTCCCGGAGCGCGAGGTGATCTGCTTTGCCGGTGACGGCTGCTTCATGATGCACGGGCAGGAATTCATTACCGCCGTGCGTTACGGCCTGCCGATCATCACCGTGCTGGTCAACAATGGCACCTATGGCACGATCCGCATGCATCAGGAGCGGGAATATCCCGGCCGTGTCAGCGGTACCGATCTCGTCAATCCGGATTTCAACGCCTTTGCCAAGGCCTATGGCGGCCACGGCGAAACGGTGGAGAAAACCGAAGACTTCGCCGCTGCCTTCGAGCGGGCGCGGGCAAGCGGCAAGCCGGCCATCATCGAGGTGAAGCTGGATGCGGAAGCGATCACACCGACGCGCACGCTGACGCAGATCAGAACCCGGGCCTGATATTGCCCGCCGATATTGGTGATGGACATGGCTCCGGCATGGTGTAAATCCTGACTGAAACTTACAGCTTAGGATAAGACATGCCGGACGTTGCCCCTCCCGTCATCACCCCACGCGGCGCAAAGATCGAGCCCTCAGCCGGCGCGCCTTTCGAGGCGGTGCGCGTGGCCCGCGATGTGCTGCACACATCCCGCACGGCAGCGCTCGCCACGCTCGATCCGGTCAGCGGTTATCCCTATACGACAGCAACCAATATCGGCATCGAGCCGGATGGCACGCCATTCTTCTTCGCGGCCGGGCTGACGCTGCATGCCCGCAACATGGAAGCCGACCCGCGCATCTCGCTGACGCTCGCGCCCTTCGGCAAGGGCGATGCGCTGACATTGCCGCGGCTGACACTGGTGGGCAGGGCGGAACAGATCGGCGCGGATGAGACGCCACGCGCCATCGGGCGCTACATTGCCCGTTACCCCAAGGCCAAACTTTACCTCTCCCTTCCCGACACCAAGCTTTACCGTCTGCGGACGGAAGGCGTGCAGATCAATGGCGGCCCGGCCCGCAATGCCAGCAACATCATGCCCGCCGATCTGCGCACCGATCTTTCCGGCGCGGAGGAACTGATGACTGCGACGGAAAGCGAAGCAACCCGCCTCAACGCCATCAAGGGCGAAGCATCGCGGTTGGCAGTTCTCGCCGGCGCAAAGGCCGGCCGCTGGACGATCACTTCCATCGACCCTGATGGCATCGATCTCGCTTCGGCAAATGATCTGGCGCGGCTATGGTTTGCGGAGCGGGTGGAGACGTTGAAACAGTTTGAGAAGGCGCTTGCTCAAATTTCGAAATGAAGTTGGCAAGCAATTTGGGCAAGGCAATCCGGCATACTGAACTCTCTTGCGTCGCCCTTACTGTCCATCTTTACCCTAGCTCTCCTCCGTCGTCCTCGCCCTTGAGGCGAGGATCCATCGCCGGGCCGTGTCGTGGATCCGCGGGTCAAGCCCGAGGATGACGTCGGGTGAGACGAAAGCTCGAGTTTACCAGCAGAATTTCCCATCAAAAAAAGGCCGGGGCGCACTCCGCGACCCGGCCTTTTTCATAAATCAGTCCATTGCTCAGAGAGCAGCGGTCACGATGAACTCAACCTTGTAGTCCGGCGTAGCAAGCGCTGCTTCGCTGGTGGCGCGGGCCGGCGGGTTTGCCGGGTCGATCCAGCCTTCCCAGACCGCGTTCATTTCGCCGAAGGTGGACATGTCGGAGAGGTAGATGATGGTCTGCAGGATTTTCGACTTGTCGGAACCGGCAGCGGCCAGCAGGCGGTCGACTTCAGCGAGAGCCGACTTGCTCTGTTCCGTAACACTCTTGCCTTCGCCAACCTGGCCGGCCAGATAAACGGTGTTGCCGTGAACGACGGCGCCGCTCATGCGCTTGCCGGGCTCGATACGCTTGATGGTCATGGAAAACTCCTGTTGATTGGCATTAAAAATCGAAGATGCGCGGAATATCAGCCGCGCAGGTGATGGGTCTTTTCGTAGATCGCCGTGGAACGCGCGCCGGAACGGCAATAGCCGAGCATCGGGCGCTGCAATTCATCAAGCGCGTCCACCATGCCGGCAACGGCATCGGCGTCGACGCCATAACGGCCGACCGGCACATGCATGATGGTGAGGCCGAGCTGCTCGGCACGCTCGGCAATATCTGCGAAAAGCGGCTGGCCGTCTTCTTCGCCGTCAGGGCGGTGGCAGACGATCGACTTGAAGCCGAGTGCCTTCACCTCATCCAGATCGGCGACGCTGATCTGTCCCGTTACCGAATATTCGTCGTCTATGCGCCTGATATCCATATCATGCCTCCGCTGAAACCGGCGTCCGCGCCGCTGGCCGTCACCCTTTAAATCCGCATTCGATGTAAGCGGTCAAAACCCCTGCGTCAATGACGGGACATCTTCATTCGGTACGGCTCATAGGATGGAAAAGCGCAGGCCGAAGGAACGGCTTTCGCCCGGCTGGAGAATATTGAACTCGCCGGCCGCCTCAAGCTCGCTCCGCCCCACCCAGCGATGCGAAACCGGCTCGATGCCGAGCACATTGGCCGGGTCCTGCTGGTTCCGCCACATCTGCAGATAGGGCAAGGTCCCGGTGCGAAAACCGACGGTCAGCGTCTTTCCGCCGATGGCCGCAATCGGACCGAGCTTCAGTTCCGCCCATTCATCATTGCCTGCGGAAACGCAGAAAACATTGCCCGGCTCCTCACCGAAACGCCAGCCATGGCCGCCGCCATCCAGCATCGCGCCTTCCAGCCGCACGGCATCGTCAAACAGGCGGGCACCGATATTCATGTGATACATCAGGAACACCGGGATCGGCCGCCCCGACATGTTGACGATCCTGTCATCGAGGCTGACTTCGCCGCTTTCACCATCGATACGCCATGTCCGCTCCAGAAGTGCTTCGCCACCATCGGCAAGCTTCACGGGAACCTCGACGCGCGCCAGCGCATTGGTCTCCTGAACGTCGAAGGTGATGATGGTTGCGGGATGTGAGGAGAAGGAGCCATGCAACGGGTATCGGCGCCCCTCAACCTCACCCTCGATCGGCTCGGGATGGCGAATATGGTCGGGACCGCAGGTGAAGAGAAAACCTTCCAGCGAATGATCGATGCGCGCATCGCCATCGTCGGGAATGGCGCGGCCAGGTGCGATGTCGACGCCGTCAACGACGCAGGCGCCGATATCGAAAACGGAGGTTTCATCGAGGAAAATACGTGGCGATCTGCCAGCCTGAAATGAACGCAAGACAACCTCCCTGTGGCAGTAAAAACGCACGGTTCACGGAAACGCTACTAACAGTGACGGAAATTAAGATTGCATTAACCGCGAATTCACCTTTTTCACAATAGGGTCAAGATTGCGGTGTGTTTATCGGTGAACAAGTAAGGGATAGCAGAATCGTGAAACAGTTTCTTAACGCAGCTCTGGGTCTGACGGTCGCGCTGGCGTCGGTTTTCGCCCCGCTACAGGCTGGCGCACAGCAGCGTTATGGCGATCAGCAGACGATGCTGGTGACCCCAGATGGCCGCGTGCTCGACTTCATGCCGGAGCGCGGCGATATCGTCATCAGCCGCGATTCCATGGGACGCACGGTGTTTTACGACCAGTACGGCAATCTGCTGGCCACCGAAATGCCCTCCGGTTACCAGCAGCAACGGCAGCAGGCGCGCCAGCAGCGCGACACCACCTATTATCCGCCCGCCCCCGGCGGCCAGTACCGTGAGCCACAGCGCGACTACGGCTATCAGGACAATGGCAGCGTGCGCGATTACCGCGAATATCGCGGCGACGGTTCCGACGATAATTTCTACACTGGCTCCGTTCCCGCCCCCGGCGCGGTCGAAAGCGGGCCGCTCGGACAACCGATGCCGGGCGAAAGCACCACGGCGGCCGTTCCGCAACCGGAACACCTGATCGAGCGCCACACACCGGTGACCACGCCGGTCAACCGCTCCCGGCAGGAGATCGTCGCGCTGCAGACCTTCCTCGATCGCGAGGGCATTTCACCCGGCGTCATCGACGGCAAGATGGGCGACAACGTCAACAAGGCGATTGCCGCCTGGCAGGACATGACGGGCGAAAAGCTCGATCCGAACAATTCCGACGATATTCTGGAGCGGCTGCGCGCCTCCGGCGGCATGCCGATCGTGGATTATACGATCACCGCCGCCGATGCCGCCGGCCCCTATGTCGCCTCCATTCCCGACGACTATGCTGCGAAATCGCAGCTGCCGGCCCTCTCCTTCACGTCCACCTCGGAAGCGCTCGCCGAACGGTTCCATATGGATGAGAACTACCTGAAGGAACTGAACCCCGGCATCGACTTCACCGTACCCGGTACCATCATCAAGGTCGTTAATCCCGGTGAGCCGAAAAAGGGACAGGTCGCCCGCATCGTTGCCCATAAGGGCATCAAGCAGGTCTTTGCTTACGGTCAGGATGGCAATCTGATCGCCGCCTATCCCGCCACCATCGGTTCCACGGATACGCCCTCGCCGAGCGGCACACATACGGTCGAGCGCATCGCGCTTAATCCCGGCTACACCTATAATCCGAAGATCAACTTCAAGCAGGGCCAGAACGACAAGATCCTGCAGATCCCGCCGGGTCCGAACGGCCCGGTCGGTACGGTCTGGATCGCCCTGTCGAAGCCGACCTACGGCATTCACGGCACGCCGGAACCGTCCAAGATCGGCAAGACCAACAGCCACGGCTGTATCCGCCTGACCAACTGGGACGCGACGGAACTGGCGAAAATGGTCCGCCCCGGCGTCGTGGTCGAATTCGCCGAATAAATCGACGGCAAGAAAAAGAAAAGCCCGGCGGATGGTCATCCGCCGGGCTTTTTCGTTGATGGGCTTTATCCGCGCTTTTCCGTCAGGAAATAGAGCAGCGCCGCTACCGGCAGGGCAAAACCGATCCACGAGGCGGCCTGCCATTCACCGGCTGCATAGGCCCAGCCGCCGACCGCAGAGCCGATCGCGCCGCCCATAAAAAACGTCGCCATGTAGATGCCGTTCAGGCGGCTGCGGAATTCCGCTCCGAGCGTGAAGATCGCCCGCTGGCCAAGCACCAGATTGGTGGTGACGCCGAAATCCAGAACGATTGCCGCGACGACCAGAATGGCGAGCGCCAGATGTGAACCTTCGGGTGCAAGATGTGTGACGGCGAAGGAGAGCGCCACCGCCACCAGCGCAAAGAAGGTCGCCGCACGGGTCCAGCCACGATCGGCCATCCGCCCGGCAATCGGTGCGGCGACGGTGCCGGCTGCGCCCGCCAGCGCGAAGAGCGCGATCTCGCCCTGGCTGAGATTGAAATGCGGCCCGCTCAGATAAAGCGGCGTCGTGGTCCAGAACAGGCTGAAGGCGGCGAAGAGGAAAGCATGGTAGATCGCCCGACGGCGCAGGATCGGCGTGTGCAGGGCAAGCCTGCCCATGGAGTGCATCAATGCGCCATAGCTCAGCCGCGCCTCGGGCATACGGACGGGCAGAAGCCGGAAAAGCACCACGGCAAGAAGCGCCATGACGGCTGCCGACGTCAGGAAGACGCCGCGCCAGGACACCACTTCCGACAGCAGGCTGGAAACCGGCCGCGCCAGCATGATACCGGCCATCAGCCCGCTCATGACATTGCCGACCACACGCCCGCGAATGGCGTGCGGCGCCATATGGGCTGCATAAGGCACAATGACCTGTACCGCCACCGAGCTGACACCAACCAGGAAGGCGGCGATCAGGAACGGCGCCGCATGTGGTGCAAACGCCGCGGCGGCCAGCGACAACACGGCCATCGAGACCGAACTGACCACCAGCTTGCGGTTTTCGATGAGATCACCGAGCGGCACGACGAACAGCAGGCCGATACCATAACCGATCTGCGTCAGCGTCACGATCAGGCCGGTTGCACCGGCGGAAAGACCAAGTTCGGCCCCGATGATGCCGGCAAGCGGCTGGCCATAATAAAGATTGGCTGCAATCAGCCCGCAGGCTGTCGCCAGCAAAAATGTCAGAGCCGGGGAAATGGATGTTGCCTCAACATCATCCCCATCAATTACACGCGTCGTCATCATTTTCTCCAATATGGAAACGAATGTTTCCTAAATAGTCACAAAATTACGCAGCAAGCTTCATGGCGATATCCACCACAGCCACCATGTCCTTGAGGCTGCGCCCCGTCTTTCCCACCACGCGCATGCCGTACATCATGCACAGCATCGCCCTGGCGAGATCATCCGGGTCGGCCTTCGAATGCACCGAACCATCCTTCTGTCCTTCGGTGATGATGCGGGCGACGATCCGTTCGCGCGTCTTAACCGCCCGCTCGACCACGACGGCAATGTCGTCATCCAGGGCAGCCAGATCGGCAGCGGCACCGACCACCAGACATCCGTCCGAGCCCACACCGCCATGGGACCGTTCCGCGTAAAACATCAGACCCGCCCTCAGACGCTCATAACCGGTCTCGCAACCGGCCACCGCCGCCTCGAAACGCTCGGTCTGCACGATCCTGTAGCGCTCCATCGTGGCGATGAAGATCGCCTTCTTGTCCTTGAAGGCCTTGTAGAGGCTGCCCTGTGCCAGCTCCATCGCATCGGTGAGATCACCGACCGAGGTGGCGTGATAACCGCGCCGGGAAAACACACGGATCGCGCCATCCAGCGCGCGATCGAGATCGAACTCGCGTGGCCGGCCGCGATGGCGCTGTTCCTGGGGATGGGTTTGGGTCGTATTGGTCATGGCCGCAATATAGGAAACGATCATTTCCAAATCAAGCGAATAATTTGCCGCCCGCATTCAGCTACCGTGATGACGCCGGACGTCTCGCTATTTCCCGATACAGCGCCTCGGGAGAAACGCCAATTTCGGCGGCGAGGTTCTTCCATAAGCCCTTGGGCGGAAGCCCGCTTTCGTTGACGGTGATCCATGCGTCGAGCCGCGCGCTGACCGAGCGCAGCGCAAGTATTTCCGCCCTTGTCCTGACCTTTTTCAATTCGACCGAGATATGATTTATCCATTCGAGCGCGAATGCGGGTTCACGCTCCAGCAATTGCCGCAGCGTGCCAATTGGCACAAACAGGGCACGCCCGGCCGTCACGGCAATGGCATCGCAGTGATATTGCTCCGAAAACACCGAGGCTTCGGCGAGAACCGTCATCGGTCCCGCCCGCTGCAACACCGCACCATGTCCATCCGCCTGAAACCGCATCAGATGGACACAGCCTTCAACGACCAGCGCCAGCATGTGAACGGGATCGCTCTGATGGAAAAGATATTCGCCCTTTTCAAAGGATCTGGAGACGGAGGCCTGCGGGCGTAAATGGTCAAAAATCGAAATGGACATGATTTCTATCATGTTCGGCAAATCGGCCGGCTGGCAAGCTCAAACGAACGCAACAAGCCGGACAGCTTCCATGAAATTCACAGTTCTTATATTTCTCACCGCTTTTCTGCCCCTTTCCGCCGCCGCGGAGGAACAGCATCTCCATCAGTCGCCCTATGCGGGCCAGCAGAGCCGAACCGTCAAAAGCCTCTCAACGGAGGATATTGCGGAACTGGAACAGGGAGGCGGATGGGGCTTTGCGAAAGCCGCCGATCTCAACGGTATGCCGGGCCCCTCACATGTCCAGAAGATGGCGAAGGAACTGGAGCTGACAAAGGAACAGCTTGCCTCCGTGCAATCCCTGTTCCGGACGATGCGAAACGACGCCGCGACAGAAGGCAGCCAGATGATTGCGGGCGAAGCAGCACTGGATGCCGGTTTCCGCAACGGCTCAATCGATGCGGATCGGCTGCGCACGCAACTCGCCCGCGTCGAAGCAAGCCGCACCCGGCTGAGATATATCCACCTTGCCGCCCACCTCGAAACGGTGAAGCTGCTGACCAGGGAACAGATCACACGTTACAACAAGCTGCGCGGATATACGCCTTAACGGGCTGGAAAACACATTCCAGCCTGAAGCAGATGGCCGGAGCCGGTCCTTGCGTGATAGCCGGACCGGTTTTCAGGCAGCCTTGCGGGTAAAAAGGCGCGCGGGCTGCGTGCCGAGCCGCAACAGGCGTTTCGGCAGAAGGCCGGCAACTTCCGCAGCGAAGGCTTTCGCATTCTCCACCGCCTTGTCGATATTGCTGACCTTGTCCTTATCGAGACAGAGAAGCGTGCCGCCATAATCGAAAATGTCGCGATAGGCCGCCCGCTCAACAATCGCCGTGTTCAAGACCGAAACGTTCTTCTCTGCCAGCAGCATCTTGACAAGCAGCAGCGAACGCGTTGCCACCATGGCGTTGACCCGCGTAAGCACGATGGAATGGGCAATCCCCTTGCCCATCTTGCGGTTCAGGAATTCGATGTGATCAAGAACTTCGGCAGCACCCCGCGCATCCATGGCCGAACCCTGAACCGGGATCAGCACATGATCGGAAATACCGAGCGCCATGGTCAGAAGCGGGGTTTTCGCACCCGGCAGGTCGATGATGAAACAGTCGGTATTGGTTCTGTTCTCGCGAATATGGCCTTCGAGCGAAGCCATGGTCACATGCGAAATCACCGAGAGATTTTCGATCTCGCCGGACAATTCGTGCCAGCGGGAAATCCACAATTGCGGATCGGCATCCAGAACCGTCACGCGATGGCCGCTGCGGGCCAGTTCGGTTGCCAGAAGCAGCACGGCAGTCGTTTTTCCGGCGCCGCCCTTGGTGTTGGCAAAAGTAATGACAGGCATGATATCCCCGATTGACCAGAGCCGTTTCATGCTCATTCGCGCACCGAACCAAACATGGTGCTTTCCATAACCTTAACGAACATGGTTAAGAAAAGACTAAGAACGGTTATGCGGCGCAACAAAAAGCCCGCGATCGGTATCGCGGGCTTCTGCCATCTTTTGGACTATGTGAGCTTTCGGCAGGAGCCCACGTCATCCGCACGCGGGCGACCGGCCTTGAGATCCTCGTATCTCGGCAAATCCAGGGAACCGCCCAGCCTTTTCTCAACGGTAGCGCGATCGAGCGTGATCATGCGCCCGGCGCTGGTGAAGGACACCATGCCATTCTTTCCGGAATACGCCATGGTCGCGCGCATATCGCAGAAATAGCGGTCGGAGCCTTTAGACAGGTTCCAGCCCCGGATTCCTGCCTTATTGCTCGACAAAGCGCCGACTTTGTAACCTTGGCCAGAAAGCTCCTTAAAGGAAGCAGCCTGCGCCGCGACAGGCAAACTCAGCAGAGCCACGGCGAGCAATGGCGAAAAAACTGAAAATCTCATGGTCACTCTAATTGCCCTTTAAAAGCAGTCCTCAAACAACTTCCTAGTATTCTCCAGCGTCATCGGCACCGGATTGCCACCGCAGCTCGGATCCTTGATCGCTTCCGCTGCCAGCTCGTCGATCCGGTCCGGCTTGATGCCCATGGCGGTCAGGTTTTCCGGCACACCGAGTTCCTTGCGAAGCTCCAGCACATAGTCATAAAAGCCATCGAAACCGCCGGAAATGCCGAGATAGGCGGCCGCGCGGGCGATCTTGTCCTCGATGGCGGGACGGTTGAAGCGCAGCACCGCCGGCATGACGACGGCATTGGTCATGCCGTGATGGGTGTTGTAAACCGCGCCGATCGGGTGCGAGAGCGAGTGGATCGCGCCGAGACCCTTCTGGAAGGCAACCGCCCCCATCGCCGCCGCCGCCATCATGTTGGTGCGGGCTTCGATATCCGTGCCGTCCTTATAGGCGCGCGGCAGGAATTCCTTGACGAGCCGCAGCCCCTCCAGCGCCACGCCGGCGCTCATCGGATGGAAGAACGGCGACGAATAGGCTTCGAGGCAATGGGCAAAGGCATCCATGCCGGTGCCGGCCGTAATGACCTTCGGCATGCCAACCGTGAGGTCCGGATCGCAGATGACGACGCCCGGCAAGAGCTTCGGATGGAAGATGATCTTCTTCACATGGGTCTGCGAATTGGTGATGACGCTGGCGCGGCCGACTTCCGAACCGGTACCTGCCGTCGTCGGAACGGCGACGATGGGCGCGATTTTGGAAGCGTCCGCACGGGTCCACCAGTCACCGATATCCTCGAAATCCCAGACCGGGCGCGTCTGCCCGGCCATGAAGGCGATGGTCTTGCCGAGATCGAGGCCCGAGCCGCCGCCGAAGGCCACGACACCGTCGTGACCGCCATCGCGATAGACCTTAACACCGGCTTCCATGTTGATTTCGTTCGGGTTCGGATCAACCTCGGCGAAGATCGCCCGGCCAAGACCCGCCTCTTCCAGCACATCGAGCGCATGCGCGGTGATCGCCATATTGGCAAGGCCGCGATCGGTGACGAGAAGCGGCTTTTTGATGCCGAGCGTCTTGCAGGCTTCCGCCAGTTCCTTGATCCGGCCACGGCCAAGCTTGACGGCGGTGGGATAGCTCCAGTTGGCGACGATATTCATTTCGTGACTTTCTTCAGATGGTAGGATTTCGGACGGGTCAGGTTCTGGAAACCGAGGACGGAGAGCGAGCCTCCACGGCCGGTTTCCTTGACGCCGGTCCAGCAAAGCGCAGGATCGAGATAATCCGCGCGGTTCATGAACACGGTGCCGGTTTCGATCTCACGGCCAATGCGCCCAGCGCGCGTCGCATCCTGCGTCCAGAGCGAAGCGGTCAGGCCATATTTGCTGTCATTCATCAGCGCGATGGCTTCATCGTCGTTCTTGACCTTCATGATGCCAAGGGCCGGGCCGAAGGTTTCTTCGGTCATGAATTCCATGGAATGATCGACATTGACGAGGACCTGCGGCGCGACATAAGCGCTCTCGCCGTCATCGGCGGGAAACAGCTTCGGATCGACCAGCGCCCTGGCGCCCTTGGCGACGGCATCGGCAATCTGCGCGCGAACCACCTTGGCGAAGCGCTTGTTGGCCATCGGCCCGAGCGTCGTTTCCTGTTCCAGCGGATTGCCGAGCTTGTAGTTGGATACCCATGCCACAGACTTCTCGACAAAGGCGTCATAGAGGTTTTCGTTGACGTAGATGCGCTCGATACCGCAGCAGCATTGCCCGGAATTATAGGTCGCGCCATCCATCAGCGTATCGACGGCGGCGTCGAGATCGGCATCTTCCATCACATAACCGGGGTCCTTGCCGCCGAGCTCAAGCCCGAGACCCGTGAAGGTGCCGGCAGCGGCGCGCTCGATGGCCCGGCCACCTTCCACCGAACCGGTGAAATTGACGAAATTGAACAGGCCTTCGGAAATCAGCGCCGAGGTCGTGCCATGGTCGAGGAAGACATTGATGAAGACATCGTCAGGCACGCCGGCCTCGACGAAAGCTCGCACCATGCGCTCGCCCACCAGCAGCGTCTGCGCCGCATGTTTGATGACGACCGTATTGCCGGCCATCAAGGCGGGCGCGATGGTGTTGATCGCCGTCATGTAAGGATAGTTCCACGGCGCGATGACGAAGACCACACCATGCGCTTCACGCTCGATGCGGCGTTCGAAATTGCCGCTTTCCTCGATGACGAGCGGCGCCAGCGCATCGGCCGCAATCGACGCGACATAATTGGAGCGCTCGTTGAAGCCCTTGAACTCGCCGCCATAACGCACCGGACGGCCCATCATATGCGCCAGTTCCGGCACAACGTCCGCTACCATTTCGTTGAGGCGGGCCACACCCTTCAGAACCAGCTGAACACGGTCCTCAAGCGGACGCCGCGCCCAGTCCTTTTGCGCCTTGCGCGCCTTTGAAACGGCGGCCCGTGCCGCCTCCAGCGACATCGCCTCCCGCTCGGCGTAAACCGAGCCGTCGATGGGCGAGATATTCTGGATCATGGTCATGATGTTTTCCCGTAATGATTAGGCTCGTTCGAAACCGCGCGCCACTTCCCAGTCGGTCACGCGGCGGTCGTATTCTTCCTGTTCCCACCGTCCGGCGTGGACGTAATGATCGATCACATCATCGCCAAAGGCGTTGCGCAGCATTGTCGATCCATCCAGAAACGCAGTGGCGTCACGCAAGGTCTTGGGTATCTCGCGCACGTCCTTGCCGCCATAGGCATCGCCGACAAAAGCGGGCTCAAGTTCAAGTTTATTTTCGATGCCGTCAATGCCCGCCGCAAGAAGAGCCGCCATGGCGAGATAGGGATTGAGATCGGATCCGCCGACACGGCACTCGATGCGAATACCTTTCGTGCCCTCACCGCAGAGGCGATATCCCGCTGTGCGGTTGTCGAGGCTCCAGATCGCCTTGGTGGGCGCAAACGTGCCGGCCATGAAGCGTTTGTAGGAATTGATGTAGGGCGCAAGGAAATAGGTGATCTCGCTGGCATGGGCGAGAAGCCCGGCAACATAATGCCGCATCAGCTCCGACATGCCGTGCTTGGCGTCCTTGTCGAGGAAGGCCGGCGTCTTGCCATCGGCGGTCCACAGCGACTGGTGAATATGCGAGGAACTGCCGGCGGCATTATAGTTCCACTTGGCAAGGAACGTCACCGCCTTGCCCTTCGACCAGGCGATCTCCTTGGTGGCGTTCTTGATGATGGCGTGCCGATCGGCCATGGTCAGCGCATCGGCATAACGCACGTTGATTTCCGCCTGGCCGGGAGACGCCTCGCCCTTGGAATTCTCGACCGGAATGCCGGCACCCTGCAGGCCCTTGCGCAGCGCCCGCATGACATCCTCTTCCTTCGTGGTCTGGAAGATGTGGTAATCCTCATTATAACCGCTGGCGAGGTTCAGCCCCTTGTAGCCGCTGGCGCGCGCCGCATCGAAGGTCTGGTCGAACAGGAAGAACTCCAGCTCCGTCGCCATATAGGCCTTGAGCCCCATGGCCTCCAGCCGCGCAACCTGCTTTTTCAAAAGCGCCCGTGGCGAATGCGGCACTTCTTCATGGGTGTGGTGATCGAGCACGTCGCACAGCACCAGCGCCGTGCCTTCCAGCCAGGGCACGCGCCGCAGCGTCGAGAGGTCGGGTTTCAGCACATAGTCGCCATAACCCTTTTCCCAGCTCGAGGATTTGTAACCGGGAACGGTTTCCATCTCCATGTCGGTGGCAAGCACGTAATTGCAGCTATGGGTTTCCTCAAAGGCGCTTTCAACGAAGAACTCGGCCTGGAACCGTTTGCCCATCAGACGCCCCTGCATGTCGACAAGGCAGGCCAGAACCGTGTCGATGCGCCCCTCGGCGACATCCATTTTAAGCGCGTCGAATGTGTAGCTCGTCATTTTTGTCCGTTCCCTTTTATTGTGGCGAGCGGGCGGCCGGCAGACGGCCGCCCGTTTGTTTGTGCATCAGGCCTTTGCGGCCGCCGCGGCCATGGCGGCCTGTTTGTGCTCCATCGCGAATTCCTCTTCTGGCGACAGGATGAGGCGATGGCGTCCAACAAAGGCGAAATAGGCGATCGCCACGGCGAACCAAACGGCGACCCAGAGCACGCCCTTGGTGAAGTTCGGATCCTGGATCTGGTAAAGCAGCGTGACGATGGCGATGATGATCGTCAGCACCGCGCCCGGAATGCCGAAGGGCGAGCGGAACGGCCGCTCGATATGCGGCAGGTTCTTTCGAAGCAGGATGAAGGAAATCGCCTGCATGATGTAGGAGAACATCGCACCGAACACGGCCATGTTCAAAAGCACGCTACCGATGATGCTGCCGCCCTGTTCCGCACCCAGCGCGAACCAGATGACGAGCATGACCGCAAGACCGACGATCGCGCCGGTGATATTGGCCACATAGGGTGTGCGATATTTCGAGTGGGTGATCGACAGCACGGTCGGGAAATAACCCGCACGCGACAGCGAATAGATCTGCCGACCCTGGGCATAAAGGATCGTATGGAAGCTGGCGATCAGGCCGGTGAGCGCCACGAGGCCGAGCACCACCACGCCGCCATCGCCGTAGATCGCCTTGAAGCCATCCAGCAGCGGCTCCAGCGAGGAGCTGAGATGGAAGGCGCCAACGCCCGGAAGCGACGGGTTGAGCAGCACGATCATGAAGGCCGAAACCATCAGCGTGACCATGCCGAGGATGATGCCCTTCGGCATGTCGCGTTTCGGGTCAACCGATTCCTCCGCCGCCAGCGGCAGCTGCTCGATGGCGAGGAACAGCCAGACCGCGAAAGGCAGCGTGGCAAGAACGCCTGAAAAACCGAAGGGGAAGAAGGAACCGCCGCCCTCCGGCAACTCCACCGCCTTGCCGTCCGGCCCGACACCGATATTGAGCGCGAAACGCGAAAAATCGATATTCGGAATGGCGCTGATCCAGAAGAATACCAGAACGGTAAGCGAAATCAGCGTGATAACCAGCGTGACTTTGAAAGAAAGCTCAAGCCCGAAGACGTTGAGCGCCAGAAAGATCGCATAGAAGGCTATCCACACGAAGGGTGAATAGGCCGGATCGAGGCCGAGAATGGAGTTCACATAGGCCGTGATGAAGGTGACGACGACCGCCGGCGTCAGCACATATTCCACATTCTCGCAAAGCCCGGTGATGAAGCCGCCCCATGGCCCCATGGCCGTGCGGGCGAAGGAATAGGCCGCACCGGTATGCGGCAAGGCCGGGCTCATTTCCGCGATCGAGAATGTCAGCCCGAGATACATGATGGCGATGATGATGCCCGCCACCAGCATGCCGCCCCAGCCGCCGGTGGAAAAGCCGAAATTCCAGCCGGAAAAATGCCCGGAAATGACCGCGCCGACGCCGAGCGACCACAAGGACCACACGCCCGCATAACGGGATAGTCCGCGTTTTTCGAAATAGGATGCATCAGCCTTCTTGTAGCTGACGCCTGACGATGAACTGTCCATGCCCTTCTCTCCTGATAAGAAAAAAACAAGCCAGTCAGCCATTATTGGCCGATTGTGCCCCAGTTTTCAGCGTTACGCGGGTGCTTCCCGCGCTCTGCCGCACGCACTTTGCTGTTCCCTTGCCGCTTCGCGCCTTTCCGGCTTTGTTGAATGACGGCAGTCTCCTTTTGACGGCCAGCCTCGGTGCTTTCACCATCGGCCAGCCCTTGCTCCCTCACTCTTCAATCGATGAGAGCGCCTTCCCCATAAGCTCGTGGAGAAAACCGGCAATGGCCGCCTGTTCTCCTTCATTGGCGATGAGATCGTTGCGGATTTCGATCATGACGTTCAAAAGACCGTCCGGCAGCGCATGCAGCCGGAGCGTATGCGTCACGCCGTCTTCCGGGCCATAGGGCTCGTTGCGCCTGACCTTCAGCGAGGACCCTTCGGCGCCCGAAAGCATCGCATCGGCCAGGCGGCTGTCGCTATCATGCAGGATGCCGACCTCAACCTCGCGAAACCGGCCGTGATAGACCGGCGTGAAACTGTGGATGGTCACCACCACCACATTGCGGCCGGCGGCCTGCCGTTCTGCGATAATCTCGCTCACCCGATCATGGAACGGCACGTAAAGCGCTGAGGTGCGGGCGAAACGTTCCGCTTCGCCGAGATCGAAATTGCCGGGAATATCGTAAATCTCGCTCTTCACCGGCATGGCGGAAGGCGATTCCGGCGGGCGGTTGCAATCATAGACGAGCCGCGAAAACCGCTGGTGAACGAGCGTGGCATCAAGGCTCTGCGAAAGCAGCCGGGCGACGGCGAGAGCACCGGGATCCCAGGCGGCATGGCTCGAAAGCACGTCCGGTGAAAGGCCGAGTGTGCCATATTTTTGCGGGATGGTCGCGGAAGCGTGTTCACAGACGAGAAGGACGTCGCCCTTCGCCATGGCGTTTTCGACGCCAACGGCCTGCCCTTCCGCTTCTGTGAAAAACCGCGAACGCACCGTCATGCACGCACCCCGCCCGGAAAACCCGTCATCCCCTGCAATGGCGAAAAGAATTCTTCACATTGTGGCGAGTGTCAAATGGAATTTTGAAATTTTCTCTTCATTTTCCCCATTGACTCGATAGCTGGCACAGATGTTTATTTTAGCCATGCACCGGCAGAAAGACCGGAAGGGGAAAGATTTGCGCAGCACGACCGCGACCGTGTCGGATGTCATTCATGCCCACTACGATGCGCTGACCCGTTCGGAAAAACGGCTGGCGGAGAGCCTGCTCGGCAACTACCCCGTCTCCGGTCTCGGCAGCATCACCGTCATCGCCGAAAATGCCGGCGTTTCGACGCCGACGGTGGCGCGCATGGTGCAGAAGCTCGGCTACAAGGGTTATCCGGAATTCCAGGCGCATCTGCACCAGGAACTGGAAGCAACAATATCAGGCCCGGTTGCCAAACATGACCGCTGGGCGACCAATGCCCCCGGCCTGCACATTCTCAACCGCTTCGCCGACGCCATCACCGGCAATCTGCGCGATACGCTGAGCGATCTCGACACCGCCGTCTTCGATAATGCCGCGGCTCTGCTTTCGGACCGCAAGCGCAGCATCTATTTCGTCGGCGGGCGCATCACCGGCGCGATTGCCGAATATTTCTTCACCCACATGCAGGTGATCCGGCCGAAAACGACGCTGATGTCATCCAATTCCAGCGCCTGGCCGCAATATATGCTGAACATGAGCGCCGGTGACGTGCTGGTCATTTTCGACATCCGCCGTTACGAGCACGATATGACGACGCTGGCCGAAGTGGCGAAGGCCAACGGCGTGCAGATCATCCTCTTCACCGATCAATGGACATCGCCGGTGGCGCGCCATGCGCTGCACACCTTCCGGGTCCGGATCGAGGCTCCCTCGGCGTGGGATTCCTCCGTCGTCACCCTGTTCGTGGTCGAAGCCCTGATCGAAGCGGTGCAGAACGGCACCTGGGATGAAACCAAGGAGCGCATGAACGCGCTCGAAGGCCTGTTCGAGCAGACACGGCTGTTCCGCCGGCCGGAGAGAACATGAAACTATCTAGCCGGCAACTTACTTGACGCGGATGCAACACGCTGATTGGATACCTGTAGTCGCTACCAGCACGATAAAACAGGATAATAGACCAAGCTGGGGAACATATCTGGACAATCGGATAACGAGGGGAATCTCCCGCAATTGCAGGCCTAAAAGCCTGATGATGGCGGAAAACGAGTGTAAAGTGGCGGAATCCGGATAAATAAATTGCAATCCAACCGTCACATTAGCTTCATCGAGACTCCGTATCAGCGTCCGCAATATGAGAACACGAAGAGGAGAAAAAAGTGATCTCTCACTGCCGCCGACTGCTTGCTACGACCACCGCACTGGTCATCGCCTCCACCGCGATTGCCGCCGCTGAACCGAGCGCCGAACTGATCGCTGCCGCCAAGAAGGAAGGCATGCTGACCACCGTCGCGCTGCCGCACGACTGGTGTGGTTACGGCGACGTCATCGCCGCTTTCAAGGCGAAGTACCCGGAAATCACCGTCAACGAACTGAACCCGGACGCCGGCTCTGCCGATGAAGTCGAAGCCATCAAGGCGAACAAGGACAACAAGGGCCCGCAGGCTCCTGACGTCGTTGACGTCGGTCTCGCCTTCGGCCCGCAGATGAAGGCCGAAGGCCTGCTGCAGCCCTACAAGGTCTCCACCTGGGCCGAAATCCCTGACAACGTCAAGGATGCCGACGGCTACTGGTACGGCGACTATTACGGCGTCATGTCGATGTTCGTGAACAAGGACCTCGTCAAGAACACGCCGAAGGACTGGGCCGACCTGCTGAAGCCGGAATATTCCGGTCAGGTAGCGCTCGCCGGCGATCCGCGCGCCTCCAATCAGGCGATCCTCGGCGTTCTCGCCGCCGGTCTTTCCACCGGCGCAAAGTCCGGCAAGGAAGCCGGCGAAGCTGGCCTGAAGTACTTTGCCGACCTCAACAAGGCGGGCAACTTCCTGCCGGTCATCGGCAAGGCCGGCACGCTGGCACAGGGCGCAACCCCGATCATCGTCGCCTGGGACTATAACGCCCTTTCCTGGAAGAAGACGCTGAACGACAACCCGCCGACCGAAGTCGTCGTTCCTGAGAAGGGCGTTCTCGCCGGCGTTTACGTTCAGGGCATTTCCGCCTACGCGCCGCATCCGAACGCCGCGAAGCTGTGGATGGAACACCTCTACTCCGACGACGGTCAGCTCGGCTGGCTGAAGGGCTATTGCCACCCGATCCGCTTCAACGCCATGGTCAAGGCCGGCAAGGTTCCGCAGGCGCTGATCGACAGCCTGCCGCCGGCAGCAGCCTATGAAAAGGCGATCTTCCCGACACTCGAGGAAGTTGATGCCAACAAGGCTGCCGTCACCGGCGGCTGGGACAGCGTCGTCGGCGCAAACGTGAAGTAAACTGTTGAAAACGCACCCCGGCCGATCAAAAGCCGGGGTGCTTCTTTAAAAGCATTTCCAGTAAAAGTGCGCAGCGGTTTTACGTCCGGAAAATGCGCAAGACCAAAATCGAGAGCGCGTCCAACATTTCCGTTTTAACCGGATGTGCTCGAGAAAGACCTTTATAGACAGACCGTTTTGAAAACGGCGTTTGGGGACAAGGCATGTCATCAACCAACACCGGCGGACCATCCGACGCGGGCAGAAGATTGCCGCTGCACTGGATAGGCGTCGTACCTTTTACCGTCTTTGTTATGCTGTTCCTGATCCTGCCGACGATGAAGATCGTCATCGGCGCGTTTCAGCAGACGGATGGCAGCTTCACGCTGGACAACATTGCCGGGCTTTTCACCTCGTCGATCCTTGCCGCCTACTGGATATCGATCAAGATCAGCCTCGCCTCCGCGGCGCTGGGTTGCCTGATCGGGTTTGCCGTGGCCGCAGCCGTCGTGCTGGGTGGCCTGCCGCAGCGTATCCGCGGCCCGCTTCTCACCTTTTCCGGTGTCGCCTCGCAATTTGCCGGCGTGCCGCTCGCCTTCGCCTTCATCGCCACGCTCGGCCCGGTCGGCCTGCTCACCGTGTTCTTGAAAACGCAGGTCGGCATCGATCTTCGGCTTCTCGGCTTCAACATCCTCTCCTTCTGGGGCCTCACCGTCACCTATCTGTTCTTCCAGATACCGCTGATGATCCTCATCATCACGCCTGCGCTGGACGGGCTGAAGCGCGAATGGCGCGAAGCGGCGGAAATTCTAGGCGCGACCGGGTTTCAATATTGGCGCATGGTGGCCTTCCCCATCCTGCTGCCATCGCTGCTCGGCACCATGTCACTCCTGTTTGCCAATGCCTTCGGTGCAGTGGCCACCGCAATCGCGCTCACCGGCTCCTCGCTCAACATCGTCCCGATCCTGCTCTTCGCACAGATTCGCGGCGACGTTCTCGGCAATCCGCATCTCGGTTACGCGCTCGCCTTCGGCATGATCGTCGTCACCGGCATCGCCAATGCACTTTACATCTGGCTGCGCGCCCGCAGCGAAAGGTGGCTGAAATGAAGCGTTTCTTCGCCTGGGGCGCGCTGATTTTCGGCCTGCTTTATTTCGCCCTGCCGCTGATCGGCATGACCAACTTCTCACTGAAGATGCGGCGCGGCGAATATTCCTTCGACGCCTATGCAAGGGTGCTAACCGATCCGCGCTTTCAGGAAACCTTCAGCTATTCGGTGGTGATGGCGCTCTTCACCATCGTCTTCGGTGTTCTGCTCGTCGTGCCCACCGCCTATTGGGTGCGTCTGAAACTGCCGGGCCTGCGCCCCTATATCGAATTCATCACGCTCCTGCCGCTGGTCATTCCCGCCATCGTCATCGTGTTCGGTTATATCAGGCTTTACAACACCTCGAGCTGGCTGCCGCTGACCGGCACGACCTTCGGCACCAATCTGCTTCTGATGTTCGGTTATGCCACGCTTGCCCTGCCCTACATGTACCGCGCCGTCGACACCGGTCTTAGAACCATCGACGTCTCGACGCTGACGGAAGCGGCGCAGAGCCTTGGCGCGGGATGGACGACCATCCTGTCGCGCATCATCCTGCCCAACGTACTGGTCGCCGTGCTCTCGGGCGCGTTTTTGACCTTCGCCATCGTCATCGGTGAATTCACCATGGCGGCCCTTTTGAACCGCCCGGCCTTTGGCCCCTATATGCAGCTGCTTGGCGCCAACCGCGCCTATGAACCGGCAGCGCTTGCCGTGATCTCCTTCGGCATCACCTGGGGTTGCCTCGGTCTGATCCAACTCGTTTCCCGCTATCAGAAGGGCGCGCCTCCCAAGGCCTGAGGACAAGATTTTCATGAGCTTTTTGACACTTAGCAACATCAAGAAATCCTTCGGCTCCGTGCAGGTCGTGCATGATTTCAACATGGCCATTGAAAAGGGCGAATTCGTCTCCTTTCTCGGGCCATCGGGCTGCGGCAAAACCACCGTGCTGCGCATGATCGCCGGCTTCGAAATCCCGACCGGCGGGTCGATCGTCATCAACGGCAAGGACCAGACGGCGCTGCGGCCCAACCAGCGCAATATCGGCATGGTGTTCCAGGCCTATGCGCTGTTCCCGAACATGAATGTCTATGAGAACGTCGCCTTCGGTCTGAAGGTCGCCGGCAAGCCAAAAGCCGAGATCGACGCCCGCGTGAAGGAAATGCTCCAGCTCATCCATCTGGAACATCTGGCCGACCGTTATCCCTATCAGATGTCGGGCGGCCAGCAGCAGCGCGTGGCGCTCGCCCGCGCATTGGCCCCGAAGCCGGAAGTGCTCCTGCTGGACGAACCGCTCTCCGCGCTCGACGCCAAGATCCGCGTCTCGCTGCGTGAGGAAATTCGCCAGATTCAACAGAAACTCGGCATCACCACCATCTTCGTGACCCACGATCAGGAAGAGGCCCTGTCGATCTCCGACCGTATCGTCGTGATGAATGGCGGCCGTGCCGACCAGATCGGTTCGCCCTTCGATATCTACAACAAGCCGGCCACCCGTTTCGTCGCCTCCTTCGTCGGCACGCTGAACCTCATCGACGCCACCGTGGTGGATTCCTCGTCCAACACCATTCGTGTCGGCGAGCAGCAGATCACCCTGCCGAAGCCGGTCGATGCGGCCAATGGCGAAAAAATCACGCTGGCGCTTCGCCCGGAAGCAGGTTCCCTCGGCAGCGACGCGAAAGACGATGTTGCCATTTCCGGCCTCGTCACCTCCAGCCAGTTCCTCGGTTCGGTCATCCGCACGCGCCTCGATCTCGGTGGTTCGACGCTGTCTTTCGACATGTTCAACGACCCCGGCACCGCGCCGCCCGCCGTCGGTGAGCGGGTGACACTGAAATTCGCAGCCGGCGACCTGATGCTCATCAAGGACTGAAGCGCTTCTCCAGAGGTAAAACGGCTTCGCACTTTTGCTGGAATGCTCTAGAGCAGGTTCAGATTTGAACCTGCGGACCAATGATGTGAGGCCATGATGCGCGCGCTTTATTACGAACGATTCGGCGAGACCCCGATTGTCGCATCCCTGCCCGATCCGGAACCGACCGATGGCGGCGTCGTCATCGCGGTGAAAGCGACCGGCCTCTGCCGCAGCGACTGGCACGGCTGGATGGGACATGACCCGGATATTCGCCTGCCCCACGTTCCCGGCCACGAATTCGCCGGCGTCATCGCCGCAGTTGGCAAGAACGTTACCCGCTTCAGGACCGGTGATCGCGTTACCGTGCCTTTCGTCTCCGGCTGCGGCCATTGCCATGAATGCCGCTCCGGCAACCAGCAGGTCTGCGAGGCGCAGTTCCAGCCCGGCTTCACCCATTGGGGTTCCTTCGCCGAATATGTCGCCATCGACTATGCCGATCAGAACCTCGTGCACCTGCCGGAATCGATGAGTTACGCCACCGCCGCCGGTCTCGGCTGCCGTTTCGCCACCTCCTTCCGGGCCGTGACGGATCAGGGGCGCCTGAAGGGTGGCGAATGGCTGGCGGTGCACGGCTGTGGTGGTGTCGGCCTCTCCGCAATCATGATCGGCGCGGGCCTCGGTGCACAGGTCGTCGCCATCGATATCGCCGAAGACAAGCTGGAACTTGCCCGGCAGCTCGGTGCAACTGCCACCATCAACAGTCGCTCGGTTGCCGATGTTGCCGAAGCGGTGCGAGACGTCACCGGCGGCGGCGCCCATGTGTCGGTTGATGCGCTTGGCCATCCGCAGACCTGCTGCAATTCCATCAGCAACCTGCGCCGTCGCGGACGCCATGTGCAGGTGGGGCTGATGCTGGCAGACCACGCCATGCCGGCCATTCCCATGGCCCGGGTGATCGCCCATGAACTGGAGATTTACGGCAGCCACGGCATGCAGGCATGGCGTTATGAGGACATGCTGGCCATGATCGAAAGCGGCAGGCTTGCGCCCGAAAAGCTGATCGGCCGCCATATCTCCCTGACCGAGGCCGCAGCCGCCCTGCCCGCCATGGACAGTTTCAAGGAAAGCGGCATCAGCATCATCGACCGGTTCGAATAAGCGCCGGTCGCGGCCATTCCACTTCGGCTCAGCCGCTCCTGCGCCCGAAAGACCGGGCCGGGCCGGCTGTGCGGGGAGAGACCTGCACGGCCGCCGGCGCCGGGCTGCGCGCAGCATGATCCGACTGAGTCTCGCTCCGCTCGCGTTTCACCAATTGCTTCTTGCGGACGGCCAATGGATCGGAAACCACGTCCCCCGAGCCGACTTTGACAGCAGCCGGCGTCGTCAAGGTTCGCCCGAGCCAACGGAGAATCTGCAGCCCCTTATGGATGGACACAAAAGAGCCGAGCGCCAGCACGGCGACCAGGATCGCCAAACTCCAACCGCTGTTCTGCTTGTCACGGCCTGCCTGCTCCGTGCGGTGCTTGGTCGTTGGATCAAAACCGAGCGTCACCTTCAGCCTCGCAATATCCGCCTCGCTGAGCCTGGCATAGCGGTCGCCGTGATAGAGAACATAACCGCCGCCATCGCCGCTGTTCAGATAGCCAAGATCAAACGCTTTTCCTTCCCGAAGGAAAGTTGCCGTGTTTGGCAGATTATAGACGGGATCGATTGTCTCGCCGCCGCCCAGTCCGGAAATGGGAAATAGCCGAAACTTCCGCGCCTCCGCCTCGCTCGCGCATATTGCGAAAAACAAAATCGCAGCCGAAAACAGCGCAATGTAATTCATCCATCCACCAAAAATAGAAATTTGAAATGAAGTACAATTGACATTGCAAAATTAATTTCAAGTTTACATTCGATATATTCTTTTAAATACACAATATATAAAGTTATATAAGTAAGTAAAGAGATATAATTAGAGATAACATTATTTATAATATAATTATACAATAAAAAACTGAAGCGTTCATTGCGGCAAAGTCAGCAATGACAAGGGTTCATGCCATTGGCGCGGGCCACACGACGCGTTAATCTCCGGGGCACACTCACTCACCTCAGTGCACGGCCTCAACGACAGGCCGAGGCGCAACACCTCCGGACAGGATGGATAGGCAAGGACTGCGACATGCTGTTTCTCGACAGCGTAGCCATGAAGGAAAAACCGGAAAGAACAGAGGAGGAATATCCCTTTTCCGTGCCGGCCATGCGCCATCTGGAACGCCTCGAATTCAAGACGCCGATCACCTTTTTCGCCGGCAATAACGGTTCCGGCAAATCAACGCTGCTGGAAGGGCTGGCGGCGGGAATGACGGCCTATGCCATCGGCAATCATGGCGAGGTTAAAGGCGACCTCTATCTCCAGCATGCCGAAACCGTGGCGAAGGCCTTCTATTTCGCCCGCAAGAAATATCCGAAAATCCGCATGTTCCTGCGTGCGGAAGACGTGCTTGGTTATATCCGCCGGCAGAATGAGGATACGCTGGATGATTTTCGCTGGGAGCGGGAAAAGGCCCTGAAAAAAGGCGAGGATTTTCCGGAAGAAACCCCGGATACATTTCGCGGGATCGTCAGGAACAACAGCCTCGACCGGCGGTCGCATGGCGAAGGTTTTCTCGATATCATGCACCGGCGGCTGCACGGCGCCGGCCTCTATTTTCTCGACGAACCGGAAAGCCCGCTTTCGCCGCAAAAGCAGCTGGAACTGGCGGCAATCATCCGACAGGCGGCCGATAGCGGCGGGCAATTGATCATCGCCACCCACTCACCCGTGCTTTTGGCCATTCCAGAGGCGACGATTTATTATTTCGATGAGGATGGCATCACCGAACGTCTCTATGACGAGCTGGAAAACATCACCTTCCTGCGGCGCTTTCTCGACCGTCCGTCGAAATACCTCAACGATTGAGCACCGATATGGCTTGAAATCCCGCCGCGCTTGCCGCATGCCCATAAGTAATACGTAATTTAGAAAAGAAGCAGGCTTATGTCTCCCACCACCACACCGGCGGCAGCCCGTCCCCTCAACAGCCAGGATTTCAGAACGCTCGGACTTTCGGCCCTGGGCGGCGCGCTCGAATTTTACGACTTCATCATTTTCGTATTTTTCGCCAGCGTCATCGGCCATCTGTTCTTTCCGCCGGAAATGCCGGACTGGCTGGTGATGATCCAGACCTTCGGCATTTTCGCCGCCGGTTATCTGGTCCGACCGCTCGGCGGCATCGTGCTGGCCCATTATGGCGACCGGTATGGCCGCAAGCGCGTCTTCGCCTTCTCCATTCTCCTGATGGCGCTCTCCACCCTCGGCATGGCGCTGATGCCGACCTATGCCAGCATCGGCGTGGCGGCCCCCATCCTGCTCATCGTCCTGCGCATGCTGCAGGGTGCCGCCATTGGCGGCGAAGTGCCGGGCGCCTGGACCTTCGTTGCCGAACATGTGCCCTTCCGCCGCGTTGGCCTCGCCTGCGGTTTCCTCACATCCGGCCTTTCCTTCGGCATCATGCTGGGCTCGCTCATCGCCTTTGCCATCAACTCGCTCTTTTCGCCGGAAGATGTTGCCGGTTACGCCTGGCGCATTCCCTTCCTGCTCGGCGGCATTTTCGGCCTGATCGCCGTTTATCTGCGCCGCTGGCTGGAAGAGACGCCGATCTTCATGGAAATGAAGAAGTCGAAGTCGCTCACGGACAAGCTGCCGCTCGGCCTCGTGCTGAAGCACCATATGCGCGGCGTCATCATCTCCGCCCTGCTGACCTGGGTTCTGTCAGCGGCCATCGTCGTCACCACGCTGATGACGGCCACCTTCCTGCAGAAGCTCTATGGTTATACCCCGACGCAGGCACTCGCTGGCACCAGCTTCGGCACGCTGTTCCTGATCTTCGGCGTCATCATCGCCGGCGCATTGATCGACCGGATGGGCTCCGGCATCTTCTTCATGGGCGCCAGCATCTTCTTCGGCATCGCCACCTTCGCCTTCTACAGCTATGCCGGCACCTCGCTTCAGACCATGTTCGTGCTTTATGGCGTGATGGGCCTTTCGGTCGGCATGGCAGGTGCGGTGCCCTATGTCATGGTGCGGGCCTTCCCGGCATCGGTACGCTTCTCCGGCCTCTCCTTCGCCTACAACGTCTCTTATGCCGTCTTCGGCGGGCTGACGCCGATCGGCGTGACGACCGCGCTCGCCGTCAATCCCATGGCCCATGCCTGGTATCTGGTCTTCATCGCCGTGCTTGCCTTCTGCATTGGCCTTTACCTCTATCTGCGCGGCAGCGAGGTCGAGAGCCATGTCGGCATCGAGGAACTGGCGGCGCTAAGGTCGTAAGTCAAACCCTGAACACAAAAAAGCGCGGGACCCGCCCGCGCTTTGGCTTAGTGACAACCTCTACCTTACGCTCCGCGTCATCCTCGGCCTTGTGCCGAGGATCCAATCACGTCGAACAAAATCGATACGTTGCAGATGCTCGGGACAAGCCCGAGCATGACGGATGAGAGCCGTGAGAGCTTCGGGTGCATGCCGAGCGCCGGCTCTCGGCGCAATCTTGTCTAAACGGCGCCGCGTGAAACATCACGCCGCGCTGTCGATTTTCTCCTCGCCATTGGTCGGCACATAGTTCAGCACCGGCCCGAGCCAGCGCTCCACCTCTTCCACCGGCATATCCTTGCGGCGCGCATAATCGAGAACCTGGTCGCGCTCCACCTTAGCCACGCCGAAATAATAGCTCTCCGGATGGCCGATATAGAGGCCGGAGACGGAAGAGCCGGGCCACATGGCATAACTTTCCGTCAGTTCCACACCCGCCGCATTGGTGGCGTCCAGCAGGGCAAACAGTGTCTTCTTTTCGGTATGATCCGGCTGGGCCGGATAGCCGGGCGCGGGGCGGATGCCGGCATAGGCTTCGCCTATCAGATCGTCACCGCCAAGAGCCTCATCCGGCGCGTAACCCCAGAACTCCTTGCGAACCCGCTCATGCATGCGCTCGGCAAAGGCTTCGGCAAAACGGTCGGCCAGCGCCTTGACGAGGATCGACGAATAATCGTCATTGGCCCGCTCGAAACGCTCGGCAATCGCCACTTCCTCGATACCTGCCGTTACCACGAAGCCGCCGACATAATCGGCAACGCCGCTATCGACAGGCGCAACGAAGTCGGACAACGCCACGTTCGGACGGCCATCGCGCTTGGAAAGCTGCTGGCGCAGCGTGAAGAAGGTTGCCAGCTCTTCCTTGCGGCCTTCATCGGTGAACAGACGGATATCGTCACCAACGGCATTGGCCGGCCAGAAGCCGATCACCGCCCGCGGCCGGAACCACTTTTCCTCTATGATCTTCTTCAGCATGGCCTGCGCATCGGCATAAAGCTGCCGTGCCGCTTCACCCTGCTTTTCGTCCTCGAGGATGGCCGGGAAACGACCCTTCAATTCCCAGGTCTGGAAGAATGGCGTCCAGTCGATGTAACGGGAAAGCTCTTCCAGATCGTAAGTCTCGAATACCCTGGTGCCGAAGAATTTCGGCTTGACGGCGCTGTAAGCGGTCCAGTCAATCTTGTGCGCATTCTCGCGGGCACGGGAAAGCGGCAGGCGCTGCTTTTCGCGCTCGTTGCGGGCATGGGCTTCGGCCACCTTGGCATATTCGGCGCGGATGCCGTCGATGTAAGCAGGTTTCTGCTCTTCGGAAAGAAGCGCGGAAACAACGCCGACCGCGCGCGAGGCGTCGGTGACATAGATCGCCTGCCCCTGCTCATAACGCGGATGGATTTTTACAGCCGTATGCACTCGGCTTGTCGTCGCGCCGCCGATCAGAAGCGGAATGTCGAAACCTTGCCGCTCCATTTCCGCAGCAACATGCACCATTTCGTCCAGCGAGGGAGTGATGAGACCGGAAAGGCCGATCACATCCACCTTCTCCGCAATCGCCGTTTCGAGGATTTTCGTCGTCGGCACCATGACGCCGAGATCGATGATCTCGTAATTGTTGCAGGCGAGAACGACGCCGACAATGTTCTTGCCGATATCGTGCACGTCGCCCTTCACGGTCGCCATCAGCACCTTGCCGGCAGCACTACGCTCGGCCCCGCCATTCTGGCGCTTTTCTTCTTCCATGTAAGGCAGCAGCACGGCCACGGCCTGCTTCATCACGCGGGCGGATTTCACCACCTGCGGCAGGAACATCTTGCCGGAACCGAACAGGTCACCCACCACGTTCATGCCGGCCATCAGCGGCCCTTCAATGACATGCAGCGGACGCTCCGCCTTCTGGCGCGCCTCTTCCGTATCGGCCTCGATATATTCGGTGATGCCGTTGACCAGCGCATGTTCCAGCCGCTTCTCGACCGGAAGTTCACGCCAGGAGAGATCCTGCACCTTGGTATCCTTGGCGCCGGTGCCACGGAAGCGCTCCGCGACCTCCAGCAGCCGTTCGGTCGCGTCGTCGCGGCGGTTCAGCACCACATCTTCGCAGGCCTCGCGCAGTTCCGCATCGATATTATCGTAAACCGCAAGCTGACCGGCATTAACGATGCCCATATCCATGCCCACCTGAATGGCGTGGTAAAGGAACACGGCATGCATCGCCTCACGCACCGGCTCATTGCCGCGGAAGGAGAAGGACAGGTTGGAAACACCGCCGGAAATATGCGTGAGCGGCATGGTTTCGCGGATGGTTTTGGTGGCCTCGATGAAGTCCACGCCGTAATTATTGTGCTCCTCGATGCCCGTGGCCACGGCAAACACGTTGGGGTCGAAGATGATGTCTTCCGGCGACAGGCCGGCCTTTTCAGTCAGCAGCTTGTAGGCACGCGCGCAGATTTCCACCTTGCGCTGATAGGTATCCGCCTGCCCGACCTCGTCAAAGGCCATGACGACAACCGCCGCACCGTAATTGTGGACGAGCCGCGCCTGCTGGAGAAACTTCTCCTCGCCTTCCTTCAGCGAAATGGAATTGACGATCGACTTGCCCTGAACGCATTTCAGGCCGGCCTCAATGATCTCGAATTTCGACGAGTCGATCATCACAGGTACGCGGGCGATATCCGGCTCGGCGGCGATGAGGTTCAGGAACTCCACCATCGCCTTTTCGGAATCGATCAGGCCTTCATCCATGTTGATGTCGATGATCTGCGCGCCGTTTTCCACCTGATCGCGGGCAACCGCCAGCGCCGCCGTATAATCGCCGGCGGTGATGAGCTTGCGGAAGCGGGCAGAGCCGGTGACGTTGGTGCGCTCGCCGACATTAACGAAGGGAATATCCTTGGTCAGCACGAAGGGCTCAAGACCCGAAAGCGACATGAAGGGCTTGTGTTCAGGGATCGGGCGCGGCTTGTAGTCCTTGACCGCTTCGGCAATCGCCCGGATATGCTCCGGCGTCGAACCGCAGCAGCCGCCGACGATGTTAACGAGACCGTCACGCACGAAGCCCTCAACCTGACGCGCCATCATCTCAGGCGTTTCGTCATATTGGCCGAATTCGTTTGGCAGACCAGCATTCGGATAGGCACAGACGAAAGTATCGGCCACATCCGACAGTTCCTGCAGATGCGGACGCATGGCATCCGCACCCAGCGCGCAGTTGAGGCCGATGGTGAAGGGGTTGGCATGGCGCACCGAGTTCCAGAACGCAGACGGCGTCTGGCCGGAGAGCGTGCGGCCGGAAAGGTCGGTGATCGTGCCCGAAATCATCACCGGCAGGCGAATGCCCTTGGCCTCGAAACGTTCCTCGCAGGCGAAGATCGCCGCCTTGGCGTTCAGCGTATCGAAGATCGTCTCGATGAGGATGATGTCGGCGCCACCATCGATCAGGCCGTCGATCTGTTCGCCATAGGCGATACGCAGATCGTCGAAACTGACGGCGCGGAAACCGGGATTGTTGACGTCAGGTGAAATCGAGGCTGTGCGGTTGGTCGGGCCGATGGCGCCGGCCACGAAACGGCGGCGGCCATCTTCCCGCTCGGCGCGCTGGGCGGCGCGGCGGACGATCTGCGCGCCTTCGCGGTTGAGATCGTAGACGGCATTTTCCATCTCGTAATCGGCCTGCGCGATGCGCGTCGATGAAAACGTGTTGGTTTCGAGAATATCCGCGCCCGCCATGGCGTAGCGATAATGGATTTCTTCGATGGCATCCGGCTGGGTCAGGATCAGAAGGTCGTTGTTGCCCTTCTGGTGACAGGCACAGCCGATGAAACGGTCGCCGCGGAAATGATCCTCGTCAAAACCGAGACCCTGAATCTGCGTGCCCATGGCACCGTCGAGAATGAGGATGCGTTCGCTGGCGGCTTCGCGCAACGCCTTGAAAATTTCCGCGCCGTCGCGCTTTGCCCCTTCGGGGCCAAACAGATCGTCAAACACGGGCATACTCCTCATTTCGATTTGCAAGATCGCAAGCAGTCAAGTCACATAAAGATATGTTTATGTCAATATATCTTCAAGGGACAGGCATGGCTTTGCGCCATTGCACGACGTTACGAAATATCGCTGACAGATGACAGGTTTATACGGCAAGGATATAAGCCGAAGCAGCAAACCGCATGGAGGACGAGATGCCCGAAGACGATCACAACAGCCGCAACTGGAACACCCTGCCCTGGCACCGCCAGTGGCTGGTGAAACAGGCCGAGAGACTTTTCGATTTCTTCCAGCACCGCGCCCTCAACCCCGCCGGCGGTTTCTTCGATCTCGACGCCAAGGGCGCACCGCTGCAGAAAAACGATCCCGTGCGCGGCATCCACGCCTCCGCCCGCATGGTGCATTGCTTCTCCATCGGCCACCTGCTCGGCCGCCCGGGGTGCGGCGATATCGTCGATCACGGCATGACCTATCTCTGGAACAGGCACCGCGATGGCGAGCATGGCGGCTATTTCTGGCAGGTGAACGATACCGGCCCAGTGGATGCCACCAAGCAGGGCTACGGCCATGCCTTCGTGCTTCTGGCCGCCTCATCCGCCAAGACCGTCGGCCATCCTCTCGCTGACAAGATGCTGGCCGACATTACCGAGGTTCTGGAAACCCGGTTCTGGGAAGAAAAGCATGGCGCCATCGCCGAGGAATTCCATCGCGACTGGTCGCCTATCGAGAACTATCGCGGCCAGAACTCCAATATGCATTTGACCGAAGCACTGATGGCCGCTTATGAGGCGACGGGCGACAGCAATTACCTCAACAAGGCCGAACGCATCGCCGATCTCGTCATCCGCCGCCGCGCCGGCGAGCTGGATTTCCGCGTGCCGGAACATTTCGACGAGAACTGGACGCTCGACAAGGATTATCGCGGCAACGAAATGTTCCGCCCCTCTGGCTCCACCCCCGGCCACTGGCTGGAATGGGCGCGCCTCATCCTGCAATTATGGGTGCTGGGCGAGCGCCGCCACGACTGGATGCCGGTGGCCGCCAAATCGCTGTTCGTGCAATCCATGGCGCTCGGCTGGGACCGGGAAAAGGGCGGCTTCTTTTATACGCTTGACTGGAACGACAATCCCGACAAGCGGGCAAAGCTCTGGTGGCCCATGTGCGAGGCAGCGGGTGCGGCCCACTTCCTCAATGAAAACCTGCCGGCAGACCCGTTCTACGAAGACAGCTACCGCCGCATCTGGAGCACCATCGCCAACAGCTTCATCGACCACGCCAATGGCGGCTGGCACGAGGAGCTGACGGAAGACCTGGTTCCCGCCCACACGCTGTTCCCCGGCAAGGGCGATATCTACCACGCGCTTCAGGCCTGCCTCATCCCGCTTTTCCCGGCGACGGGAAGCCTGACGAAGGTGATCAAGGAGAGCGGCGGGGATTATTGAGCAGCATTGCGGGAAACGAATGCCAGCTGACGACGGCGCCGAAGACTTCTCTGCCGTCATGCTCGGGCTTGTCCCGAGCATCTGCTACCTATCCGCTGGACGCAACGTGGTTGGATCCTCGGGACACGCCCGAGGATGACGCCGCGCGGAAAGGACACCGCCGGGGTAAATCAAAGGCGTCCCGAAATCCTCAAAACCCGATGGTTTCCTCGAAATCATCCCAGGACTGGTACATTTCATACCGCCCGATGCCGGGGATCGGCACATGCCCGTAATAGGGCGAAAGCTGGAACTCGGCGGCCGCCTCGCTCTTGCCGGCCACGGCCGCCACGTAAATGGCGGAGGCAAGCCCGGTGCGGTTTGCGCCATGCTCACAATGGATGAGGATCGGTTTTTCGGCATTGCGCAGCACAGCCGCCAGCGTTTCCGAATCCTCCACCGAAACCCTTTCGCTTGAGCTCAGCGGATAATCGACAAGCCGGATGCCATTGCTTTTTGCTGCCTGATTTTCGGCGTCATACCAGGCTTCGCGCTTTTCATCGCGCAGATTGATGATCGTCTTGATGCCGTAGGTCTTGGCGTAAGTGGTGATGTCCTTGCCGCTCGGCTGGGCCGAACGATAAAGCTCGCCGGGAATGACTTCGTGAAAATTTCCGGTCAGCTGACCGATGCCCATATGCGCGCCCGCCAGAACCGGCAGGGCGACAAGGCCGATGGCGGTGATTTTCAGAAACTTCAAAACAATACGCAAAACATCAACCCGCGACATTCATCGAATGGCTGGGAGATGGCATCGCAAACCGACGAAAACAAGTCAGGCGCCGCCCGAACACCTTTCGGTGCGGCCAATGGGAACTGGCCTGCCGCCGTGAAGCCGCTGTGATGCAAGGATTTTTCGGCCACCACTCGCCGGCGCGGAAATTTTTCAAAATGCCGTGATAGCCGGAAGCCGCGCGAAGCCCTCAGTCGAATTCCGCGGAAACGACGGTGACGCGCCATTCCAGCCGCTGCGGCTCCGCCCTTTCATTGCCGCGCAGGCGGAAGGAGCGGCAGGCCGAAAATGTCTCCCCGGCCTCGATCCGCCTTTCGCTCACCTGATAGGGATCGAAGGTGACAGAGGCGCGGAAGGCGGGCTCGAAGCCTTCCAGCGTATAGGTCAGCCGCTGCACGGCGACATTATTATCGTTGCGGAAGCTGACACGAATGGGCAGCGCCGCATCCGGGCACGAGGCATCAAAATCCGCGGTCGCGATGATATGTTCAAGCCGCTTGCTGCCGCGCCACCAGTCATAGATGACAAAGGCGGCGGTCGTCGTCCAGATCAGGAGCAGGCAGATGACAACGGATTTCAGATGCCGCGGAAACGCAATGAGGGTGAGAAGAAGAATGGCGCTGAGAACGGCTCCGACAATCACGTCGTTCCTCCCGCGCTAAAACAAAACCCCATGCGATCTCATCCTCCCATGCACTTGCCGCCCGCAACGACCACACTTGCGGCAGGGTCGCGAGGGTATCGTCTCAACGGCGGTTTGCACCGTTTGGCGTGCGGCACGAAGCACCGGCATTGCCGCCGTCAACCACAACTCTATGGTCGCTCCCCCCGCTGTCAAGACAACCAAGCGTGACACCCGCCGGCCCCCCGCCCGACCCGCGATGAAACGACAGAGGGAACCAAATGCCGCCGAAGGCGTTCGCAGCATCAGAACCGCATGGCGGGGCGGTAAAAAGCGCCACGATCCGGGGCAAGACAGCCAGCAACGCCCAAGGGACACAGCGCCTCTTGGAACCGCCGAACCCCGCCCCATATTAAAAGCAGCTAATCTATGCTATGGATGTCAGTCAGCTCAGGGAGAAAAACGATGAAAACGCTGATCGTAACGTCACTCCTGGCCCTGTCGGCCAGCACCGCAATGGCCGCGGATGCCGTCTACGAAACGCCCGCACCACCGGTTGCGCAGGAAACCCTGCCGGTCTTCACCTGGTCTGGCCCCTATCTTGGTATTCAAGGCGGCGCGGGCTGGGCGAATGGCGATTTTTCGGCCGGCGGGCCCGTGGCCTCCGATAATTTCGATGGCGGCATTCTGGGCGCCTTCGCGGGTTACAATTACCAGTTCGACAATAATATGGTCCTCGGCATCGAGGGCGATGTCGATTACAACTGGAATGACAATGATTATGCGGGGATCAAGATCGGCACCGACTGGCAGGGCTCCGTTCGCGGCCGCGTCGGTTATGCCTTCGACCACGCCCTGATCTATGCCACCGCCGGCTGGACCGCCACCCGCGGCTTCATCGAAGCGCCCGGCGCCGGCAAGGACAGCACCACATTCAACGGTTACACCGTTGGCGCGGGTCTGGACTATGCCTTCACCGACAATGTGTTCGGCAGGCTGGAATATCGCTATAACGACTATGGCGACAAGGATATCTTCGGCATCAACACCGATGTCGACCAGCACACCGTCAAGGTCGGTCTCGGTGTGAAGTTCTGATCCTGACCGGATGATCTCGGCAAAAGCCCGGCCATCCGCCGGGTTTTTTCGTGGCAGAAAGACCGCGCCGGGCACCGGGCGTCCGCCTGAAAAGTATGAGAGAATGTGAACCCCGGAAAAACGGAATATTCACAGGGCATTCACCCGTGCCGTGCCATCATCCGGGCATAATGAGCCTCTATCTCCCGAAGCAGGCTTATGGAGTAGCCCCGATGAAAAAGATAATTCTTTCCACCATTGCCGCGCTGGTCGCAACCGGCAGCGTCTTCGCATCCTACGGCACCGCTGCCGCGCAGGACTATCCCTATCGTCCGCGCTATGACCGGGGTTACGACCGCGGCGGCCCACCCCCGCCGCCCTACCGCGAACACCGCCGCCACAATGACGGCGCAGCGATCGCCGGTGGCCTCGCCGCAGGCGTGATCGGCGGCCTGATCGGCGGCGCCATCGCCAATAATAACGGCCCCCGCTACTACGAACCGCCACCACCGCCCCCGCCGCGCTGCTGGTTCGAAGACCGCCGCGTGCCGAATTCCTATGACGGCGGCTGGCATACGGAGAGCATGCGGGTCTGCAACTGACCGCATCGCCGACGATTCGCGCAGGATGATCCGATCAGTCTAACCGGCTGGTCGGATTTTTGCTGGATGAACCGCTCGCAACGCATCAGCAGTATCCCAGATGCGAACTTGAGATTTTCAATAACCTACGCTGTGACTCTTAGATGAAAATGGTGGGCCCGGAGGGACTCGAACCCCCAACCAAGCGGTTATGAGCCGCCGGCTCTAACCATTGAGCTACAGGCCCTTTTCGGAAAAGATGATCCGAAATACCGGTTCGCAATGGCTCGAATCCGGTGGGGTCACGCTCTAACGTAATTTTTACAGCCCGACAAGCCAATGATGCTTTCGCAAGGCAGTGCCGCCGTATTAGCTACACAATCTAAGGCAATACCCTTCAAAGGGACTCAATCAAAGAGGAAACACCATGAAGACAAAAACGGCCCGCCTTTTCGCACTCACCGCATTGACCGCAGCGGCCATGATGCCGCTTGCCGCCCAGGTATCTGCGCAGGATACCAGCCTGCGCGAAGCCACCATCAGTGTTTCCGGCGAAGGCCAGGCGGCCATCGCGCCCGATATGGCTATTCTTTCCTTCAGCGTCGTCAAGCAGGCGGAAACCGCCGCGGCTGCGCTGACTGAAAATTCCAAGGCGCTCGCCGATGTTCTGAAGGCGCTGAAAGAGGCCTCCATCGAAGACCGCGACCTGCAGACGAGTAATTTCTCGTTGCAACCGATTTATAAGCAGAACGAGTCCAAGAACGGCGTTTATGTCGCGCCTGAGATCACCGGATATCAGGTGTCCAACGGCCTGACAGTGCGGGTGCGCGATCTGAAAAAGCTCGGCACAATCCTCGATACCTCCGTCAAGCTCGGCATCAACCAGGGTGGCGATATCACCTTCACCAATGACAAGCCCGAAGCGACGGTGACCGAAGCCCGCAAGCTGGCCGTTGCCGATGCTCTGGCCAAGGCGAAAACGCTGACGGAAGCGGCAGGCGTGAAGCTTGGCCGTGTCATTCAGATCAGCGAAAACTCGCAGCGCCCGATGCCGGTACCGGCGGGCATGATGCGTGCTTCGATGATGAAGGAAGCCGACAGCGTGCCGATCGCTTCGGGCGAGAACAGCTACAGCGTGTTGGTCAACGTCACCTTCGCTCTCGACCAGTAAGATCGGCGGCGGGCGGCACCCCGGTGCCGCTCCTGCCCCATCTTCGGTTCCGCCAAAAGCATATTGCAAAAAGAAATGCCCCTCGCTGCCATTGCGGAAGCGAGGGGCATTTTTGATCAACCTGCCATACGGGGATATTGGCAGATCAATAAAGGGCGCTGCTATTAGCGGCGGATTACCGGGCAACCGCGCTCATTGGCGAAAACGACGCGGTCACGGCCATAGCGGTTGAAGCCTGCCACCACGACACGGCGCGGCGAAACATCCACCACGCGGGCGCGGCGAAGGCCCATGCGGCTTGCCTTTTCTTCCGCAAGCCAGGGCGAGCAGCCGCGGCGCGGGCGATCCGGGCGACCCCAGCCGGGACGATGACCATAACCATCCTGAACCTGAACTCTGAACTGAACATCCGAGCCTGCGGAAGCCGCCGGCGCAGTGACGGAAATTCCACCGAGGGCGATGAGGGCAGCCAGGCCGGCTTTTGCGAAGGTGCTGAACATGAACTCACTCCGTTTGTTTCTATGCCGACAGAGGAACATCCCCCGGCGATTGACGAGACCTTAGAGCCGCCTGCCTGAATATGAACAGAACCGAATGTTCAGCAGGCGTTCAGAGATATTAACACGGTTGACGGCGATCGGATCCGTCTATCAGGGCGAGATATGCAGCACGATCTCGCGGTGGTGCGGCTGGTCGCGGTGTTCGAAAAGATAAAGTCCCTGCCATGTGCCGAGCACGAGCCGCCCGTCGCTGATCGGCACGCCAATGGAAACCGTCGTCAGCGCCGATTTGATATGGGCGGGCATATCGTCCGGACCTTCGAGCGTGTGAACGACCC
This sequence comes from Rhizobium sp. BR 250, assembly GCF_047445855.1. NCBI lineage: Bacteria > Pseudomonadati > Pseudomonadota > Alphaproteobacteria > Hyphomicrobiales > Rhizobiaceae > Rhizobium > Rhizobium sp. BR 250. The sequence continues at coordinate 177,264 of NZ_JARWKW010000004.1, forward strand.
AGCGCATGGAAGGATCGCTGGATGGCGGCACGAGGCGCGAGAAAAATGTCTTGAGATCGCGCCGGACATCGGGGTCGGCATTTTCCTGAATGAGCAGCGAGCAGGATGTGTGGCGAACGAAGATCGTCAGCAGGCCCTCCTCCAGCCCTGCCTGTTTGACAAGGCCCTGAGCCTCCGATGTGAACTCGTAAAAACCCTGCCCCCGGGTGGCGATGATTATTTTCTTCTGCGGCACAATTTTTCCTTCAAACAAGCTGGAACAAAATCGACTTTGACAACGTTGCAACATGTCAAATTGTATCCGATGACGTCAGGGATACGACAATCGCGTGACGGCGGTGTTCTATGAACACAACGGGAAACCGGCGTCACAGTTGCAGAAAACGGGGAAGGGTTGGCACGATCAGAATGAATTATTCAGGCTTTCCCATCCCTCGACCAACAGATTATCCTCGGCACAGACAGACAGGGTGCGAAAGACTGATTCATGGCACCTACTGACTATCATGTCGACCTGACCAATTGCGACCGCGAACCCATCCATATTCCGGGCTATATTCAAACCCATGGCTGTCTCATCGCCTGCGACAATGCCATGCGCATGGTGCTGCGGCACTCTGAAAACTGCCGCGAACTGCTCGGCGTTGACGGCGATATCAACGGCAGGACCGCAGAGGATGTGCTCGGCAAAAAGCTCGTCCACGATCTTCGCAACGCGCTGACCGTCACCGGCAGGACCGCGCGCCCCGCCATGCTGCCCAACACCGAAACAAGCGATGGCCGCAGTTTCGATATTTCGCTCCATCGCTACAAATCCACCACCATCATCGAATTTGAACCCTCCCGAAGCGAAACCCAGCCGCTCGGCACCGCCCGGAAAATGGTGGACCGCATCCGCGAGGCGGACAGCGTCGAAAGCCTGATTTCCAGAACGACGCGGCTGATAAAGGCAACGCTCGGTTACGACCGGGTGATGATCTACCGTTTTGAGGAAGACGGCGCCGGCAAGGTCGTATCGGAAGCCAAGCAGCCAGAGCTGGAAAGCTTTCTCGGGCAATATTTCCCCGCCAGCGATATCCCGCAGCAGGCCCGCGCGCTTTATCTAAGGAACACGCTGCGCATCATCTCCGATGCCAGCGGCGCACGCGTTCCCGTCCTGCCGGCCCTCGATGCCTCCGGCGAGCCGCTCGACCTCTCTTACGCGCATCTGCGCAGCGTCTCGCCCATTCATTGCGAATATCTCCGCAACATGGGGGTTGCCGCCTCCATGTCGATTTCGGTGATTGTCGACGGCGCGCTTTGGGGGCTGATCGCCTGCCACCATTATTCTCCGCGTGTGCTGACCATGCCGGTTCGGATCGCAGCTGAAATGTTCGGAGAATTTTTCTCCATGCATCTGCAGGTTCTGAAGCAGAAGCGGCGGCTCGATACCGTCAACCACGCCCACGCCGCGCTCGACCGTTTTCTGCGGCTTGCCGCCCATCACGCCAACATTGAAGAATTGCTGGTCGATAGTTTTCAGGATTTTGCCGATCTGATGCCGTGTGATGGCGTCGGGCTCTGGGTCGGCAACAACTGGCATGGCCATGGGGCAACGCCGCCGCATGACGCCATTCCAAGACTGGCGCGTCTCGTCGCCTCCGCATCGGAAGGCAAGGTCTGGGCGACGCACGCCCTTTCACAGGCCATACCGGAAGCGGAGATCTATGCCGGCACCGCCGCCGGCATGCTCGCCATCCCGCTGTCACAGGTGAAAAACAACTATCTGCTGTTTTTCCGCAAGGAGATCGTGCAGAGCCTGAACTGGGCCGGCAATCCGGAAAAATCCTATGAGACCGGCCCGATGGGCGACCGCCTCACGCCGCGCAAGAGTTTTGCGATCTGGAAGGAGACCGTTCGCCTGCAGGCGCAACCCTGGTCTGAAGCCGACCGGGAAATTGCCGAAGCCGCCAGAATTGCGCTGGTCGAGGTTGCCCTCCATCACAGCGAGCTGATGGCGGGCGAAAGGGAGCGCGCCGAAGTGCGCCAGCGCATGCTGAACGAGGAACTCAACCACCGCGTAAAGAATGTTCTGGCCATCATCAAATCGCTGGTCGGCAATCCCTCGCAGGAGGGCAAGACGCTGCAGGATTATGTCACCGCGCTGAAGGGCCGCATTCAGGCGCTGTCCTTTGCCCATGACCAGATTATTCGCGGCGAAGGCGGCGGCGCGCTGCGCGATCTGCTGGATGCCGAACTGTCGCCGCATCGTTCGCCCGAAACCGTGGTGGAATTAACCGGGCCACAGATCACGCTCGATTCGCGCGCTTTCTCCGTCATGGCTCTGGTTCTGCACGAGCTAGCGACGAATGCCGCCAAATATGGCGCGCTGTCGCAAACCGGTGGGCAATTGCATGTGCGCTGGCAGATCAACGACAACCGCGATTGCGAAATTCAGTGGCGTGAAACCCTGCCCATCAAGCTGCCGACACCGTCGCGCGCCGGTTTCGGCACGGCGCTCATCAGCCGCAGCATTCCCTACGATCTCGGCGGGCGCAGCACGATACGCTATTTGCCGGACGGGCTGGAAGCGGAGATACTCCTGCCCTCCCGCCATGTTTCATCCGCCACGACAGCCTCCGACACAAAAGACGGGGACAGGACCGCACCGCAGCCCAGACGTTATAACCGGGAGGAGCCGTTGAAAATATTGCTTGTCGAAGACCAGATGCTGATTGCCATGGATGTCGAGAACATGCTGGAGGACAACGGCATCAAGGCAATCGAAACGGCGACATCGTCGGCCATGGCGATTGAAAAGCTGAAGAGCTATGTGCCGGATGTGGCCATTCTCGACATCAATCTCGGTTCCGATACCTCAATCCCCGTCGCCCGCGAACTCCACCGCCGCGGCGTCCCCTTCCTCTTCGCCACCGGTTATGCGGATGGCAGCATGGTGCCGGATGAATTCGGCAATGTGCCCGTGATCAGGAAGCCCTATGACGAGGATGCGCTGATGGCAGGGATCGGGATCCTGGTGGGGAATACGGAGCGGGTATAGGAGGCGTTACCCGCAAGGAGACCTCCCCATACTCGATGTCATCCTCGGGCCTATCCCGAGGATGACGAACGGTGGTTGTCAGACCGGCCGCCAATCGTCAAAATCGAGGAAACCCACCCTCATTGAAATCTCGTAAAGCCCCGCTTTTTCGCTTCTTCCGGGCTGACCTCATTGCCGATTTTAAAGCGGAACTCCGTCACGGTGTAATTTTCCAGATCGACTTCGCACTGGAAAGAAACATCGTGCCAGCCATTGCCCGTGTTGAACGCACCGCCGGAAGCGTCGATCGAATTGCCGGAAATCCTGCCGCCCGTGTCCGAATAGGGGATCATGCCTCTAGCCGAAAAACCCGCGCCCTGAATTTGGGCCAGAGCTTCAGTGCTGCAAAGCTGCACGATGCGGCGACGGGGCGGCAGATCGCCGAACATCTGCCGTCTCTGGGCCGGCGAGAGCATGGAGGCAGACAACAGGTTTTTGGCCGCAGGAAGCTTAGCGGGCTTCTTCTCCGCAACCTCCGCAGGCTTTTCCTCGGAAGGCTTTGCCTGTGGCACCGGCGGCTGTTCCGGCTGTTTTTCTTCCTTCACGGGTGAAACCGCAATCTCCCCCTGCTCCGCGGAAGCCTGAAGATCGCTGTTGGCGGCAGGTGGCGCGGGCTTCTCCTCAGCCGCCTTTTCAGGCTGGCTTGCCGGTTCCTCGGAAGCCTCGCTCTTTTCCGCTTCTTCCGTCTTACCCGGCTTGTCTGCGGGGTCAGCCTGCGTCTCCTCCGGCCGCATGGCGATGGCCGGCAGCGTCGCCTGCGGCGGCGGCAAAGGTTTCGCCTCTTCCTGTGGCGGCGCGGGCGGTGGTGGCGGAGGTTGCGGTTTTTCCTCTTTCGCCTTCTCCTCGCCCGGCGGCGGGGCCTCTTCCGCCTTTTTCTCCTCGGGCGGCGGCACCAGATCGACGCTGATGCTTTCCGGCTCCTGTGGTTCCGCTATCCGTTCCGGCAATTCGAAAAAGAACAGCGCAACGACGACAAGATGCAGCAACACGGAGACGGGCACAGCCCATCCTCCCCGCCGCCATTTGCTTGCCGAAGCCTGTTGCATCTTATCGAACCAAATAGAACCCGAGCATTTCCGACCAAGACGGAATGCCTGCTTTCACACATAAGGCTTGTCGCAGAGTTCGCCAGTGCGGGAAACAAAAAACCCGGCCAGAGCAGACTGACCGGGTTCAATTTTAAAGGAAGCGGAGAGCTTAGCTGTCGAGGAAGCTTCTGAGCTTTCTGGAGCGGCTCGGGTGCTTCAGCTTGCGCAGCGCCTTCGCTTCGATCTGACGAATACGTTCGCGCGTGACCGAGAACTGCTGGCCGACTTCTTCCAGCGTATGGTCCGTGTTCATGCCGATGCCGAAACGCATGCGCAGAACACGTTCTTCACGCGGCGTCAGCGAAGCCAGAACGCGGGTGGTCGTCTCGCGCAGGTTCGCCTGGATGGCGGCGTCGATGGGCAGCAGCGCGTTCTTGTCCTCGATGAAGTCACCGAGATGCGAATCTTCTTCGTCACCCACGGGGGTTTCGAGCGAGATCGGCTCCTTGGCGATCTTCAGAACCTTGCGCACCTTTTCAAGCGGCATGGCCAGCTTCTCGGCCAGCTCTTCCGGGGTCGGCTCGCGGCCGATCTCGTGCAGCATCTGACGCGAGGTGCGAACGATCTTGTTGATCGTTTCGATCATGTGAACCGGAATACGGATCGTGCGGGCCTGGTCGGCGATCGAACGGGTGATCGCCTGCCTGATCCACCAGGTGGCATAGGTCGAGAACTTGTAACCACGGCGATATTCGAACTTGTCGACCGCCTTCATCAGGCCGATATTGCCTTCCTGAATGAGATCGAGGAACTGCAGACCACGGTTGGTATACTTTTTCGCAATCGAGATCACGAGACGCAGGTTGGCCTCGACCATCTCCTTCTTGGCGATACGCGCTTCGCGCTCGCCCTTCTGCACCATCGAAACGATGCGGCGGAATTCGGCGATGGAAATGCCGGTTTCCGTGGAGAGGTTCTGGATTTCCTGACGGATTTCCCGGATCGTGTTGCTTTCTTCGCGAGCGAATTCCTTCCAGCCGCGGGCGGCCAGATTGGCAATCGACTTCATCCAGTTCGGATCGAGTTCCGCACCGTGATACTGCTCAAGGAAGCTGTCGCGCTTGACGCCATAGGATTCGGCAAGGCGCAGCAGACGGCCTTCATTCTGCATCAGGCGCTTGGAAATGTCGTAGAGCTGCTCGACAAGGCTGTCGATGCGGTTCTGGTTCAGCGACAGCGACTTGACCGCCGTGATGAGCTGATCCTTCAGTTCCTTGTAACGGCGTTCCTGGCCGGAAGAGAGCGTGCCCGTGCAGGCGAGGCGCGCTTCCACCTGCTGATCCTGAAGCTTGCGCAGCTTCTTGTAGGTGTCAGCAATAGTGTCGAGCGTTTCCATGACCTGCGGGCGCAGTTCGGCTTCCATCGCGGCAAGCGAAAGGTTGGACTCGTCGTCGTCCTCTTCTTCCTCTTCCGGCGGCAGGCCGTCGCCACCAACGTCAGTCACGTCTTCGTCGCCGGTCGGCGCGCGCAGCTTGCGGGTCTTTTCCTTCTCTTCGGCGGCCTTGCGGTCAGCCTCGATCTTTTCCGGGCTCTGGAACTGGGGGGCCGCCTTGGCTTCCGGACCGGAATAGGTCGTCTCGAGATCGATGATCTCGCGCAGCAGCGTCGTGCCTTCGTTCAACTCGTCGCGCCAGATGATCAGTGCCTGGAACGTCAGCGGGCTTTCGCACAGGCCCGAAATCATCGTTTCGCGGCCAGCCTCGATGCGCTTGGCGATGGCGATTTCGCCTTCGCGCGACAGAAGCTCGACGGAACCCATTTCGCGCAGATACATGCGCACCGGGTCATCGGTACGGTCGGTCGGTTCTTTCTTCTTGGCGGTCGCAAGCGCGGTGCCGCTGGAAGGGGCAAGTTCGCCGCCCTCGGAATCGTCACCATCGGAATCGCTGTCGTCGTCGCTGCTGGCGGCTTCTTCTGCGTCCTCGTCCTCGATCACGTTGATGCCCATGTCGGACAGCATCGCCATCGTGTCTTCGATCTGCTCGGAAGTCACCTCTTCGGACGGCAGGACGGAATTCAGCTCGTCCATCGTCACATAGCCGCGCTTCTTGGCGGCCTTGATCATTTTCTTGACCGCGTCATCCGAAAGGTCGAGAAGCGGGCCGTCCGTCGCACCGTCGCGTTCGTTTTCTGCTTCTTCGTTTTCTTTGACTTTGGTTGCCATCTATCTCGTCGCTTTCCCTGACGCTAACACCTGTTCCGCCGCATCGCCGTCCGCCCCTTGAGCATCCAGCGGTTTGCCGCGAATCACTGTCAGACACCTAACGGAGTGATCTTTAATTGCCGATTAACCACGGCAGCCTCAGGCAGAATGCAAAGACAGTGCACCCGGAAATGCTTGCTCATGCAATTTCTATCCGCCAAGGCTCATTCCACCTTACTTTTCCTGAAATGGTGATTCCCGCTATTTCCCGCCCCGTCAAGCCTTTGAGAGCGAGACAGCCACGGAAATTCTCAAAAAAGGCCGCATTTTGCGGTTATCACCAGACTATCCCCTATTTAGGACGCTTGCCGCAAAAGGCAACCCCACACGTCTTTCAATTCTTGGCCAGCCCTCTCAGCCATGGCCGAAGGCAGGCCCCTTCACCCGGCCGGACATGACACCGAAACCATCGATGATCGCTTCCTGATTTTCCATGCGGCCGATTTCAAGCTGCACTTCGGCCAGTGCCCGCACCAGAAGCGTGCCGCGCTCATCATCCGTCGCCTCGGCTATTTCCCGTTCCAGTTCACGTTTCTGCCAGAGCAGCGATTTCGTCCTCTTATGCAAGGAAAGCGCCTGCACATACCCCTCACGCGCATCCTCCATCGCCGCCTGTTCGGTCGCGGTCCACAGGCGGGCATTGCGCACCTGCTGGTCCATGACTTTCAAAAGCGCCTCGAAACCCTGCTGCGACAGACGCTCGATCAGCCCGGCCCGCGATACCTCCGCCGCACTTTCCGCAGCAAAGGTCAGCACCGTCGACCACAGGCGTTGCAGATCACGGTTCTCGTAATCGATGGCGGCGATCTCGTCATATTCCTCGAGCAGCAATTCGGGATGGTTGACGATGGTAATGGCAAGAACGCTTTCACGCAGCGAAGGCTTGGTCTGATAGCCCCGGACAAGGCCGGACTGCGCCAGGCGGTCGGAAATGCTGCTGGCGGGCGCGGCCATGGCCCCGCCCCGCCCCGGCGCATTACGCTGGAAACCGCGTCCCGCGCCCTGACCGCCCTCGCGGCGAAAATTCCCGCCCTGCGAGCCGCCCGACTGGAAACGCGGCTGGAAAAATCCGTTCAGCCTGTCGCGCATATCCTGCTGATAAAAACGGCGCACGGTCTCGTCGCCGATCACGGCCACGATCTGCCGCAGCCGGCTTTCAAGCTGCGCGCGCTTTTCCGGTGTATCGAATGTGACGCCGGCCGTCTCGCGGCTCCAGATCATCGCCGCCAGCGGCTTGGCTTCCGAAAGCACCCGGTCGAAAGGCGCACGCCCTTCCAGCCGCACGAGATCGTCCGGGTCCTTGCCATCGGGCAGAAGCGCGAAGCTGACGGAACGGTCCGGCTTGATATGCGGCAGGGCAAGATCAGCCGCACGGTTGGCGGCGCGGATGCCGGCGCCATCGCCATCGAAGCAGAGGATCGGCTGCGGCGACATTTTCCAGAGGAGATCGAGCTGGCTTTCGGTCAGTGCCGTGCCGAGCGGCGCGACGGCATTTTCGACACCCGCCTGATAAAGCGCGATGACATCCATATAACCTTCAACCGCGATGACCGAACCGCCGGCCGCCTGCGAAGCGCGGCGGGCCCGGGCGAAATTATAAAGAACATTGCCCTTGTGGAAGAGTTCGGTCTCGTTGGAATTCAGATATTTCGCCACCGCATCCGCCGCCATGGCGCGGCCGCCGAAGGCGATCACCTTTTCCCGCGAGGACAGGATCGGGAACATGATGCGATCGCGAAACCGGTCATAGGAGACCGGCACGTTTTCGTGCACCACCAGTCCGCAGGCTTCCATCTGTTCCTTGGACACGCCCTTGCTCGCCAGATGCTCCTTCAGCGCATTGCGGCTATCCGGCGCATAACCCAGCCGGAAAGTCTCGATGGTGCGCCCGGTCAGCCCGCGATCGCGCAGGTAAGCCCGCGCCCGCGCACCAAGCGCCGTCTGCAACTGATCCTGAAAGAACAGCGTCGCCATTTCCATGACGTCCTGAAGCGAAGTGCGTTCACGTTCGCGCTTCTCCGCCTGCGGATCGGGCTGCGGCATGGAAATGCCGGCCATATCAGCGACCTGTTGCACGGCTTCAGGAAAACTCAGGCCCTCAAGCTCCGTCAGAAACCGGAAATGATCGCCGGAAACACCACAACCGAAGCAATGATACCGGCCCTTGCGGTCCTCGCAGTGGAAGCTCGGGCTTTTTTCACCGTGGAACGGGCAACAGGCCCAATAGTCTCCCCGCGACGTGTTGGTCTTCTTCTTGTCCCAGGACACACGTCGACCGATCACATCAGAGATGTGCACGCGGTCGCGTATCTCATCGAGGAAAGAATTGGAAAAGCGCATGGGTTACCCGTTCGAGGCCAGTCTTTCATATAAGCGCAGAAAGGCGTGAGCACCAACCCAAAGAAAGACAATACCCGATATTCACAGGTCACAGAGATGAAAACCGATGCCGCCATTGCGCCGGCTTCCGGCGAATTTATGGCAGTGCAACATCACCAAAAATTATGTTTTTGTAATTTGAGCCGCACGCGTCAGCGATATAAAAATGTAACCACAGAAAGCGCGATAAATATTCGCTAAATCTGCCGACGCCCGCAGGCACGTCCCCCCGAAAAGCCTGTGACGGACCGCATTCTGATCCGCTGGAATGCGCTTTCGTCGGCAGAAAAAAGGCAGGGCAGCCCACATCTGCCCTGCCTTTACTTTTTGCCGGATGCTTGAACTTACTTCAGCAAATCCTTGACGACACCCGAGGCCTTCGCGAAGTCGATCTGGCCGGGATAACGCTCTTTCAGCGCATTCATGCACTTGCCCATGTCGCGCAGGCCGGAGGCACCGGTCTCGGTGATGACGGCCTGGCAGAGTTCGCGCACTTTTTCGGCCGGGATTTCTTCCGGCATGAATTCCTTGATGATGACGATTTCCTCGCGCTCCTGAGCGGCAAGCTCGGGACGGCCGGCACCTTCATAAATGGTGGCGGACTCTTCCCGCTGCTTCACCATCTTGGTCAGAATCTGCATGATATCCTCATCGCTGACGGGGTCCTTGCCCACGCCGCGATTGGCGATATCGCGATCCTTGATAGCGGTCTGGATGAGACGCACGGTCGAGGTGCGGCGTGCATCACGAGCCTTCAGCGCATCTTTCAAAGTATTAGCGAACACGTCGCGCAGCATTTTTCTTCTCCTTGGGAAAGCCCATTCCGCAGCTTCCTGATCGGCAAACTTTCCGCCTTATTTTTCGCAACGACATAAACGAGCAAACACGCTCAAGCAAATCAATTGCATAAGCCCTTGAATCTACGACAGCTTAAATCCGCGTAAATCTTGGGCCTGCGGTTGACCGCTTGGGTTGCTTTCGTTATTTTCCGGCACCTGCACGAGATTTTAACGAAGGGTCGGAACGCGAGCTTTATCGCGCGCCCCTTTATGTCACGAAGCCTGCGACAAAAATGGCCCCTTACCCCCTGCCTTTCAAGAGGCGGGGTGCGAAGCGGCAGAAACGGAACGAGATGACCGAGACAGCGCCCTGGACTACCCGCAAACCGACCGCAATGCTTGTTCTTGCCGATGGCACCGTCATTGAAGGCACAGGCATCGGCGCAACCGGCAAGGTTCAGGCCGAAGTCTGCTTCAACACGGCGCTGACGGGTTACGAGGAAATCCTGACGGACCCTTCCTATCTCGGCCAGATCGTCACCTTCACCTTCCCGCATATCGGCAATGTCGGCACCAACGAGGAAGACATTGAAGACCTGACACCCGCCGCCCGCCGCGGCGCCGTCGGCGTCATCTTCAAGGCCGACATCACCGATCCGTCGAACTTCCGCGCCGCCAAGCATCTTGATGCCTGGCTGAAGGCGCGCGGCGTCATCGGCCTTTGCGGCATCGACACCCGCGCGCTGACGGCCTGGATCCGCGAAAACGGTGCGCCGAATGCGGTCATCGCCCATGATCCGAACGGCGTCTTCGACATCGAAGCGCTGAAGGCGGAAGCGAAAGCCTGGAGCGGCCTCGTCGGTCTCGATCTCGCCATCGAAGCGACTTCCGGCCAGTCCTCCACCTGGACGGAAACACCGTGGGTGTGGAACAAGGGTTACGGCACGCTCGGCGAAGCCGATGCGAAGTACCACGTCGTCTGCGTCGATTTCGGCGTCAAGCGCAACATCCTGCGCCTCTTTGCCGGTCTCGACTGCAAGGTGACGGTGGTTCCGGCCCAGACTTCTGCTGAAGACATTCTGGCGCTGAAGCCGGATGGCGTCTTCCTCTCCAACGGTCCGGGAGACCCGGCCGCAACGGGCGAATATGCCGTACCGGTCATCCAGAACCTCATCAAGAGCGAGCTGCCGATCTTCGGTATTTGCCTCGGTCACCAGATGCTCGGTCTTGCCGTTGGCGCAAAGACCGAGAAGATGCATCAGGGCCATCACGGCGCCAACCACCCGGTCAAGGACTTCACGACCGGCAAGGTGGAAATCGTCTCGATGAACCACGGTTTTGCGGTCGACACCAAGTCGCTGCCCGAAGGCGTCGAAGAGACCCACATCTCGCTGTTCGATGGCACCAATTGCGGCCTACGCATCGTCGGCAAGCCGGTCTTCTCCGTCCAGCACCACCCGGAAGCATCGCCCGGCCCGCAGGACAGCCACTATCTCTTCCGCCGCTTCGTCAACCTGCTGCGTGAAAAGAAGGGTGAGGCAGCGCTCGCCGAGCGCTGATACCTTTTAAATCCGGAAGTTACATGCGGCCCGCTTCTCAGCGGGCCGTTTGCATTTCACGCTTCACCAAGAGCACGAAGCGGATGGTGAGAAGAACGGCGGCCGTCGAAAGGCCGATAACAAAGCCGAACCAGACGCCGCGCCCGCCAAAGCCCAGCGGGAAAGCCATGGTCCAGGCGAGCGCCAGCCCGATCGGCCAATAGGAGATCAGCGCCAGCATCGCCGGAATGCGTGCATCCTTCAATCCGCGCAGCAGGCCCGCCGTCACGGCCTGAATACCGTCCACCAGCTGGAAAATGCCGGCGATCACCACGAGACTGCTGGCATAGGCAAGTACTTCCGCAGCTTCAGGCAACTTCGGATCGAGGAACCATTTCGCCAGAAATTCCGGTACCGCCGCAAACAGGATACCGCCGCAAATGGCGATGCCGCAGGCGATAGCGTAAATCATGATCGAGGCGCGGACGAGATTTTTAAAATCCCCCTGCCCCCGCGCCACGCCCACGCGAACCGTCGCCGCCTGGGAGAGACCAAGCGGAATCATGAAGGCGATGGAGGCAAGCTGCAGGGCAATACCGTGGGCGGCAAGCTGCACCGTGCCGATCTGCCCCATCAGGATCGAAGCGGCGGCAAACAGCGTCACTTCGGCAAGAATGGTGATGCTGATCGGCAGGCCGAGACGCAGCACCTCGAAGAGCGCATGCCAGTCAGGTCGCCAGAAACGCACGAACAGCTCGTATTTCCTGGTTTCCTCGCGCGTCTGCACATAAGCGACGATGAAGATGAAGCTGAAGGCATTGACGATGACGGCAACAACGGCAGCACCGTTCATGCCCATAACCGGCAGGCCGAAATGGCCGAACACCAGCGCATAAGCCAGTATCCCGTTCATCACCAGCATGATGATGGTGACATAAAGAATGATGCCCGCCCGCCCGATGGCGCTGACAAGCCCGCGCAGCACATAAAACAGCAGCGCCGGCAAAAGGCCGAACTTGGCGATGGCGAGATAGTGGCCGGTGAGCGCCGCCACATTGGGATTCTGTCCAAGGGCAATCAGAATGCGCTCGGCATTCATGAAGATCGGCAGCGCCAGCAGCCAATAGGCAATCGCCACCCACATGCCCATGCGCAGCGAGCGGCGCGCAGATGTTGCATCGCCCTGCCCATAGGCCTGTGCCACCATCGGCACGACGGCGACCGAAAATCCCGAGCCGAAAATGAAGACGACGAAGAAGAACTGCCCGGCCAGCACCATGGCCGCAAGCTTTTCAGCACCTAGCTGGCCGACGATGACCATATCCGTGGTGTGGATGCCAAGCTGTGCGAGCTGCGCGCCGATAAGTGGAATTCCCAGCACAAGCGTAGCCTTGAAATGCGAAAACCACGACCCCGATCCGGAAGGAACGGTTCCTGCAACAACCGACGAAGACATTGTAATTCACCTGAACCTTGGCCGTTGCCCGCGAATTGCGCAACGGCAGCACGGTGATGAATAAAATATTCCCTTCCTGCACGCAACCTTTGCGGATCAATGATTAAAATTTGCGCAGGCGCGACCGGGCCGCCGCAAGGTATGACACAAGACAAATTTAGCCGAATTTTACCATTTCGCTTTACTCATTAGAATATCGAATAGTTCTTCTAAATCATAAGCTGCATGACGCAGAATATTCCCGCCTTTGAGGCATGTTTTCCCAACCATTGTCAGAGATGACCTGAAGGGTACATCCGGCTCAAAGGATTTGTAGCTTGCCCAAGAAAACCAACCTCATGACGCGCATCCTCGTTGCTGCGTCGTCACTTGTTGTCGCCGCCTTTGCGGGCTTTTCTTTCTACATTGACAGTCTCCAGCACCGGGTCACGACGGAAGCGGTGGCGGAAAACATCGATTCTTCCGGCAAGCAGGCCGCGCAAAGCATCGCCAACTGGCTGAATGGCCGCATCATGCTGACCGAAACGGTGGCAAAGACGCTGGCCAAACTTCCGGATGACGAAGCGAAACTGCACTTTCTGGAAAACGATGTCCTGACGGCGCAGTTCATGTCGACCTATTTCGGCAATGCCGAAACCGGCACTTTCACCACCTTCCCGAAAACGCCGCTGCCGGAAGGCTATGATCCGCGCAAGCGCCCGTGGTATCTGGATGCGGTAAAAGCCGGCAAGACGGTTCTGACGGAACCCTACAATGATGCATCGACCGGCGGCCTCATCATCACCGCCGCCATTCCCGTCTCCATCAATGGCAAGCTCGCCGGCGTGACGGGCAGCGATTTTTCGCTGGATTCGCTGGTGAAGATGATCAAGTCGGTGGATGCCGGCACGGACGGATATGCCTTTCTCGTCAGCAAGGACGGCAAGATCCTCATTCATCCCGATCCGAAATTCGTCGACAAGCCGCTGGCCGATCTCTTCCAGGTCAACACACCGGCGATTTCCTCGGCGATTTCGCAGACCGAAATCGATGGCAAGGGCAAGATCACCAGCTTCATTCCGGTCGCCGGCCTGCCTTCGGTCGACTGGTATCTCGGTTTCGTCGTCGATTCCGACGTCGCCTACAGCGCGATCGGCCAGTTCCGGCTGGCGGCAACCATCGCCACCGTTCTCGCCGCCGCGATCATGATCGGCCTGCTTGCGACCGTGCTCTCCCGTTTTATCGTCCGCCCGGTCACGCAGATGACCTCGGCCATGGAAGGGCTTGCGTCCGGCAATCTCGATGTCGCCATTCCCGGCCAGGAACGCACCGACCAGATCGGCTCGATGGCCGCGGCGGTTGCCGTGTTCCGATCGAACGCCATGGAGCGCCTGCGGCTTGAAGGCGATGCCGAAGAAAACCGCACGCTTTCCGAACAGGAACGCAACCAGCGCGAAAGGCTGGCGGCAAAGGACGCTGCGGACATCCAGTTCGCTGTCGATTCGCTGGCCAGGGGGCTGGCGCATCTCTCGGATGGCGATCTCAACTATCGCATCGACACGCCTTTCGTGGCCCGCATCGACCGCCTGCGCGACGATTTCAACAATTCCGTCGCCAAGCTGAATGCCGCCCTCAGCACCGTCGGCCAGAATGCACGCGCCATCGATGCCGGCGCCGGAGAAATCCGCCAGTCCGCCGACGATCTGGCGCGGCGCACCGAGCAACAGGCGGCCTCCGTGGAAGAGACCGCGGCGGCGCTCGAGGAAATCACCACGACGGTGAAAGATTCCGCCCGCCGTGCCGAAGAGGTCGGTCGTCTGGTCGATCGCGCCCGTAGCAATGCCGAACAGTCCGGCGTCATCGTCGAGGACGCCGTGCGCGCCATGGAAGGCATCGAAAAATCGTCGTCGGAGATCAGCAACATCATCGGCGTCATCGACGAGATCGCCTTCCAGACCAACCTGCTGGCGCTGAATGCCGGTGTGGAAGCCGCCCGCGCCGGTGAGGCCGGCAAGGGCTTTGCCGTCGTCGCCCAGGAAGTGCGCGAACTTGCCCAGCGCTCGGCCAATGCGGCGAAGGAAATCAAGACACTGATTAATGCCTCGACATCGCAGGTGCAGTCCGGCGTCGATCTCGTCGGCAATGCCGGCAAGGCGCTGGAAACCATCGTCCGCGAAGTGCAGGAGATCAACCGCCATATCGACGCCATCGTGACCTCGTCGCGCGAACAGTCGACCGGGCTTCAGGAAATCAACACCGCCATCAACACCATCGATCAGGGCACGCAGCAGAATGCCGCCATGGTCGAAGAACAGACGGCGGCAAGCCACGGGCTCGCCTCGGAAGCGGCGGCGCTCAATGAGCTGCTCGCACAGTTCCAGCTTGCATCAGCCACACGGCGGCAGGCGGAATATGGGCGGGCTGCTTAAAGGGAAAGAACGACATTGGCCGGATCGCTATGGCAACCAGATCACGGCCAACCGCCATCTACTCTCGACGTCATCCTCGGGCTTGTCCCGGGGATCCAACCACCTCTCATTCAACGGATACGTTGCAGATGCTCGGGACAAGCTAGAGCATGACGGAGGGGAGGTTGCAACCTCCCTCATGGCCGGAGCAATCCAGCCATTTTTCTTGTCCAATCCCTGCGATCGAAAAAGCCTGTTCCCGCCATCGTGCCAATCCGCTAGAGCTTGATCGATCATGATCATGCGGAGGGATTCATGCTGGAACTGATTTGGCGCGGCATTGCCATGGGCATTGGCGGCACCGTCTTTATGGATATTTGGGCAATCATACTGCACCGGTTTTTCGGCCAGTCCGCACCGAACTGGGCGCCGGTCGGCCGCTGGTTCTGGCATGTACCGAAGGGCCGGATATTCCACGACAGCATCGCCACAGCTGAACCTTATGAATACGAACTGGCGCTCGGCTGGATTTCGCACTACGCCGTCGGCATTCTTTACGGCGTCATTCTTGCATTGGTCGTTCCGGCCACGTGGTTTGCCAATCCGTCCTTCATCGCGCCGTGGATCGTCGGCATCGTCACGGTCGGTGCAGGCTGGTTCCTGCTACAGCCGGGGCTGGGCATCGGCTGGGCGGCGTCGAAAACGCCAAACCCCACAAAGGTCCGCTTTCTCAACCTTGTGGCCCATACGGTTTTCGCCCTCGGCATGTATGCCGTGGCGCTTTTGATGCGCTAAATGAAAAGGGGGCTGAAAAGCCCCCTCTCCTGTCCAATCCTCAGATATTCGCCGAGAAAGTGTCGCAATCTTCGACACGGCCGCTCTGGAAACCGCGCTTGAACCATTCCATGCGCTGTGCGGAGGTGCCGTGGTTGAAACTGTCCGGCACCACATAGCCCTGCGTCTGCTTCTGCAGCGTGTCGTCGCCAATCTGATGGGCGGCGTTCAGCGCCTCCTCAAGGTCGCCGGTTTCGAGAATGCCCTTCTGCTCGGTGAACTTGCCCCAGATACCGGCATAACAATCGGCCTGAAGCTCGACGCGCACCGACATCTTGTTCGCATCCGTCTGGCTCATGGACTGGCGGCGGCGGTTGAACTCCGGCAGGACGCCGGTGAGGTTCTGGATATGGTGGCCCACCTCATGCGCAATCACGTAAGCCTGCGCAAAATCGCCGGCGGCGCCGAAACGCTTGTCCAGTTCGTTGAAGAAACTGGTGTCGAGATAGACCTTGCGGTCACCCGGGCAATAAAACGGGCCACTGGCGGCGGAAGCATAACCGCAAGCCGAAGACACCTGACCGGAGAACAGAACCAGTGTCGGTTTCTGATAGGTCTCACCGGCAGACTGGAAAATGCCGCTCCATGTATCTTCCGTCTCGGCCAGCACGGTGCGCACGAAAGCCGTCGTCTCGTCCGATGATTGGCCTTGCGGACGCGTGCCCGCCTGCTGGCCACCGGATTGCTGCGTCGTACCGCCGCCATCCAGAGAAATATCGCCGCCCGAAAGCAGCGTCAGCGGGTTGATGCCAAGCACCCAGCTTATCAGCAGGATGACCACAATGCCGCCAATGCCGATGCCGCCACCGCGACGCCCGATCGGCACCCGCATGCCCCCACGGGAAAAAGGATCGCTACCGCCTGGCCCCGATCCCGCCGACATGCCGCGCCGGTCCTCGATATTGTCCGACTGGCGGCGCCCTCTCCATTCCATGCTCTTCTCCCGGCGATACCGCCTTAACAAGCTGCCTTATAACGGCACTATAATACATCTTGTTCCGGAAGAAAGCAGAGGGGAAGAGCCGAAGCTTTCACGCGGTCCTGCGTCTCTGTCTCAATACGGTCAGAAACAGGAAGGCAAAAAGGAGAATACCGGCGGAAAAGACCGCAAAACCGGCTTCGCCGTCGCCGAAAGCAACCGCATGCATGATTCGCCCCGGAACGAAGGTGAAGCCGCCGGCAATCACGATGCCGCCGAGATAAACGCTCTGCATGATGCGCATATGACGTCTGATATCGCCGCGGCGCGCGAAATAGACTGATTGCAGACAGCCATATATGCTGAAAATCGACAAAAGATGGATCGGACTGAAGACGTAAAACATCCGCAGCTCATGGATGAAGAAGGTTGAAACGGACGTCGCAACCATCAGCACCACCCAGATCTTGCCCAGCAGACGGTGGATGGCGGTGCCCTTGGGGCGCAGAAAAATGAAGGCACCGAGAATGGCTGCGGGCACGACGGTGGCGACATGGAACTGCACGGCAAGCGGTGCATCTAACAAAGGCTGAAATGACATGGGCGCTGTTTCGGCTCGGTTGAAATCGCCGGCAATTTCGGCAAAACATGCGGACAAGAAAAACGGATTGGCGCCAACCGCAGGAAAACTTCGTGGATCACCCGTATCTGCAATCCACGCTTCGTGAAATGCACGCCATCCTGCAATCGCGGCGGCTATGGCTGACATTTCTCGCCATATTGGCGATCTTCATCCTGACCGGACCTTTCGGCACCAGCGAGACCATGAGCTTCGCCGATCGGCTGCTCTACTGGACGATCGTGCAGGCAGGCGCCTGGATGCTCGCC
This sequence comes from Rhizobium sp. BR 250, assembly GCF_047445855.1. Classification (NCBI taxonomy): domain Bacteria; kingdom Pseudomonadati; phylum Pseudomonadota; class Alphaproteobacteria; order Hyphomicrobiales; family Rhizobiaceae; genus Rhizobium; species Rhizobium sp. BR 250. The sequence goes on from NZ_JARWKW010000004.1 coordinate 194,814, forward strand.
ATTTCCTTTTCAATCATCGCCAATATACTCCTTGCAGACCACATCAGCCACTTGCTGATGCGCATGATGATCGGCTCGCTGACGGCGGCGCTGCCGATCGGGCTGCTGCTCACCATCACCAATCAAATCTTCTACGGCAGGGAGATGGGTTTCACGCCGTTTCTGAAGAGCAGCCTCTCATCCCTGCCCCTCTGCGCGATCTTTTGCCTGTTGAGTTATCTCACGACCCGCCAGTCCTTCGAAAAAGTGACCGACGCTGAAACCGGCACGAATGCAAATGCCGATTGGGACGTGAAAGGCAGCATCCCCTTGCTGGAGCGGCTGCCGCCGCAAAAGCGCGGAGAATTGCTGCGGCTATCGGTGCAGGATCATTATACGCACATCGTCACCACGCGCGGGCAGCAACTCGTTCTGCTGCGCTTTTCCGATGCGCTGAAAGAAATCGGCCAGACGGCGGGTTTGCAGGTGCACCGGTCGCACTGGATCGCCGATGCCGACGTCGTCTCCCTGCGCAAACAGGCCGGCCGTCTGCATGTCATCACCAGAGACGGATCGGAAATCCCCGTCAGCCGCTCCTATAATGCAGTGGTACAGGCTCGTTTTGCCGCCCTTGTCCCTGCCCGTTAAGAGTTTCTGTCGATTCCGGAATTTATGGGGTTCCGTTCTCAAAAACATTTGCCTATAAGCCGCTTCTAGCCTGAAAACATTTGAATTGCGCTCCCCGGCCGGTGATCTTCCACCCTGGCCGGTGTTTTGCGCAACCAAAAAGCGGAACGAGAGAGCCCATGCCGAAGCGCCAAGATATCAAGTCCATCCTCATCATCGGCGCGGGACCGATCGTCATCGGTCAGGCATGTGAATTCGACTATTCCGGCACGCAGGCCTGCAAGGCGCTGAAAGAAGAGGGTTACCGGGTCATTCTGGTCAACTCCAACCCGGCAACGATCATGACCGATCCGGGCCTTGCCGACGCCACCTATGTCGAGCCGATCACCCCTGAAGTCGTCGCCAAGATCATCGCCAAGGAGCGTCCGGACGCGCTTCTGCCGACCATGGGCGGCCAGACCGCGCTCAACACCGCGCTTTCTCTCAAGCGCATGGGCGTTCTCGACCGCTACAATGTGGAAATGATCGGCGCCAAGCCGGAAGCCATCGACATGGCCGAAGACCGCGCCCTCTTCCGCGAAGCCATGGCACGCATCGGCCTCGAAACGCCGAAATCCATGCTGGCCAACGCCACCGAAATCAAGGATGCCGACCGCAAGAAGCACGAAGTCGCCCGCACCGAACTGAAGGGCAAGCTTTCCGGCCCGGAACTCGACAAGGCGCTGGACGACCTCGAAAACCAGTGGAACCTCGGCGAAACCGACCGCAAGCAGCGTTACATGGCCCATGCCATGGCGATTGCCGCCCAGGCCATCGACCATGTCGGCCTGCCCGCCATCATCCGTCCGTCCTTCACGCTCGGCGGCACCGGCGGCGGCATTGCCTATAACCGCTCGGAATTCTTCGACATCGTCTCGGGCGGTCTCGACGCCTCGCCGACCACCGAAGTTCTGGTCGAAGAATCGGTCCTCGGCTGGAAGGAATATGAGATGGAAGTCGTCCGCGACAAGGCGGATAACTGCATCATCATCTGCTCCATCGAAAACATCGATCCGATGGGTGTCCATACGGGTGACTCGATCACTGTCGCGCCGGCGCTGACCTTGACCGACAAGGAATACCAGATCATGCGCAACGCCTCGATTGCGGTGCTGCGTGAAATCGGCGTGGAAACCGGCGGCTCGAACGTGCAGTTCGCCGTCAACCCGAAGGATGGCCGCCTCGTTGTCATCGAAATGAACCCGCGCGTATCGCGCTCGTCCGCTCTGGCCTCCAAGGCAACCGGCTTCCCGATCGCCAAGATCGCCGCCAAGCTCGCCATCGGTTATACGCTGGACGAACTGGAAAACGACATCACCGGCGGCGCGACGCCTGCTTCGTTCGAACCGTCGATCGACTACGTCGTCACCAAGATCCCGCGTTTCGCCTTCGAAAAATTCCCGGGCGCCTCGCCGATCCTCACCACGGCCATGAAGTCGGTCGGTGAAGTCATGGCGATTGGCCGCACCTTTGCGGAATCGCTGCAGAAGGCGCTACGCGGCATGGAAACCGGCCTCACCGGTCTCGATGAAATCGAAATTCCCGGTTACGAGGAAGGCGAAGGCTCAAAGAACGCCATCCGCGCCGCCATCGGCACGCCGACGCCGGATCGCCTGCGCATGGTCGCCCAAGCGCTGCGCATGGGCATGAGCGAAGAGGAAGTCCACGAAAACTCGAAGATCGATCCGTGGTTCATCGCCCAGTTCAAGGCCATTGTCGACATGGAAGCCCGCATCCGCGAGCACGGCCTGCCGCAGGATGCCGAAAACCTGCGCACGCTGAAGGCCATGGGCTTCTCCGACGCCCGCCTCGCCAGCCTGACGTCCAAGCGCCCGAAGGAAGTGGCCGAGCTGCGCAACAGCCTGAATGTCCGCCCGGTCTTCAAGCGTATCGACACCTGTGCGGCCGAATTCGCCTCGCCGACCGCTTACATGTATTCGACCTATGAAATTCCCTTCGTCGGCGCCGCCCGCTCGGAAGCGCAGGTTTCCGACCGCAAGAAGGTCGTCATCCTCGGCGGCGGTCCGAACCGTATCGGTCAGGGCATCGAGTTCGATTATTGCTGCTGCCATGCCGCCTTCGCGCTGAAGGATGCCGGCTTCGAAGCCATCATGATCAACTGCAACCCGGAAACCGTTTCCACCGACTACGACACCTCCGACCGCCTCTATTTCGAACCGCTGACGGCCGAAGACGTGATCGAAATCATGCGTGCGGAACAGGAAAAGGGCGAGCTGGTCGGCGTCATCGTACAGTTCGGCGGCCAGACCCCGCTGAAGCTGGCCGAAGCACTTGAAAAGAACGGTATCCCGATCCTCGGCACCGCGCCTGACATGATCGACCTTGCCGAAGACCGTGATCGCTTCCAGAAGCTGCTGATGAAGCTCGATCTTGCCCAGCCGAACAACGGCATCGCCTATTCGGTCGAGCAGGCCCGCCTCGTCGCCTCGGAAATCGGCTTCCCGCTGGTCGTGCGCCCGTCCTATGTTCTGGGTGGCCGCGCCATGCAGATCATCCATTCGGAAGGCCAGCTCCAGACCTATCTGCTCGACACCGTTCCCGGTCTCGTGCCTGAGGACATCAAGCAGCGTTACCCGAACGACAAAACCGGTCAGATCAACACCCTGCTCGGCAAGAACCCGCTGCTGTTCGACAGCTACCTGACCAACGCCGTCGAAGTGGACGTCGATGCGCTGTGCGACGGCGAAAACGTCTTCGTTTCCGGCATCATGGAACACATCGAAGAAGCCGGCATCCACTCGGGCGACTCGGCCTGCTCGCTGCCGTCTCGTTCGCTGAGCAAGGAGACCCTCGACGAACTGGAACGCCAGACGACGGCTCTTGCCAAGGCGCTGAATGTCGGTGGCCTGATGAACGTTCAATATGCCATCAAGGACGGCACGATCTACGTTCTCGAAGTCAATCCGCGCGCCTCGCGTACCGTGCCTTTCGTCGCCAAGACCATCGGTGCGCCGATCGCAAAGATCGCCGCCCGCGTCATGGCCGGTGAAAAGCTTGGTTCGGCAATCGCCGCCTATGGCGAAAAGCCCGATCCGCGCAACCTGAAGCACATTGCTGTCAAGGAAGCCGTCTTCCCCTTCGCGCGCTTCCCCGGCGTCGACATCCTGCTCGGACCGGAAATGCGCTCGACCGGCGAAGTCATCGGCCTCGACACCGATTTCGCGCTTGCCTTCGCCAAGAGCCAGCTCGGCGCCGGCGTCGATCTGCCGCGCTCCGGCACGGTCTTCGTTTCGGTGCGTGACGAGGACAAGGAAGGCGTTCTTTCCGCCATCCGCATTCTGGTGGAAAGCGGCTTCAAGGTACTGGCGACCGGCGGCACCCAGCGTTTCCTCGCCGAACAGGGCATCAATGCCGAGAAGATCAACAAGGTGCAGGAAGGCCGCCCGCATATCGAGGACGCCATTCGCAACCGTCAGGTCCAGCTGGTCATCAACACCACCGACAGCAACAAGGCGATTTCCGACTCGAAATCGCTGCGTCGCGCAACGCTGATGCAGAAGGTGCCCTACTACACGACGATGGCCGGCGCCGAAGCCGCCGCCCTCGCCATCAAGGCACTGAAGGCCGGCAATCTGGAAGTGAAGCCGCTGCAAAGCTACTTCAACTAAGCCTTCTGCGGGAAACCCCCGCAAGATTGACAGCAAAACGCCGCGGGTCGCCATGCCCGCGGCGTTTTGTTTTGCGTAATCCCGCTGCAATCCATTCCCCGTATCAAAAAGGCGTCATTTGCACCCGAGGCCGATAATGTCTTTTTGCATTCCTGAAGAACCCTCCTCCGCTGTCAGCTACGCCACTCCCCTGAACTCGAGCGGGCGGGGTTAAGTCATGGTCGGACGTCCGCCAGGCCCGGAAAGGGTGGCTTTTCCGCTTAGAATCGAACCCGCAATATTGAACGCAATCCGGCACACCGCGAGTGGCGAATTGCGCAGCATCAATGCGCAGATCGAAATCCTGCTGAAAGAGGCCTTACGGCATCGCGCCGCTGCGGATACGACGAAAGAGCCAACGGGCTAAGCCCAGGGCTCCAGCGTCGGAAAACGGGAAGATCTCAGGTTTGCCAGATATTTAAGCCGCGAGCGCCTCGCGCACGCAATTGCGGCCTTCGGTCTTTGCCCGGTAGAGCGCACGATCCGCCATTTCGGCAAGCGTCAGGAAATCGCAGCTCATATCGCCGCTTGCGGCGACGCCGATGCTGATCGTCACGCCGACACGCAAACCGCCGCAATCCACCTCGGTCACCGCGATGGCACTGCGAATGCGTTCGCCGATCATGCGGGCCTTCTGAACCCCGGCGCCCGGCAGGAAGATGATGAATTCCTCGCCGCCGTAACGCGCCAGCACATCACCGCCGCGGATGCTGCCGCCGATGCGCTTTGCCACCTCCTGCAGGACACTATCGCCGACGGCGTGGCCAAAACGGTCATTGATCGACTTGAAGTGATCGATATCCAGCAACATGGCCGCATCGGTGGGATCAGGCGTCGCCGGCATGGTCTGGAAGAAGAAGCGTCGATTCTTGACGCCCGTCAGCGGATCGGTATTTGCGAGAAGCAGCAATTTCCGTTCGGACCGCTCGGCCACCAGCACCATCACGAAGAGGGCAATGGCGAAATTCAGCATGATGATGAAGAAAAATGCATTGACCAGATTGATGGTGGCATAGTCGGGGAAAAGCACGCTTTTCATCACCGACAGCGAAATCAGGCCGGAGATGCCGGTAATCGCGCCCAGCGCCAGACGGGAGAGAAGTGGCTCCTTCCGCCACCCGGCAAAAAGCACGACCGCCCCGCCGAGATAGGCCAGAGTTGCACAACCATTAAAGAGCGCCGCGCGAAAGGCATTATTGTCCGCCACCTGTACCGCGACGACAACCGCCAGGGCGGCAACGAGACAGGCAAGGATTGTGGTTTTGCGGTTGACGAAGCGTCCGTCGCTCAACGCCTTCAAACCGAGCCAGATCAGCGCATAACCCGCAATACCGAACACAACGCTGCCGAGCTGCCACAGGGCCGGCGACACGATGTTCCATTCTCCGTAACCTGCAAGCGTGGAACCGATCGTCATCGACGCAAAACCCGCCGCAAGCGCAACCGGACCAGGCAAATAGCGATTACTCATCCTCAGGTAGATAAAACTCATCAACCCAACAATGTAAGAACATTTTTGCATCAGTATGACTGTCGCAAGGTCGAGTTCGCCCAGCATAATATGTCCGTTTTTTGAATAGAATTCGGTGAGAAGGATTACAATATTCCGTATAAAATTTTAATTAAAATAACAAATTAATATTCAGTAAATAAATATTATTGGGAATAAACACTAAATACACAATAAAACTCTAATATATACAACAATCTATTCGAGCATTCCATAGACAACATATCCTTTCTGGATCTTGTGATGTCCGCCACCATCCCGTCGAGATGCGTGCGAAGCATCGTGTCCTGCCGCGACGGAGAGAATGGCCAGCCTGCCTGACGTCGACATCTTCGTGACTTATGTTTACCCTATGTTCCATTGACAATCGTCAGAAAATAAGACCACGACATTGAATATAAAGAGAAATATCAGCGCCTCAAATTTACTGGCATTTCGCTGTCGTCTTCTGATATAGTCGGCTCAGTTATGATTTTGGCATGGTTCCGGAGTTCCCCTCCGGAACCTGTTTCTTTTTGTGTCTGCAAGTAAAGCGACCGGAATGCGAAGGATAAAAAAATGGTAGAAAAAGTACCGATGACTCAGGGTGGATTCGTCAAGCTTCAGGAGGAGCTGCGCTGGCGCCAGCAGGAGGAACGCCCCCGTATCATCGAGGCGATTGCGGAAGCACGCGCCCATGGCGACCTTTCGGAAAACGCCGAGTACCATGCTGCCAAGGAAGCCCAGAGCCACAATGAAGGCCGCATCACGGAACTGGAAGACCTGACCGCGCGTGCCGAAGTCATCGATCTTTCCAAGATGTCCGGTTCCAAGATCAAGTTCGGCGCCACCGTCAAGCTGGTGGATGAAGATAGCGACGAGGAAAAGACCTATCAGATCGTCGGCGACCAGGAAGCCGATGTGAAGGCCGGCCGCATTTCCATCTCCTCGCCCATTGCCCGCGCCCTGATCGGCAAGGAAGTCGGCGACAGCATCGAAGTCAACGCCCCGGGCGGTGCCAAGGGTTACGAAATTCTCGCGGTGCAGTGGGGCTGATTGCCCCGATGCGATGCGCCCCATGCGGGCGCATCGTCTTCTGACTGATCAATTCTTTAGCCGCAAAGACGGAAGCCCATCTTGTCCCACGTCAGTCTGAAAGATGTGCAGGTGCTTGCGCCGAACTTCAAGCGCAGGCTCTCCGGCGTCACCTCCACCATCGTTCAGCTCATTCCGGTGCAGAACCGGCTTGGGCAGAAGGTGGCTACCATCGGCCCCGGCCTGCCGCCGCATCTGCCGCATGTGCGTTTCCGTGATCTGTGGCGTCTCTGGCAGAACGGCCCGCTCGGCGGCCCGCGCATCTGGCATGCCCGCCGCAATCTGGAAATGCTGCCGGGCATTCTGATGCGTGACGTACTGCGCATGAAGGTGAAACTGCTCTTCACCTCGGCCGCACAGAGACGGCATTCCGGCTATACACGCTTTCTGATTTCGAAGATGGATGCGGTAGTCGCAACCAGCACCCGCTCCGGTTCGTTTCTCGAAGTACCCCATCGCGTCGTTATGCATGGCGTCGATACCGAGCTGTTCCACCCGGCGACGGGTCCCCAAGACATGATCGAGGCAACCGGCCTGCCCGGACAGTATCTGATCGGCTGTTTTGGACGGGTGCGCCACCAGAAGGGCACCGACCTCTTCGTACGCGCCATGATCGAGCTTTTGCCCCACTATCCGCAATGGACCGCCGTGGTTTCCGGCCGGGTTACGGCGGAACACAAGGCTTTTGGTGATGCGCTCAAGGCTGACGTCGTCGCGGCCGGCCTTGCCGACCGCATCGTCTTTCAGGGCGAAGTTGACGACATCAAACCGTGGTACCGGCGGCTGACGCTTTATGTCGCTCCATCCCGCAACGAAGGTTTCGGCCTGACGCCACTCGAAGCCATGGCCTCGGAAACGGCCGTCGTCGCCAGCAATGCCGGCGCCTATGAGGAAATGATCGTCAGGGGCGAGACCGGGGCCGTCGTGGATGCGGGTGACTACACATCGCTGAGAGATGCGATAGGAATCTATCTGGCCGATCCGGCTCTGGCCAAAGCCCATGCAAGTGCCGGGCTGGCGCATGTACGCAGCACTTTTCCGCTGGAAAAAGAAGCGACAAGTCTCGGTGACGTCTATGATGCGTTGCGGCGAGGGTGATACCCCCTAAACCGGCAAGACGTCCGCTGCTTAGATTTCCACCAGACCGACGCGCTTGACCTGACGGATGGTCAGCATGGTGCGCACCGTATCGACATTCTCATCCGCCGTCAGAACCTCGATGACGAAATCCTGAAACTCCGTCAGGTTCTTCGCCACACAGTGCAGCAGGAAATCGCTTTCACCCGACACCATCCAGGCCTGCCGCACCAGCGACCATCCTGCTGTTGCCGCCGCAAAGGCCTTGAGATTGCTGTCCGACTGGCGCTTGAGGCCAATCATGCAGAAGGCAACGAGGTCGAAACCGAGCTTCGGCGCGTTCAACATGGCGTGATAACCCTCGATCACACCCGCCTCTTCCAGCTTGCGGACACGCCGAAGGCAGGGCGGCGCGGAAATTCCGACCCTTTCGGCCAGCTCCACATTGGTCATACGCCCGTCGCGCTGCAATTCGCGCAGGATTTTCAGATCGATGGCATCGAGTTCGACGCTGGTCACGGAGAAGTACCTCGTTAAGCTGGAGAACTTCCTTGTACTATTCGGCACGGGATTCGCAACATTATGCCACTGCCCGGTCACAAAATTGCGCGCGCATCCACAACTGCCTTGTTGGTAACGCAAGGCTGCCCTTGAATAAAGACACTAGACAACCTTAAATACCGGGCAATGAAGGGGTTGCGGCCTGTCCGCCGTCTTGCGGCTGGAGGGCCCGGGTGCCGAAAGGCACTGCGACCGAAAGACCCCGTTACTGAAAGGAATGTTTTCATGTCTGCCCGCCACACGAAGGTATTGATCATTGGCTCCGGTCCCGCCGGTTATACCGCGGCGATCTACGCGGCCCGCGCAATGCTGAAACCCGTGCTGATTGCCGGCATGGAACAGGGTGGCCAGCTGATGATCACCACCGACGTCGAGAACTATCCAGGCTTCGCCGATCCGATCCAGGGCCCCTGGCTGATGGACCAGATGCTGAAGCAGGCAACCCATGTGGGCGCGGAAATCGTCAGCGACCTCGTCACCGAAGTTGAAACCAACGTCCGGCCTTTCGTGGTCAGGACCGATTCCGGTCAGGTCTGGACTGCCGACACGCTGATCATCGCCACCGGCGCCAAGGCCAAGTGGCTCGGCATCGAGAGTGAGCAGCATTTCCAGGGCTTCGGCGTCTCCGCCTGCGCCACCTGCGATGGTTTCTTCTATCGCAACAAGGATGTGATCGTGGTCGGCGGCGGCAACTCCGCCGTGGAAGAAGCGCTGTACCTCGCCCATATCGCCAAGTCGGTCACCATCGTGCACCGCCGCGACAGCTTCCGCTCGGAGAAAATCCTGCAGGAACGGCTGTTCGCGAAGGAAAACGTCAAGATCCTCTGGAACACCGAAGTCGCCGAGATCACCGGCGCACCGGCAAAGCCGCCAATGCCGCCTTCCGTCTCCGGCGTGAAGCTGCGCGACACCAAAACGGGCGCGATCAGCGAAATGCCGATCGATGGCGTCTTTGTCGCCATCGGCCACGCCCCGGCAGTCGAACTGTTCAAGGGCAAGGTGAAGCTCAAGGATAACGGCTACATGTGGACCGCTCCCGATTCCACAGCCACCGACGTGGAAGGCATCTTCGCGGCCGGCGACGTCACCGACGATATCTATCGCCAGGCAATCACCGCCGCCGGCATGGGCTGCATGGCCGCCCTTGAAGCGGAACGTTATCTCACCGCGCATCAACCGCTTGCTGTCGCAGCGGAATAACCGAAAGGCAGGATAGGCATGGCAATGCCATTGGACTGGGATAAACTGCGCATTTTTCATGCCGCAGCCGAAGCAGGGTCTTTCACCCATGCTGCCGACAAGCTGCATTTGTCCCAGTCGGCCATCAGCCGTCAGGTCAGCGCGCTGGAGCAGGATGTCGGCGTCAAGCTGTTCCATCGCCATGCGCGCGGCCTGATTCTCACCGAACAGGGCGAGTTGCTGTATCGCACCGCCCATGACGTGCTGCTGAAGCTCGAAACGGTGAAGATGCAGCTCACCGAAACGACGGAAAAGCCGAGCGGCAAGCTGCGCGTGACGACGACCGTCGGTCTCGGCCAGGGCTGGCTGACGGACAAGGTGCAGGAATTCCTGCAGCTCTATCCGGAAATGTCGATCCAGCTCATCCTCGACAATGAGGAGCTGGACGTGAACATGCGCCATGCCGATTGCGCCATCCGCTTGCGCCAGCCGCAACAGTCGGACCTTATCCAGCGCAAGCTGTTCACGGTGCACATGCACGTCTATGCCGCGCCGTCCTACATCAATCGCCATGGTGAGCCGCAGTCTGTCGAGGATCTCGACAATCACCGCATCATCTCCTTCGGTGAGCCGGCACCCAACTACCTCTTGGACGTCAACTGGCTGGAAAATGCCGGGCGTTCCTCAGACAATACGCGCACGCCGCATCTGCAGATCAACAGCCAGACCTCGATCAAGCGCGCCTGCCTGCTGGGGATAGGCATTGCCTGCTTGCCGGATTATATCGTCGGCCGCGATCCGGGCCTTATCCAGCTATCGCTCGCCGCAGACATTCCGTCCTTCGATACCTATTTCTGCTATCCGGACGAGATGAAAAACGCTGCAAAGCTGAAAGCCTTCCGCGACTTCATCGTTGCAAAAGCGCGGAACTGGAACTTCTGACGTTAAAATAATCGACGTTGAAAGATAATCTTTTAAATTCAAAGCCTTGCAAAGGCAGAAGCGAGAGGGGCGCGCAGGCGCCCTTCTCCAGCTTTGCACATAAAATATACCGGAAATATCGAGGGCTGCGCGGCACGCATGCCTGACCTGCACAAAAAAGAGTTGTTTCGTGCACAAAAAAGCACCATATCGCTCTCAGCTGATGCACACGGTGGCTTTTCCTCCCAGTTCCACCGCATCAGCTGTTCCCCTCTGGAGGTTTTTGACCTTCACACTTAAAGGGCCCTGGATCCTTCCGGCGGCCCTCTTTTTTTACCCGCAAGAATTTTCTCCGAATTGGCGAAATATCGCATGATGCAACCTTGTTTTGCATTATTGCCGCTCCCATATTTTAGTCAGCTGTCACGTTCGCCCAAGGCCCGCGGCAGCTGTTCCCCTCTGGAGGTTTTGACCTTCAAACTTATCAGGCCGCGGAAATATCCAGCGGCCTTCTTTTTTGGAGCTGCCTGCCCGCTCCCCGCGATCCTCACAGAGACGTGACTTGTATATCGAGAATGACCGATATAAATATCGGACATGTCAGATATTGAAGAAACATCGATGAACCCGGAGGAAATCCTCAAGGCCCTTTCGCATCCCGCAAGGCTGAAATTTCTTGAATGGCTGAAGTGCCCGGAGAAACACTTCTGCCAGGAGCATCCGCTCAGCATGGGCGTATGCGCCAACCAGTTTCAGATCAGCGGCCTGTCGCAATCCACCGTCTCGTCACATCTGGCGGTGTTGCAGGCAGCCGGCCTCATCAGGTCGAAAAAGGTCGGGCAATGGGTGTTTTTCGAACGCGACGAAGAAACCATCGACGCCTTCCGCAATTATCTGCAAGCCAATCTCTGAGCCTCCCAAGCTTTGAGCCCCGGGGTGCCGGATTGGAAACCGCAACGCGGTTTCACTCCGGCACCCGAACAAGGACAGCGCGCCTGCCGCGCAACTCTGCCAACCGACCAGAAAGTGAAGTCGCATGACCAGTCTTTTCGAACCGGCACAGGCCGGCGATATCGCACTCGCCAACCGTATCGTCATGGCTCCCCTCACCCGCAACCGCTCGCCGGGGGCAATTCCCAACAATCTCAACGCCACCTATTACGAGCAACGCGCCACGGCCGGGCTGATCGTCACCGAGGGCACGCCGATCTCCCAGCAGGGTCAGGGTTACGCTGACGTTCCGGGCCTCTACAAGCGGGAAGCGATCGCGGGCTGGAAACAAGTGACCGACGGCGTACATTCGGCCGGCGGCAAGATCGTTGCGCAGATCTGGCATGTGGGCCGCATTTCCCACACCTCGCTGCAGCCGCATGGCGGCCAGCCGGTCGCTCCTTCCGCCATTCCGGCCAAGTCGAAGACCTATATCATCAATGATGACGGCACTGGCGCCTTTGCCGAGACCTCCGAGCCGCGCGCGCTCACCATCGACGATATCGGCCTCATCCTTGAAGATTACCGCAGCGGTGCCCGCGCAGCGCTGGAAGCCGGTTTTGACGGCGTCGAAATCCATGCCGCCAATGGTTACCTGATCGAGCAGTTCCTGAAATCCAGCACCAACCAGCGTACGGACGAATATGGCGGCTCGATCGAAAACCGCGTCCGCTTCCTGCTGGAAGTTGTCGATGCGGTTGCGGAAGAGATCGGCGCCGGCCGCACCGGCATCCGCCTCTCCCCCGTCACTCCGGCCAACGATATTTTCGAGGCCGATCCGCAGCCGCTTTACAATTACGTGGTGGAAGAACTCGGCAAGCGCAATCTCGCCTTCATCCACGTCGTTGAGGGTGCCACGGGTGGCCCGCGTGATTTCAAGCAGGGCGACAAGCCGTTCGATTACGCAGCCTTCAAGGCCGCCTATCGCAATGCCGGTGGCAAGGGCCTGTGGATCGCCAATAATGGTTACGACCGTGAGAGCGCCATCGAAGCCGTGGAAAGCGGCAAGGTCGATGCCGTCGCCTTCGGCAAGGCCTTCATCGCCAATCCGGATCTGGTGCGCCGCTTCAAGGACAACGCGCCCTTGAACGAGCCGAACCAGCCGACCTTCTATGGCGGCGGAGCCGAAGGTTACACCGACTATCCGGCGCTCGCCTGACAAACCGAAACGCCGCATTGCTCCATGGCAATGCGGCGTTTTCTTTCAGCGCAGGCTTCGTGCCTGCCGCGCGGCAAAATCTGAAAATGCGCCCATGATGAAGGCATTGGGCACATGCAGCGCCTGCAGCAAGCCATTGCCCGTTTCCCGGCCGATACTTATCAGTGCCACCTGCAGACAGTAGAGGGCGAGCAGCACCAGCGAACGGCCAAGGTTCGGCCGTAGATCGTCATAACGCAGCGCAAGGACCACCAGCGACAGGATGGGAAGGGCGATGAAGATGCCAAGCCCCTTGTGCACCGAAAGCAGCGACCCGTCATAATAGATCGACAGCCCGGCCAGCAGCACCTGCGCGAAAATCAGCACCGGCACCACGGCCGACACCACGGCGAAGATGCGGCGTTGGCGAGATAGTTCACTCGTTGCCGTGGCCATCACACCCTCCCCCCGGCATCGGCCGGATGGTGAAGGCTGGCCGGTTCCCGCACCTGTTCGATACAGCCGAGGTTCGCCAATGTCGCCGATACCGCAACATCGATCGGTGTCCTCGGTTCCACACCGAGGAAATCCGTAAGCTTGGCGTTGCTCATGCGGATCGGCATCTGCCAGAGATATTGCATTTCCAGCACTTCGCGGAACAGGGGAACGAAGGGGGCGGCGAGCCTTATCGCCAGCCAGGACAGTCGTCGCATCTTGACCGGCTGGCCTACAGCACGCTCGATTGCCGCGACCAGTTGCAGCCCGTCGAAATCCCAGAAACCCTCCATGTGATAGACGGCAAAAGCAGGAAGTTCGCCCGAACGATCCAGCAACCGTCCGATCGTCTCCGCCACGTCAGGCAGATAGGCCCATTGATGCCCGGCATGGGGTGCGGCGGGGTTCTGGACGCTGCGCACCGGTTTGCCCGGCCGCACCAGCATTTGCGAAAACCAGTTATTTTTCGCATCCGGCCCGAAAAAATCCCCGGCACGGACAATCAGCACCGGCACACCGCGCATCGACGCCATTTTCAGCCGCCGCTCCATCTCCACGCGCAGCGCGCCCTTGCGGGTGAAGGGTTTCTGCGGACTGTCCTCTGTCAGCAGCGGAAAGGCATCCGGCCCGAAATTATAGACGCTGCCCGGAAACACGATCCTCGCCCCGCAGGCTTCGGCAGCGGCGATGGTGTTGTCGAGCATCGGCAGCACCTGCCTCTCCCAATCGCGATATCCGGGAGGATTGACCGCATGGACGACGAGCGTGGCGCCCCTGGCGGCCTCCACCACATCCTGCCGGTTCATCGCATCGCCCGTCACGCGCTCCACGCCGTCCGACGCGCCTGTCGATACGGGTTGGCGCGTCAGTGCCCTCACCCGCCAGCCGCGTTGCAGCAGCATCTTCGAGACGTGGCTGCCGACACCGCCATTCGCGCCAATGATCAGGGCCAGCGGCCGGTTATTCTCTGCTGTATTTGCATGGTTTTCATATATCATGGCCGTCGCTCCTTTTTGTGAGCTGGAGTATCGGCGCAATGCGCGATATACGAAATTGTCGAAATAGGTGTAGCGGCCATACAAAATTTTATGATCAAAAGCCGGAATGTCAGCTGGGATTTTTACCGTACCTTCCTCAGCGTGCTGCGTGATGGCTCGCTTTCCGCCGCCGCGCGCGAACTTGGCATCACCCAGCCGACGGCGGGGCGCCATATCGGCGCGCTGGAGGAGGCCATCGGCTTTCCGCTGTTCATCCGCTCACCGCACGGGCTGATGCCGACGGAGGCCGCGCTTGCGCTCAAGCCCTATGCGGAAAATCTGTCGGCGACGGCCGCGGCCCTCATGCGGGCGGCCTCCGGCGAGGTTGGCAAGATCGAAGGCACCGTGCGCATCAGCGCGTCGGATATTATCGGGGTGGAGATGCTGCCGCCGATCATCACCGCCATGCAGGAGGTTCACCCCCGGCTGGAAATCGAGCTTTCGCTGTCCGATACGCTGGAAGACCTGCTGCGGCGTGAGGCCGACATCGCCATCCGCATGACCGAGCCGCAGCAGGATGCGATCGTCATGCGCTATATTGGCAATTTCCGTCTGGGATTTCATGCGACACGCGACTATCTGGCAAAAGCCGGCATCCCGGAGAGCATGGATGAACTGGACAACCACCGCATGGTCGGTTTCGACCGCAAGACGCCATTCATCCGGGCGGCCATCCAGCGGATGCGTTCGCTCGATCCGGAAATACCCGATATTGAAGACATTTCCTTTGAAATCCGCGCCGACAGCAACCTTGCCCAGCTTGCCATGATCCGCGCCAGCGCGGGAATCGGCGTCTGCCAGATCGGCCTGGCGCGCAAGGACCCCCGGCTTGTCCATGTGCTTCCGAAAATCGACATTCCGCTGCACACCTGGGTCGCGATGCACGAGAACCTCAAGACCTCGCCGCGATGTCGGGCCGTGTTCAGCGCCCTGGTCGAAGGCCTGAAAGCCCATCTCAAGGAGACCGATCCGAACGCCCCGCCGCAACGGCGCTAGGGCTGCTCAAGCATCGGCGCCCGGCCGCACACGCGATTGCGCGGAACAGGCCGGCGAAAATGGGAGGGCAATGCCGGTTTCACCTGACATTCCGACCCCGCTCATCAAAAGGGTCTGGCCTGCTGCGTCGTCTTGTCCACCACCTCGGCTTCCGGCCGGTCGCCACCCTGGCTATATTCCTCATGCCACTGGCCGCGCTCGTCCTGATAGCTGATTTCCTCGTCATCGCCTCCAATCTGCTGTTCGGCGGCAACGATGCGCGCAGCCTCGACGGCATCGGCATAGGTAGGAAATGTTTCGGAATAGGCGCCGTTCATGCGGTAGGCGAAACCTCCGTCATGTTCGACAATTTCATATACCACTTTGGTCATGCATGGTCCTCCGTCTCGGTAGGCGACATGGCAACCACAACCGCGTTTCAAGCATTGCACCCGATGGGACACCGCGGCATGAGCAGCATGTCCTGCGACACCACTATCCTACCAAAAGCACTCAAGCGCAAATCCTGCTTGATCTGAGGGACGATACGTCACAGCCTAGGCCTGTCACGGGGAAGGGAAATCGATGGCGGCTACCATTCTGAAGCAGGAGCGCATGTTGCTTCTGGCGATACCGGCGGCAATTGCCGCCTATATGGCGGAACATGCGATATTCGAAGCCGGAAAGACGGCGGCGCTGATTGCCGCGATCATGCTCATCGGGCTTATCGTTCTCGTCTCGATGCGGGTTGCCCATCACGCCGAAATCCTCGCCACCAAGGTCGGCGATCCCTATGGCACGATGATCCTGACGCTCTCGGCGGTCGCGGTCGAAGTGCTGATCCTTGCCATCATCATGAGCGAATCCAGTTCTCCCACGCTGGTGCGCGATACGATCTATTCCGCCGTGATGATCGACATCAACGGCATTCTGGGCCTCGCCGCCCTGCTCGGCGGTCTGCGCCACGGTGAGCAGCCTTATAATGACGATTCCGGCAAGACCTACGGCGTGATGATCCTCACCGCCATGGGCATTTCGATGATCGTGCCGGAATTCATTCCGCAACAGAGCTGGCATGTCTATTCCGCCTTCACCATTGTCGCGATGATCGCGCTCTATGCGCTTTTCCTCAAGATGCAGGTCGGGCCGCACAGCTATTTCTTCAGCTACACCTATCCCCGCAAACCGCATCCGGCCGGTCAGCCATCGGATGGCCATGCGGAGGAGGAAGACGAAGGCAGCGTACCACTCTCCATCGGCCTCATCATTGCCGGCGTGGTGATGATCGGCGTGCTGGCGGAATTCATGTCGGCCTTCCTTGGCGAAAGCCTCGAGGGCACGAGCGCACCGCCGGCACTGATGGCGGTGGTGGTGGCGACCATCTCGGCTTCGCCGGAAATCCTTACCGCGCTCCGATCCGCCCTACGCAACCGCATGCAGGCCGTGGTCAATATCGCCATGGGCGCATCACTGTCGACGGTGATCCTGACCGTGCCGGTGATGGAGGGCATCGCGCTTTATACCGGCCAGCCCTTCATCATGGCCATGACCCCGGTGCAGACCGTCATGGTCTTCATCACCCTCATCGCCGCCGCCATCAATCTCAACGACGGCGAGACCAATGCGATCGAGGGAATGACGCATTTCATCCTCTTCGCCACCTTCATCATGCTGCTGTTTCTGGGGCTTTAGCGACCGATCTTCGGTCTATACTCTCTCATATCCTGCGACAAACAGGACTGTCATGCCTGCGAAGATGGGTGTTCGCTTATCTTGCGGCGAAGACTGGCGCATTGAAATACGGATAGTCCTCATTGCTCCCCAAAATGACAGCCATTGGCCGCGGCAGTACATCGCGAGACGCAGAGTCCCGCAATGCCAAGTATATCAAAACGACGATATAGCACGCCCCCAACACTCTTGCGGTTTGTAATCCCGGTTCGGTGATCCCCTTCAATAAATAAACGGCGCCATAGAGGTCGGAAATGCCGTTGATCTGGACTGTGCCGTCGATCCCCTCAAATCCCCCTTGCCAAGCGCATGAGTATTGATCGTATCCTGAAAGGAGACCGGCGCGATCTGAAGTAGAGAAAGGCCACATGTCGTCCGTATAGAAGTTCGTCTCGACGACGGGATCAAGCAATCCGTCATCGTTTGGCTCCCGCCCTATATGCCCTGGCCAGCTTAGATCGATTCCGATCGCACTAATCTTGCTGTCACCAAGATCGTAGTTCGTAACGCTTGCTGGCAAATTTAACCACCCAATCAACTCGATGCTTTTTGGGTCGACGGTTAGAAAGCGTGACGGAAGCGGACGATCTGGGCCGCACACTGCGCCAAGCAGTGACTTCAGGCGATCGGCAGCCGCATCAGCCTCGTCTCTTCTAAGTAAATCCTCAATTTCTTTACAAAAATCTCTATCCGACAGTCCGTCTATAATTAATTCATCAATCATCCGATGAAACTCCTTTTGGCTTACGCCACACCCAAAGACTATATTATTTCCACTTAAACAAAAACCTAAATAACTCATCATAGACAGGAATGAATTGCCGTAATTTTCCAAAAATACTTTATTATTATTTACATTCCGATTGAACGCGCGATGCTCTAGTTGAAACAAAAAAGCCCGGCATCGCTGCCGGGCTTTTTCTTTTAAGATCGCAAACCGATCAGCGGCAAGCGGCGCAGAAGCGCTGGATGCGCTTGCAGGCCTCTTCCAGAAGCGCTTCCGACGTGGCGTAGGAAATGCGGAAGTTCGGGCCGAGGCCGAAAGCCGATCCCTGCACGACGGCAACGCCTTCGGCTTCCAGAAGTTCGGAGACGAAATCCGCATCCGTCTCCATGACCTTGCCCGAAGGCGCGGTCTTACCGATCAGGCCGGCGCAGGACGGATAAACGTAGAACGCGCCTTCCGGCGACGGGCAGCTGATGCCCTTGGCCTGGTTGAGCATGGAAACGACGAGATCGCGGCGGCCTTCGAAGATCTTCTTGTTGGCCGGAATGAAATCCTGCGTGCCGTTCAGAGCTTCGACAGCTGCCCACTGTGCAATCGAGCTTGCGCCCGAGGTCTGCTGGCCCTGGATCATGTCCATGGCCTTGATCAGCGGCAGCGGGCCGGCGGCATAGCCAATACGCCAGCCGGTCATGGCATAGGCCTTGGAGACGCCGTTCATCGTCAGCGTGCGGTCGTAGAGCGAAGGCTCGACCTCAACCGGGGTGACGAATTTGAAATCGCCATAGGTCAGGTGCTCATACATGTCGTCCGTCAGCACCCAGACATGCGGGTGCTTGACCAGCACATCCGTCAGCGCCTTCAGCTCGTCATGCGAATAGGCCGCACCCGAGGGGTTGGAAGGCGAGTTGAAGACGAACCACTTGGTCTTCGGCGTGATCGCCTTTTCCAGCGCTTCCGGCGTCAGCTTGAAATTGTCTTCGAGCGTGGCGTTAACGAAAACCGGCGTGCCGCCGCAGATCGCCACCATTTCCGGATAGCTGACCCAGTAAGGCGCGGGAATGACGACCTCATCACCCGGGTTCAGCGTCGCCATGAAGGCGTTGAAGAGGATCTGCTTGCCGCCGGTGCCGACGATCGTCTGTTCCGGCTTGTAGTCGAGGCCGTTTTCACGCTTGAACTTGTCGGCAACCGCCTTGCGCAGTTCCGGAATGCCGGAAATGGGCGTGTATTTGGTCTCGCCGCGTTTGATCGCGTCAATGGCCGCTTCCTTGATATTTTCGGGCGTATCGAAATCCGGCTCGCCGGCGCCAAGGCTAATCACATCGCGGCCCTGCGCTTTCAGCTCGCGGGCTTTCTGGGTAACGGCGATGGTGGCGGATGGCTTTACGCGGGAGAGAATGTCGGCAAGGAAGGCCATTTTTAATCGGTCCTATTGGGGTTGACATCAGCAGAGGCTGGAAAACTTGCCTGCTGCGGCACTTTCTATGTCGAAAGACCGGCATAGTTTCAAGGTCAAAAGCCGGCTTATCTGCCGCAATGGAGAATTTAAACCTTCCTTAACCCGGAAGTAACGCTTGATACGCTACATTTGCGAGCCTAGGGGTCGTGTCTCTAAAGCTGGTTGAAAAATGGCGCCCAGAAGCATCTTTTCCAGTCTTGTCCGCGAGGTCGATGGCACATGGTCCACGGCCTATCAAACCTTCAATCTGAAATCGGCCCTGCAGCCCATTTTCCGCCGAACGACGAGCGGCATGCTCGACATCGATTCCTTCGAAGGTCTGGTGCGGCCGCATCGCAATGGCGAGCCGGTGACGCCGGGCGAGTTTTTCTCGCTGGTCGCGGCTGAAGACATCGAGAATATCGACAGCATCCTGCGCACGATCCACATTCTCAACACCGGCAGGCTCAACCGTTCCCGCGCCCGCATCTTCGTCAACTTCCATCCCGGCCTGTTCCAGACGCCGGCCAAGATGCGGCAGGAGGTGGAGCGCATGCGGCTTGCCGCCCACGAGGCCGGCATGACGGCGGACCGCATCGTCTGCGAAATCTCGGAGAAAAAAGCCTCCGACACCCAGATGGTCGCCGACTTCGCTTACCATATGCACGATATCGGTTTTCGCGTGGCGCTGGACGACTATGGCGCCGGCGATTCCGCCATCGACCGGGTCAAGCTCATCAAGCCCGACTATGTGAAATTCGAAGCGGGCTGGGTGCGCGATTTCATGCAGAATTCGGCGGGCGCCGCGCTTCTGCGCGTCATCGTCAGCCAGTTTCGCGAAGAAGGAATAGAGCCGGTCTTCGAAGGGCTGGAAACCGGCTGGCAGGTGGATCAGTGCGAGGAACTCGGTGTCTTTCTGATGCAGGGCTATGTTCTGGCAAAACCCGAACTTGCGCCGACCAGTTTCGACACACGCTTTCCCGAACTCGGCAACGCCTATTTCTCCCCTTCCGCAAGGCCTGAAAAAAGCGCTGCACCGGCATTTCCCCGCGAGGAACGGCCCGCCGACACACATCCTCTGCGCCAGACCCGGACCTTCGGAAAACGTGGCCTCTGACGCCGCTTGCGATGAAACCGGCCCTATAATCGCCCTTGCCACAATATTGCCGCAATAAATACCGCGGAACGCCAGAATTCGGTCTCCAAGCCGTCCATTTCGAAGCCTCTTTTATCCTTTAAGAACAGGGACAAGAGGCGACAGCCATGTTTACCAACGACCGGACTTCCGTTGAAAGGTTAAGGGCGCAGAGAACGCTGTTTTCCCTCTGGATGGCCATTGCGGCTTTTCTTGTCATCGTCACCATGGCAGCCGGCATCGCAACGTCGGCCAATGCCGCCACTCAGGCGGTCGATACCCTGCATACATCCGCCATTCCGCAGGTGGCGGCAACGACGGAGGCGGGTCCTCACATCCTGCTCATCGTCCTGTCGGCAGCAGCCTTCATCGGCCTCGGCATAGGCGGCCTGACGCTGACCCGGCGCAGCCTGAAGGACGAGGCTCGCCGCTACAAATAAGCCGCAGCGATAAAGACGCCCTCGGCACCACCAGCGCCAGCCCCTACCCTGACTTGCGACATCGGCAGGTTGCTGCTAAAGCACCCCGGGAAACCGTCAGACCGACATTTCAAAAAATCCCCGAATTACCATGGCCGCGACTGAATGAATTTCCGGCCCCTGTTGTGCTGGTGCCAATCATGACGCGTGTTCAGGCCAATATGCTGCTTCTGCTTGCCGCAGCAATCTGGGGAGGCGGCTTCGTCGCGCAATCCTCCGCCATGGCTTCGATCGGCCCCTTCTGGTTCGTCGGACTACGTTTCGCCATTGCCGCAATCGCCGTGCTGCCCTTCGCGCTCATGGAAACACGATCGCTGAAATCGCCGCCGCGCCGCAGTGAAATCGGCAGCTTCATCCTCGTCGGCTTGGCGCTATTCGGCGGCGCCACCACCCAGCAGGTCGGTCTCCTGACCACCACCGTCACCAATTCCAGCTTCCTGACCGGGCTTTACGTCATCTTCGTGCCCGTCATCGCCGTCGTGCTTTACCGCCGTCATCCCCATTGGGTCGTCTGGCCCTGCGCGCTGATGATGCTGGGCGGCATATTTCTCCTCTCCGGCGGCGCCTTCGAGACGCTGACGAAGGGAGATATCCTCAGCATCGTCTGCGCCTTCTTCTGGGCGATCCAGATCACCCTCGCAGGCCGCTTCGTTTCCGAAAGCGGACGGCCGCTGGCGCTTTCCTGCACCCAGTTCGCGGTTTGCTCCCTTCTTAGTTGCATGATCGGTGTCGCATTCGAACCCATCAGCATGGCTGCCATTGAAGGGTCACTGACGGAAATTCTCTATGTTGGCCTCGTCTCCTCCGGCCTTGCCTTCGTGTTGCAGGTGATTGGCCAGCGTTACACCACGGCGCCACAGGCCGCGATTTTCCTGTCCTCGGAGGCGCTTTTCGGCGCTTTGCTGGCCTCGATTTTCCTCAAGGAAACCATTTCCGGCGCGGGCTACATCGGTTGCCTGATCATCTTCGTCGCCATACTGATCGTTGAACTGGTGCCGGAATTGACGCGCAAGCGGCAAAAATCCATGGCTGAAGCGAGCTGACGCAAAAAGAACTGATTTTTCTGTTTTCGCAGGAAATTCCGGCCCTGCATTCAAATTTTTGCCGGGAAAGCCCGATAGGGCCGGTAATTATTTCATCAATAATCGCTTGTGCGGAAAAAATATGCGATTGCGGGCGGTAATTCTACCGCAGGTTTTTTATCTGACAAAAAGCCCGTAAAAACTTTTGCTTGCCAATTTTCGATAAACGCATCAATCTACTGCGGTTCGGGCAATTTGCGAGCATGGGAAGGCCTATAATTTTGCGCACTGGGGACGCTATAAACCTCGGGCGGTGGGACGAAAAACGTTGGATGAGAACGCCATTACTTCCCGCTGCGAAGGTCCATTTTCTCAATAGTCAAAAACTGCCTGCCAACGCCCACGCGGGGCAAAACTGTAATGCTGCCTGTAGCTGAACGCGGGCAGAGCGAAAAGGACCTGATGCATGGCCGAAACTGGCACCGTAAAATTCTTCAATACAGACAAAGGCTTCGGCTTCATCAAGCCAGACAATGGTGGCGCTGATATCTTTGTTCACATCTCTGCCGTACAGGCTTCTGGCCTGTCCGGACTTTCAGAAAATCAGAAAGTGAGCTTCGACACGGAACCGGATCGTCGCGGCAAGGGGCCGAAGGCAGTCAATCTGCAGATTGCTGGCTGACCCTATAACGGCTTTCTTTTCTAGTTGAAGCCCGGCAGGAATGCCGGGTTTTTTTGTGCCTCCCGCAGGCCTCAAAGGCCCGGCACTCAGAGCCCCTTGAGATAGGGGTTGGTGAGCCGTTCCTCACCCAGCCGCCCACCGGGGCCATGGCCGCAGATGAAACCGACATCATCGCCGAGCGGTAGCAGCTTGTCGCGAATGGAGGCCATCAGTTGCTCATGGTTTCCGCCCGGCAGATCCGTGCGCCCCACCGAGCCTGAAAACAGCACGTCGCCGACATGGGCGAAGTTCTGGTCGCGGTTGTAATAGATGACATGGCCGGGCGCGTGGCCGGGGCAATGATAGACCTCGAAGACGTGATCCCCGAAGGAGACTTTGTCGCCATCCTTCAGCCATTTGTCCGGCACGACGTTCTTCAAGCCGCTGATACCGTATTTCTCCGCCTGCACCTCGATCCGCTCCAGCAGGGGCCGGTCATCCTCATGCGGCCCGATCACCTGCAGGGAAAGCTTTTCGCGCAATTCGTCAGCGCCGCCGGCATGGTCGAGATGCCCGTGCGTCAGCCAGATTTCCTTCAGCGTGATGCCGTTTTCAGCGACGACCTGGAGAATGACGTCCACATCCCCGCCGGGATCGACGACGACTCCCTCCTTGGTGTCCTGATCGAACAGGATGGTGCAATTCTGCTCGAATGGCGTGACCGGAATAATACCCGCCTGCAACTTTCCCATATCCCGTATCTCCTGTCTGAAAGGTTCCGCCTCCTATAGCCCGCGACCGGTGGCGGCACAATGGCGGCGGAAAAGGTCCCGCTTTCCGCCGCCCGAGAGCGTTGAAAATCTCAATGAAAAACAAGGACGTAACAAAGCGCCGCTGCTCTGTAGCGGCAATTTCCGGCGAAAAATGTGGAACGCCCGGGTGGCTGCGACGTTGTAGCTCCAGTCTTGAAAGGAGTGAGACACATGGACAAGACGCTTAAAATGCTGATCGCCGGCGGCGCCTTCGCCTTGATGGCCGGTTACGCGAACGCCGCCATGGTCGCCACCACCGCATCGGATGTTTCCGTTCGCTCGGGCCCCGGTGAAGACTATCCCGAACTGGGATTGGCCACCCGCGGCAGCAGCGCGGTTCTGGATGGCTGCATGGAAGGCAGCAGCTGGTGCCGTATCGAAGTCAACGGCATGCGTGGCTGGGCACGGGCGGACTATCTGAATGTCATGTATGAAGGGTCTCCGGTCGTTCTCGAACAGCGCCGCTCGGACATGAGCGTGCCGGTCGTGACCTATGAAAAGACCTCAAGCGTGCGGGCAGAGCCCAATCCTGGCGATCCGAACCTCGGCAAGGTCGGCGAGGTGAACCCGCCGCAATCGGTGATAACCTATATTGACGAGCATCCCGCAGACACCGTCACCTATGATGGCGACGTCGTCATCGGCAGCGTATTGCCGGCGGATACACGTCTCGTCGAAATCCCGGACTATCAATATCGTTATGTTCGGATCAACGACGTGCCGGTTCTTGTCGAGCCTTCGACACGACGGATCGTCTATGTCTATCAGTAGGCACTTCAGGCAGTTCGCCCATTGATCGGGGTGGCCTGAAACGAATGAAGGGCGCGGGTTTTCCGCGCCCTTTCTGTTTCCGGTAAAGACCGCTCAGGATTCCAGTTGCACCCGCACCCGCAGCATATTATCCACCGCAACAGAAAATGATCGGCGGCATCCTCCCGAGCGGACGCATTTTCGGCTATGTTTACAGAATATTGGCGCATCGACGCATGTCAGCCGCAGGATATGAAGGAACCGCAGTGCCACCGCAATCGCTCAAAACCGCCGCCGCCAGGCAGACACCGGCACTCCCGAAGGTTGACGACGGCAAGATCGACTTCGACACGATCGAGGCGCTGTTTTTCGCCTATCGCGACTTCGTCTCCGATCCCGACGTCATCCTGTCGAAGCTGGACTACGGGCGGGCGCACCACCGGGTGGTCTATTTCGTCAGCCGGCAGCCCGGCATGACGGTGGCGGATCTGCTCGACACCCTGCAGATCACCAAACAGAGCCTTGCCCGCGTGTTGAAGCAATTGATCGACGACGGCTACATCCGCCAGATGGCCGGTCCCGAAGACCGCCGCCAGCGCCGGCTCTATCCGACGCTGACGGGTCGCGAACTGGCGCTGGCGCTAAGCGAACCGCAATCGCGCCGCATCGACCGCGCGCTGGAAGGGCTTGGGCCGGATGCACGCGCCTGCGTGCGCAAGTTCCTGGCGCAGATGCGCAGCCCGACGACCGTGGAGGGCGAATAACGATGTCAACAGCTCCGACAAAACGCCCGCCGGCGGATGACGATGCGGCCCATCTCCTGATCGTCGACGACGACGCCCGCATTCGCAACCTTCTGCAGCGCTTCCTTGGGGACAAGGGCTACCGCATCTCCGTCGCCGCCGATGCGGCCGAAGCCCGGCGCAAAATGGTGGGCATCCGTTTTGATCTGCTTATCCTCGACGTAATGATGCCGGGCGAAAACGGGCTTTCGCTGACCCGCTCGCTGAACGAGAACAAATCCGTGCCGGTCATCCTCCTGACCGCCCGGTCGGAAGCGGACTCACGTATTGCGGGGCTGGAAGCCGGCGCTGACGACTATCTCGCCAAGCCCTTCGATCCACGCGAACTTGTCCTGCGCATCAACAACATCCTGCGGCGCAACACCTCGCCCGATACACCCAAGATCGAGCAGATCATGTTCGGCCCCTACAGCTTCTCCATTCCGAAAAAGGAATTGCGGCGCGGTCCAGAAACAATCCGGCTGACGGATCGTGAGCAGGAAATCATGCTGCTTTTCGCACTTCGCGCCGGCGACACCATTCCCCGCCACGAGCTGGTGGAGGCTGAATCGGAAGTGGGTGAAAGAACCATCGACGTGCAGATCAACCGTCTTCGCCGCAAAATCGAGGACGATCCTGCCAATCCTGTCTATCTGCAAACGGTGCGCGGCATCGGCTACCGCCTGAGCGTGGACTGACGAACACCAAGGAAGGGCAACGCACGGCCATGGCGAGCCTCGATTTTCTCAGCACGGTCAAAAAAAGCAGTGTGGCCAAGGTCTGGCGCATGTCCGGCAGGTGGCTACGCCACTGGCTGCCAACCGGGCTTTACACCCGTTCGCTGCTCATCATCATCCTGCCGATGATTTTGCTTCAGGCCGTGGTTGCGGCTGTCTTCATGGAGCGCCACTGGCAATTGGTGACGGATCGCCTTTCCGCCGCCGTCACGCGCGATATCGCCGCGATCATCGAGCTTCTGCAGACGGATCCGGAAGAAGACGATTATCAGCGCGTCATCCGCATCGCCCGCGACAAGCTCGATCTCAGCATCTATATCGAACCGAAGACGAACCTGCCCGCCCCCAAACCGGAACCACTATTTTCAATCCTCGACAGGATTCTAGCCGATCAGTTGACACAGCAGATCGGCAGGCCGTTCTGGATCGATACCTATGGCAACGGCTCGCTGTTGGAAGTCCGCATCCAGCTGGAAGACAAGACGCTGCGGGTCTTCACCCGCCGCAGTTCGGCCTATGCTTCCAATACTCATATTTTCCTCGTCTGGATGGTCGGCGCGTCGCTGGTGCTGATCGCCATTTCCATCCTGTTCCTGCGCGGGCAGATCAAACCCATCGAAGCGCTTGCCAAGGCGGCGGAAAATTTCGGCAAGGGCCAGAAGATCAGCGGTTATTCCCCGCGCGGTGCGGATGAGGTGCGGCGTGCCGGTCTCGCCTTCATCCTGATGCGCGAGCGTATCGAGAGGCAGATGGAGCAGCGCACCGCCATGCTGAATGGCGTCAGCCATGATCTGCGCACCATTCTCACCCGCTTCAAGCTGCAACTGGCGCTCGCCGGTGACAATCCCGACCTCGAAGGGCTCGATAAGGACGTCGAGGACATGCAATCGATGCTGGAGGCCTATCTGACCTTTGCCCGCACCGATGTCGAGGAGGATGTCGGCACGCTGGAACTTCCGGCACTTCTCGAAAAGATCGGCCATGATTTCGAGCTGCACGGCAAGAAATTCAGTTACGAGCTTTATAATATCGAGAGAATCATCGCGCGGCCGAATGCGCTTTCCCGGCTCGTCGCCAACCTTGCCGAGAATGCGCGGCGCTACGCCAGCAATCTCCATGTCGATATCCGCAAGGCGCCGCGCTCCATCATCATGACCTTCGACGATGACGGCCCGGGCATTCCGGAAATCTCACGCGAGGATGTGTTCAAGCCCTTCTTCCGGCTGGACGAGGCGCGTAACCTCAATGCGTCTGGCACGGGCCTTGGCCTCTCCATCGTCCGCGACATCGCCCGCAGCCATGGCGGTGACGTATCGCTGGATGAAAGCCCGATGGGTGGATTGCGGGTAATCGTCAAAATTCCGGCTTAGAACAGCGGAGCGAAAAGTGTGACGCGGACTTGCCGTTTCCGCCATTCTGGCCCTGAGCCGGAATCCAGCCGACGCGCGTCCGCGAGACGACAGGACTCTTTTCAACCCAAGGACTTGGGGCTGGCTGGATGCCGGCTCAAGGCCGGTATGACGGAAGAAAAATGTCCGTCTGCGTTAGTCTTTATGCTGCGTGCTGTCGTACTCTATCAGCACATTTTCTCGCCGTTCGGCACCGGCCGCTCAACCGCGGCAAGCACGATATCGCCATTGGCATCGGCAAAACCGAGCGTCAGCACCTCGGAACGGAAAGGGCCGATCTGCCGCGGCGGAAAATTCACCACGCCCAGAACCTGCCGGCCGACAAGGTTTTCCAGCGTATAATGCACCGTGATCTGCGCCGACGACTTCTTGACGCCGATCTCGGGTCCGAAATCGATCTTCACCTTGAAGGCCGGCTTGCGCGCTTCGGGAAAGGGCTCGACCTCAATGATGGTGCCGACGCGGATATCGACCTTTTCGAAATCGGCATAGGAAATTTCACCGCTCATGGCTTCAGCCCGCCAGCTCTTCGGCGCGTGTTTTCGCGGCGGCAACCGCCCTGTCGAACAGGGGCTGCATGCCGTCTTCGGCCATCAGCACGGACAGCGCCGCAGCCGTGGTACCACCCGGCGAAGTCACATTCTGGCGCAGGCGTGCCGCCTCGTCGGAGGACTGGTGCAGCAATTCGCCGGCGCCGGCCACGGTTTCACGCGCCAGACGCATGGCGACATCGGCCGGCAGACCGGCCTTGCGGCCGGCTTCGGCCATGCATTCCACCAGATAGAAGACATAGGCCGGGCCGCTTCCCGAAACCGCGGTCACGGCGTCGATATCGCCTTCGGATTCCACCCATTCCACCGGTCCGCTGACCTTCAGCAACCCGTCCACGATAGCTTTCAGCTCCGGCGTCACCAGATCGTTGGCATAGGCGCCCGTCACGCCCCGCCCGACCATCGCCGGTGTATTGGGCATGGCACGGACAGCAGCAACCGCACCGAAATGCGAAACGAAGGTGGCAATGGTGGTGCCTGCCGCAATGGAAACGACGACCGTTTCCGGGCCCAGCAGCGGTTTCAGCGACGGCAGCACGGCATCCATCATCTGCGGCTTCACCGCGACAAAAAGAATGCCGGCCTTGATGCCAGCCGGCACGCTTTCGCTATGGGTAGCGCCGGCTTCCGCAATCGTCGTGCGCATGGCATCGGAAGGACGTGGATCGAGGACGATGACCTGCGATCCGGCAACGCCCTTTTTCAGCCAGCCCGAAAGCAGGGCGCCGCCCATATTGCCGGCCCCCACGAGGACGAGCGGACCCGAAGCCTTGTACACCATGTTACGCTTCCCCGACGGTCTCGAACATGACCGCTTCGATTGCACTTTTCGCATCCAGCCCCGACCAGACGACGAACTGGAATGCCTGATAATATTGTTCGCAGGCCTCCAGCGCACTGGAAAGCAGCACTTCCACCTGCTGGTTGTTCGGCTCTGCACCGCCCGCCAGAAGCAGGGACTGGCGGAAGATCACGACATCTTCCTGCCGCCACAGATCGAAATGACCCATCAGCACCTGACCGTTGACCTGCGACAGCAGACGAATGACTTCATTGACGCGCTGATCCGGCACCTTGATATCGAAAGCGCAGGCCAGATGCAGCGCCTCGAATTCCTCCATCCAGGAAAAGGAGACGTGATAGTCGGCCCAGTGACCAGCCACCGTCATGGCAATCTCGTCTTCGCCCGAACGCTCGAAGGACCAATCGTTGGAGGCGGCGACAATCTCGATCATGTCCACGGGATTGGACTGACGCTCAATTTCAAATTCTATCAGACTCATGCGGCACCTTCTCAGCCGGTAGGGATGTCCTGTTTTGAACGCCGGGCACAAAACGCACATACAAACCGGGATAAACATTTGAGACGATTGCCCGACACCACCAGAATTACGCATTCACCCTGTCTGGAGCTTACCAGGTCTTTTCGAATCATCATTTAAAATCAGTGTATAATGGCCGAGTCCTGCTGCCACCCCTCGCCCGCCATTTTTGCTTTTTGAGCAGTGGATATCTTCTCCCCCATCACCTCAGGCGAGATACATAAGCGACTCTGCCGATTGCGTTTTTTGGAAGTGTCCACAGGCCCGAAAAATTCGTGCCGAAGGCCCGTTTTTCACAACCGGGAGTGATTTCGGGCAGAACGCGCCGAAAACAAAAGGTCCCGGAATCGCAAGCGATCCGGGACCTCTCAGAAAAAGAGCTAAAAAATCAGTCCTTGGCGGCGGAGAGCTTCGCTTCCAGAGCCTCGATGCGGGCGCGCAGCGCGTCGTTTTCATCCCGCGCCTGAATGGCCATTTCGCGCACGGCGTCGAATTCCTCGCGCCGGACGACATCCAGACTGTTCAGCCAGCGATCCGCCTGCGCATGAAAAGCAGCCTCGGCCTCCTTGCGCACGCCCTGCGCCGCGCCGGCCGCATCGGTCATCAGCTTGGCGAATTCATCCAGAAAACGATTGGTGCCTGTCGTGCTCATGGCGCTCATCCTTCGTCGGTTCAGGGGCATCGTCTGGCCCGCTGTTGCTAGCCTTCAGGTAGGCACTCCACTGCCGCCTTGCAAGCGAAATCGAAAAATCGCAACAGCTTGGCAGGCCTTCGGTATCTAAAGTCGCAGCTTGAAGAATCACCTTGACCGCCGCCATCGCAATCGCCATTTTCCTTGGCGTCAGGAGGCCGGTGAGCATCATCGCCCGGCCCCCTTCAGGCAATGGATGCTTCCGTTGTCCGCCCAGCAACGATGACGGAATATACGGATTGTTAGCCGCTCCCACCCAACTCGCCATCATGCCTTTCCCCAATATTGATCCGGTGGCGCTGTCCATCGGTCCTCTGGCGATCCACTGGTACGGCATTGCCTATGTCGCGGGCATCATGCTCGGCTGGTTTTATGCCCGCCGCCTCGCCCGCACGGATCGCCTCTGGCCGAACGACACCTCGCCGATCTCGGCGCAGCATCTGGACGATTTCATCCTTTGGGCAGCCGGCGGCATCGTGCTTGGCGGGCGCATCGGTTACATCCTGTTTTACGATATGGCAGCCGTCGCCGCCAATCCCATCAGGGCGATCGAAATCTGGAATGGCGGCATGTCATTCCATGGCGGCCTGATCGGCACGACGATCGCCATGATCCTCTTCGCCCGCAGGAACGGCATTCCCGTCTGGAGCATGTTCGACGTCGTTGCCGCCGTCGCGCCCATCGGCCTGCTGTTCGGCCGTATCGCCAATTTCATCA
This sequence comes from Rhizobium sp. BR 250, assembly GCF_047445855.1. Lineage (NCBI taxonomy): Bacteria > Pseudomonadati > Pseudomonadota > Alphaproteobacteria > Hyphomicrobiales > Rhizobiaceae > Rhizobium > Rhizobium sp. BR 250. Next base: position 225,048 of record NZ_JARWKW010000004.1, read on the forward strand.
ACGGCGAATTGTGGGGCCGCATCGCCGATGTGCCATGGGCCGTCGTCTTCCCGACCGGTGGTCCCTTTGCGCGGCACCCGAGCCAACTTTATGAAGCCGGCCTCGAAGGTCTCGTGCTCGTCATCCTTCTGGCCATCGCCATCTATGCCTTCAGGGCATTGAAGACGCCCGGCGCCGTCACCGGCATCTTCGTGTGCGGTTATGCGCTGTCGCGTATCTTCGTGGAATTTTTCCGCGAGCCGGACGCCCAGATCGGTTATCTCGCCGGCAACTGGCTGACCATGGGCATGGTGCTTTCAACGCCGATGTTCCTTTTGGGCCTCTGGGCCATCCTGCGGGCACGCAGCGCGACAAAAAGCGCTTGAGCGGTATGATCGCCCATGACCACGCCGCTCGCGCAACGCATCAAATCCCTTATCCGGCTCAACGGTCCGCTCAGCGTCACCGACTTTTTCTCGCTGTGCCTCGCCGACCCTGAGCACGGTTATTACAAGAGCCGCGAGCCCTTCGGCCGCTCGGGTGACTTTATCACCGCGCCTGAAGTCAGCCAGCTTTTCGGCGAAATGCTCGGTGTTTTTGTCGTCCACGCCTGGCAGCGGCACGGCGCGCCGGCACAAACGCAGCTGGTGGAAATCGGCCCCGGCCGCGGCACCATGATGTCGGACATGCTGCGTGTCATCCGCCGCATCGCACCGCCGCTTTACGAAACGATGCAAGTGCATCTGGTGGAGACCAGCCCCCGCCTTTCCGCCATCCAGAAGGAAACGCTGGCCGCGCATGCGGATCGGCTGACCTGGCATGACAGTTTCGACGACGTGCCGGAGGGTTTCCTGCTGCTTGTCGCCAATGAGCTGTTCGATGCCATTCCAATCCGGCAATTCGTCAGGACGCCGCAGGGTTTCCGCGAGCGGGTCGTCAGCCTCGATGCCAATGATGAACTCGTCTTTTCAACGGGCCTTGCCAGCATAGACCCGGCCCTCTTGCCGCCGCAGCCCGAACGGCAAGCACCTGGCACCACATTCGAGATTTCCCCTGCCCGCGAAGCCGTGATGACCGCGATCTGCCAGCGCCTCTCGGCCCATGGCGGCACGGCGCTCGCCATCGATTACGGCCATCTGGTCGCCGGTTATGGCGATACGCTGCAGGCTATGCGCAACCACGCCTTCGACCCGCCGCTCGCCCATCCCGGCGAAGCCGACCTCACCAGCCATGTCGATTTCGAAAGCCTCGTGAAAACGGCCGAAGCGACCGGCGTGCATGTCAACGGCACCCTGAGACAGGGCGATTTTCTCTACGGCCTTGGCCTCAAGGAAAGGGCGGGCGCGCTTGCCGCCAAGGCAACACCCGACCAGACGCTTGAAATTGCCGAAGCGGTGAACCGCCTCGCCGGCGAAGGCGCCGGCAGGATGGGGGAACTTTTCAAGGTCATCGCCGTTTCAAGTCCCGCGCTTCATCTTCTGCCGTTTCGCGCGGTGGATTGACAGCGCAATCACCTCTGGGCCAACATCGCCACGACACACGAAGCAGGCACACTGCATCACACCGCCGTGCAATGCCGCGGCAACAGGAAACATCTCGCTTAATCCTGCTCAACTGGCCAACAGCGATATTCTCCAAGGAATTCCCACACCATGCAGAACGCAACGCTGCCGCTCCCCCTCCAGTCCCCCCTGCTCGTCGCCTTCGGTGAGAACCGCGTTCGCCACGGTTTCTTCACCCGGCAGGGCGGCGTCTCGGAAGGGCTTTATCAGGGCCTCAATGTCGGCCTCGGCTCCCACGACGAACCCGAAAAGGTGCAGGAAAACCGCCGGCGCGTGACGCAATGGTTCGGCCTTTCCCCAGAGCGCCTCGCCACCGTGCACCAGATCCATTCTCCGGATGTCCTCGTGGTCGATGAGACCTATGACGGCAACCGCCCGCAGGCGGACGCCATGGTGACGGCGACGCCGGGTTTCGTGCTTGGCGTGCTGAGCGCCGATTGCGGGCCCATCCTGTTTGCCGATGCGCAGGCGGGTGTCGTGGGTGCGGCCCATGCCGGCTGGAAGGGCGCATTGTTCGGTGTGCTCGAAAACACCATTGAGGCCATGACGAAGCTCGGCGCCAGCCGTGAACATATCGCCGCCTCGCTCGGTCCTTCGATCAGCCAGGATAATTATGAGGTCGGGCCGGAATATGTGGCGCGCTTCACCGATATCGATCCGGCCTATGCGAATTATTTCGCCGAAGCGGACAAGCAGGGACACGCGCTGTTCGACCTCAAGCAATTCACCATAGACCGCCTGACCAAGGCCGGCGTGAAGGCGGAAAATCTCGGCCTCTGCACCTATCCCGACGAAGAGCGCTTCTATTCCTACCGCCGCACCACCCACCGCGCCGAACCCGATTACGGCCGGCAGATTTCCGCAATCGCAATTCTGGAGGACTGATATGGCCCTGCACTTCGAGCTTTCGGAATTCGATGCCCGCCGCGAGCGGCTGCTCGCGAAAATGGCCGAGGAGAAGCTGGACGCCCTGCTGCTTTTTGCGCAGGAAAGCATGTATTGGCTGACCGGCTATGACACATTCGGCTACTGCTTCTTCCAGACGCTGGTGGTCAAATCCGACGGTTCCATGACGCTTCTCACCCGCTCGGCCGATCTGCGGCAGGCCCGCAATACCTCCATTATCGAAAATATCCTCATCTGGGTCGACCGGCCCAATGCCGACCCGACACTTGATCTCAAAAACCTGCTGAGCGACCTCGATCTGCTCGGCGCCAGGATCGGGGTGGAATACGACACCCACGGCATGACCGGCCGTGTCGCCCGCCTGCTGGACAACCAGCTTGCCAGCTTCTGCCAGATGAGCGACGCCTCCTATCTCGTCAGTACACTCAGGCTCGTCAAAAGCCCGGCCGAAATCGCCCACGCCCGCAAGGCGGGCAAACTCGCCGATGAGGCTCTGGATGCGGCATTGCCGCTCATCAAGCCCGGCGCCGACGAAGCCGCAATTCTCGCGGCGATGCAGGGCGCGGTGCTGGCGGGCGGCGGCGATTATCCCGCCAATGAATTCATCATCGGTTCCGGCGCGGATGCGCTGCTCTGCCGTTACAAGGCCGGCCGCCGCCGGCTCGATACCAGGGATCAGCTCACGCTGGAATGGGCAGGTGTCAGCGCCCATTACCATGCCGCCATGATGCGCACGGTGGTGATCGGCGAACAGGATTTCCGGCAGAAGGAGCTTTACAGCGCCTGCCTGCAAAACCTTACCGCCATCGAAGAGGTGCTGCGGCCGGGCAAGACCTTTGGCGATGTCTTCGACGTGCACGCCCGCGTGATGGACGAACGCGGATTGACCCGCCATCGGCTAAACTCCTGCGGTTATTCGCTGGGTGCGCGTTTCTCTCCCTCCTGGATGGAGCACCAGATGTTCCACGCCGGCAATCCGCAGGAAATCACCACCGACATGACGCTCTTTGTGCATATGATCGTAATGGATTCCGATTCCGGCACGGCCATGACACTCGGCCAGACCTATCTGACCACGGACAACGCCCCGGAACCGCTCTCGCGCCATAGCCTCGATCTTCTCACAGCTTAAATCGCCGCCGGGTTTGACAGAGCGGGAAAACCGCCCTTACAGTGCCGCCACCTTGGGCAAGAAGGAGCGGAACATGAGAGGGAAAATCGCATGAGCCGGATGGGGTTTGCACCCCTTTTCCCAGCCATCGCTGTTCCGGCGCTGGTGCTGGCCCTTTCGGGCTGCAACACGACGGAGGCGCTGACACCACAGGTGGATGTCGGCCACAACACCTCGCAATCGACACCGGTGACGCAAGGCGATCTTGACCAGATGGCCGCCGCCGCCGACCGCGCGCCCGCAGGCGCCCCGGCAACCGCGACCTCCGTGCCCGCCTATGCACCGCAGAATTCGTTGCAGGCGCAGGCACAGGCGCTTTCCAGCGGTAACCAGTATGGCGAACCGCTTCGCGAGAACCAGACCGCAGCCCAGCCCCCCGCTGCCGCTCAACCCGCACCCTCACAGCAGACGGCCTCACTCGCACCCGCAGGCGCTGGCAATTCCATCCGCTTCCTGCCGATCATCGGCGCGCCGGTTCAGGCGGTGACCCCGCTGTCACGCCAGCTCGGAGCCGAAGCGCGAGCCAAGGGGCTGACCATCCGCGCTTCAAACGACAATTCGGCCGAAAACATCCTGAAAGGCTATTTCTCCGCCTTCGCCGATGGCAGCAAGGTCAATGTCATCTACGTCTGGGACATTCTCGACGCCAATGGCGTGCGGCTTCACCGCCTGCAGGGACAGGAAACGGTGGCGGCAAGAGGCAGCGACCCATGGGCCGCCGTGACCGACAGGGTCATGCAGGATATCGCGGCAAAAACGCTGAACGACTATACGTCATGGAAGCAAACTCAACGCGGATGAGGTGAAACGGCGGGAGAAGTCACAGAGATTTCACGAAAATCATTGCGAAAGCGCGGAGTCCTCTTGCAATCGGAAGCAACAGCGCTATTAAGGCGCGCATGGCAACAAGGCGTATCCGGCAAAGGCTTTTCAGCCGGATGTTCCTCCCCTTGAACGACGCTTGGTTACGGCGGATTGAGCCCCGTGGCGCAAGGCGATGGCATGGAAACAGGCGGCCGCAATGAAGGTTTTCGCAGGCAATTCGAACCGGCACCTCGCCGAAGCGATCTGCAAGTATCTTAACGTTCCTCTCGGAAATGCCACTGTAAAGCGGTTTGCTGACCAGGAAATATTCGTAGAAATCAGCGAGAACGTGCGCGGCGAGGACGTTTTTATCGTCCAGTCCACCTCCTTCCCGGCAAATGATCATCTGATGGAACTGCTCATCATGATCGATGCCATGCGCCGCTCCTCGGCAAAACGTATCACCGCGGTGCTGCCCTATTTCGGCTACGCCCGCCAGGACCGCAAGGCCGGCCCCCGCACCCCGATTTCCGCCAAGCTCGTCGCCAATCTGATCACCGAAGCCGGTGCTGATCGCGTTCTGACGCTCGATCTTCACGCCGGCCAGATCCAGGGTTTCTTCGATATCCCCACCGACAATCTCTTCGCAGCCCCCATTCTCGCCCGCGACGTGAAGGACCATTACGACACCAACAATGTCATGGTCGTCTCGCCCGACGTTGGCGGCGTGGTCCGCGCCCGTGCGCTCGCCAAGCGCCTCGACTGTCTGCTGGCCATCGTCGACAAGCGCCGTGACCGTCCGGGCGAATCCGAAGTCATGAACGTCATCGGCGATGTCTCCGGCAAGGATTGCATCCTGATCGACGATATCGTCGATTCCGGCGGCACGCTCTGCAACGCCGCGGAAGCGTTGCTGAAAAAGGGCGCGACCAGCGTTACCGCCTATATCACCCACGGTGTGCTTTCCGGCGGCGCAGTTGCCCGCGTGGCTTCGTCAAAGCTGCGCGAACTCGTCATCACCGACAGCATCCAGCCGACCACCGGTGTCCAGTCCGCGCATAACATCCGCGTGGTCAGCACCGCAGGCCTGCTCGGCGAGGCAATCAACCGCACCGCGCAGGAACAGTCGGTTTCCGGCCTGTTCGACTGAACCACGATTTTTCGCACAGGATCGTTGCATCCCTGTCACCCCGGACTTGATCCGGGGTCCAGCGTGATCAAGTCTTTGATCGCAAAAGGGACTTCTCACGGCGCAGGTGCGCCGTGGCTGGATGCCGGATCCAGTCCGGCATGACGAGAAAAAAGCTTCTCAACTCACCGATGCTCCCTGCATGCGCAGAGATTAAAAATCTTCGTTCTGCGCCGTTCAGGAAGACGCCGCGCCCGCATCCGGCGGTCGTTGCAGGCGGGAGGCGGCGGCCTTGATTTTTGGCCACCAGCGCCGAACCCGCGTCAGGACGGCATGGCGCCCGTTGCGCCAAAGACTTACCGTATCGACTGCCACGGCATCACCGGTAAAAAGGTGACGGTGACGGCTTATCGCCAGTGCCCGATACAGAAACAACGTCGTCAGGGCGGAAAACAGGATGGACATCACCACATCGCTGAGGAAATGTCCGCCGGCCGCGATGCGAAGACCGGACATGAGAATGACTGCCCCGGCGGCAATGGCGCCGACCACCCACCGCCCATAGGGACGCAGGCGAGGCCAGACCAGCACGCAGAGCGGCAGGAAGAAGCTCGCGATCAGCGCGGTTTCCCCTGAGGAAAACGAACAGTTCGAATAACATTGCGTGCTGAACTGGAAAGACGGCGTGAACAGCTGGTGCCCGCCAAATTCGGTAACGCTGAACGGACGCGCGCGGCCGATCATCGCCTTCAGCAGGCCATTAACGAGGAGCCCAGCACAAAGGATCACCGGGCCACACAGGAACGCCCAGACTCGCCAGCCGGTTCGCTGCAGCGAACCGAGCCGCAGATTGCCGACGAGGACGAGGAAAGCCAGAAGCGTGGCGAGTTCCGTACCTTCGCGCAGCGTGTCGCGTAGCCATTCGGGAAAGGGCTCCCGACCGGGCCATGGCTGCCCCACCGGCGAAAAGAACAGGGCGGAAAACCTGAGATCGATGGAAGGGAAGGTCGCAAAAAGGATGACGAGCGCGAGCGCGGCGAGCGTCACCCAGATGGTGATCCGCATATGGGAGAGATCATTGTCCATTAGTGCCCTCCGGAATGCACTGCGGCGGCAGACGCCAGAGCCCGATTTCCCTGCCCTCGACAAAGCCCGGCCCGGCGGTCCAATGCGCAACCGGCGCTTCGCCGGCAAGGCAGGCCGGCAGGCCATCCGCGCTTGCCAGGAACAGGGGATTTTTGGCCTCCCCGGTTTTCAGCGGATAGAGAAGCGCATAGTGGCTGGAGGGCACACCGGTTTCCGGCAGCGCGCGCGTCATCACCTGTTTCTCATCCCGCAGCTGATAAAAAAGCTCGGCCAGAATGGAGCGGTCGGAAGCGACAATGGCATCCGCTCCCGCCTCACGCGCCCGCGAAAGGCCGGTCGACACCAGTTCGGAACGTCCGAGATATCGCTTCATCGCCAGTTCGCCGCTCGGGAGACGCAATTCCGTTCCGGCAATCGTCATCAGCGGCAGGGCGATCGCGACGATACCGCCGAGCACGAGGGTGGAAACGGTGAGCCAGCGTCGGGAGGCCAGCACCGGCACCGCCAGAAGCACGCCTGCCGCATAGGCCCCTACGGCCCAGTTGGCAAGCGCCCGCGACATCAGCCCCTGCGCCGTGATCAGCAGCACGATCGGCGCCGAAAGAGCGACCAGCGCACGGGCTTCAGCGGTCTTCGCACGGAAGGTCGCGATGATCATGCCTACAAAAACGAACGGTCCGACGACACCCGCCTGCGAGAAGAAGAACTCCAGCGCAGAACCGATTTTCAGCTGGACGCCGTGCCAGTTCGCATTGTCGGCCGTGTGGCGTGCGGTCATGAAATCATGCGCAGCGTTCCACCAGAGATTGGGCGCGATGATGACAAGGCAGACCAGCGCGGCGACCGCCGCGTCGCGCAGCCGGATGCGCCAGCCCACGCAAAGCCAGCCTGCGGCAATGAAGCAGGGCAGAAAATAGATCATCGCATATTTCGACATCAGCCCGAGGCCGAAACACAGGCCGAGCAAAAGGCTCCAGAGCGTCGCCGCCCTGCCCTCGCCACGGGCCTGCGCCAGCTTGCGCACCTAGATCATCGACAGCACGATGAACAGCATCATCGGCGTGTCGGTGGAAATCAGCAGGCTGCCGAGCGTCACGGCCGGCAGGGTCAGGTAGACGAGCGCGGCCAGCGAAGCGAGCCTCGCATCATAAATCATCCGCCCGAGCACAAGGATGCCCGCTGCCGCGACGCCATGCACCACGGGTGCTGCAAGCCGAACCTGAAAAGTGCCCTCGCCGCCGCCCAGAATAGTGGCCGCGCGAATGAGCCAGCCGATCAGCGGCGGCTTGGAATAGGCACCGAGAGCCATCTCCCGGCCCCATAACCAATATTGCGCCTCATCGACGAAAAGATCGGTACGGTTGAAGGCAAGTCCGAGGACGCGCAGCGCCGTCACGAGCACGATCGCCGCAAGCGCCAGCGTCATCCATTGACGCTGTTCGCCTGTCTGCCCCTGGGCGAGCACCGCCCGGTCATGCATGCTGGCGGCGTTCTGCATGGATCAACCAGAGATTTCGGGCATAGATGAAGAGGCCGGAGGCTTGCCCCAGAATGAAGACCGGATCGCGCCGCCAGACGGCATAGGACAAAAGCACCAGACCGCCGAGAATGGAAAAATACCAGAAGGCCACCGGAATGACGGAGCGGTTGGCCCGTTCCGAGGAAATCCATTGAACCAGAAAACGCATGGTGAACAACATCTGGCCCATGAAGCCAGTGCAAACCCATGCGAACTCTCTCCAGCTGTTCACATGCAGCATGGACCATAAAGCCGGTGCATTCACGGCAATGTCTCCGTTTTGAAGGTTTCGGCCCAGCTTGCCCGCTTGCGCCGGCGCAGCAGCCAGGCAACGCCGATCAGATCGTGGATGCCGACAAGCGCGCGGCCGATATTGGTGTAATGGGAATTGCCGTGCAGCCGCGCGCGATGCGTGACGTCGACATGGGCGACCTGCCAGCCGTCGCGATTGAAAAGCGCCGGGAAATAGCGGTGGTGGTGGTCGAAATAGGGCAAGGCGAGATAGGCGTCGCGGCGGAAGGCCTTGAGGCCGCAGCCGGTGTCACGCGTGCCGTCCTTCAATATCCGCGCCCGCAGCCCATTGGCGAAGCGCGAGGAAAGGCGTTTTCCAAGCGTATCGCGCCGGCCGACGCGCTGGCCGGCCACGAGGCCAAGCCGGTTCGGTGCAGTGGCGGAAAGAAGGGGCGCGAGAAGAGCCGGCAGATTGTCCGGTGGATTCTGTCCGTCTCCATCCAGCATGCAGATGATCGGAGCACGCGCCGCCTGCACGCCGCTGTGGATCGCCGCCGATTGCCCGCCCTGACGGTCATGCCGGACGAGCCGCAGCATCGGATAACGGTCGCCGAGCGAAAGCACCATGTCGACCGTGCGGTCGGAAGATGCATCGTCCACCACCACGATCTCGAAGCGACCGACAGGCTGACAGGCAGCCACGATCTCCGCCACAAGCGTCTCGACGCTCGCTTCCTCATTGTGCATGGGCACGACAACGGCAAAATCCGGGTTCGGTCTCACGCTGGCTCCGTCATATCCGTCCGCAGGGGCTCCGCAGGTATCCGTGATATTGACGAGAGAAGAAGGGCGAAAAGCTTGCATGAACATGAACAACCGTTGAGCTTCACCCGATATGCGCCCGTTCCATTGCAGTTTTATTACGGAAAATGGGCCAGTGGCGGCCGCTCATTTTTTCACGGCATGCGGGAAATAATCGTACAATTCGCAACTCCTTTAACGCGGCCGTAAACAATTTTTGCCACGGTGTGGCCACGTTTTTTGGGGGGAGGGAAACAGGATGCCGGGTGGAAATCCGACTGCTGTCAAAGCTAAATCATTGTCAATCAAGGCCAAATTTGCAGCGCTCGTGACGGGCGCAACGCTGATTTCCTGCCTGTCCGTGGGGCTTCTGTCCTACGAGATGGGCAAATCGGGCCTGATCGACGCCAGCGAAATAAGGCTCGAAACGGTTGCGGGAAACCAGTCCAAGCAGCTTGACGCCTATACTTTGCGTGTCGAACAGAGCATTTCCGAGCTGTCGCAAAACGCCGCGATCGCCCAGGCACTGGAAACCATGACCACCGTCGTGCCGACGGAAAAGGATGCGATCATCCAGGCTTTCCGCCGCGAAGGCGTTTCCGAGGAGGAGCGCGCCTCCTTCAACGGTGAAGGATTGCGACTGCTCTACGCCATCCGCCACGCGACCATCAATGCCGCCATCGCCAGCGTCTGGCGCAATACCCGCGTCAGCGACATCTATGTCATCGACAAGAACGGCCTCATTATCTATTCCGTGACCAAGGGAAAGAACTTCCTGACCAATGTGACGGAACCGCAGAACGCGGCGATCAAGGACCTGTTCGAGCGCATCGAAGCCGGCAAGGACGGCGTCGTCAGCACCACCGGCTTCAGCGGCAGCGCCGATGATTCGGCCATGGTCGGCATGCCGCTCGCCGTCTCCAACTGGGGCCAGCTGCAGCGTAAGGGCGCCGTCATCATGCGCATCGCCGCCGATCGCATCGGCGCGGTCGTCACCCCTGAAGAAACCGGCAAGACCATCGATGACGCCGTTCTTCTTAGCGCGGAGGGCAAACGCCGCGCGGGCGTGCTTTCGGGCGGTCCGGATGCCGCCGTTTCCGAAAATCTTGCGGCCCTTTCGCGCACAAGTGACGCCGGAACGGTGATGGCGCAGACGCCTGCCGGCAATATCTTTTATGCCTATCGCCCGGTCACCGTGTTTGGTCAGAAGCATCTGCTTGCCATCGGCCAGCAGGAGAGCAAGGTACTGGCCGCCGCCAACGATCTCGCCTTCTGGGCAACCGTTGCAACACTTGCCGTGCTTGCGATCATGACGCTGATCGGCATTTTTGTGTCCGCGAGCCTCACCAAGCCATTGACCGGCCTTGCCGGATTGATGGAGCGCCTCAACGGCGGTGAGAACAATATCGAGATCAAGGCGGTTTCCCGCGGCGATGAAATCGGCACCATGGCGCGCGCGCTGGAATCCTTCCGTCAGGGCATTCTGGACAAGCAGCGCATGGAAACCGAAGCCCATCGCAAGGGCGAGGAGCTGGACGAGGAACGCGCCCAGCGCGAAATGGAAAAGGCAAGAAGCGCGAAAGAACTGGAAGAGGCCGTCGATGCACTTGCGACCGGTCTTGCCAATCTGGCCGCCGGCAGGCTCGATCTTCGCATCGAAAAATCCTTCGTGCCGTCGCTCGATCATCTGCGCATCGACTTCAACAATTCCATGGCCGGGCTGGAAGCGACGATTTCCAATATCGGCGAAAGCGCCAACGCCATCCGCTCCGGCTCCGGCGAACTGAAGAGCGCATCGGAGGACCTGTCGCGTCGCACCGAACGCCAGGCGGCGGCGCTTGAGGAAGCGGCGGCGGCGCTCGGAGACATGACGCAGGCCGTCAATCTCTCACTGTCGCGTTGTAATGTCGCCGTCGAGGCGACGGCGGGCACGATGCAGGACGCCCACAAGTCCACGGCGGTCGTGAAAGAAGCGATCGTCGCCATGGAACGTATCGAGACCTCTTCGGCCAAGATCCGCCAGATCATCGACGTCATCGACCAGATCGCCTTCCAGACCAACCTTCTGGCGCTGAATGCCGGCGTGGAAGCCGCGCGCGCCGGCGAAGCCGGAAAGGGCTTTGCCGTTGTGGCGCAGGAAGTCCGCGAACTGGCCCAGAAATCGGCAGCCGCCGCGCGTGACATCACGACGCTGATCGCCACCTCGGCGGGCGATGTGGAAAGCGGCGTGGCGCTGGTGCTGAAGACCGGCGAAAGCCTGGAGCAGATCCAGAAACGCATCCAGTCGGTCAACGACCAGATCGGCGAAATCGCCACCGCCTCGCGTGAACAGTCCGGCCGCCTCAGCGAGATCAACGCCTCGGTCAACGAACTCGACCATGTCACGCAGCAGAACGCGGCGATGGTGGAGGAAACCACGGCCGCAGCCTTCTCGCTGGCAAGCGAGGCGGATGGCCTGACCGAACAGGTGGGGCAGTTCTCAGTGGGTGACACCCGGCATGGGGACCAGTGTTACGCGGCATAAGCCGCAAGGAAAAAAGGCCGGAGGCAAAACCTCCGGCCTTTTATTTTGCTTAAAACTCCGATCCGGGCTCCCAGGGGCCGAAGCCCCTGGGAACACGCCGGCGACCCGGCACCGTTGCCCTCGCCGGCTTCCGGGGAGGACCTCAGAAGAAACCGACCTTGTTCGGGCTGTAGGAAACCAGCAGGTTCTTGGTCTGCTGGTAATGATCGAGCATCATCTTGTGGGTCTCGCGACCGATGCCCGACTGCTTGTAACCACCAAAGGCCGCACCCGCCGGATAGACGTGATAGCAGTTCGTCCACACGCGGCCCGCCTCGATGCCGCGGCCCGCCCGGTAGGCGATATTGGTGTCGCGGCTCCAGACGCCGGCACCCAGACCGTAAACCGTGTCATTGGCAATTTCGAGCGCCTCTTCCACCGTCTTGAAGGTGGTGACGGAAACGACAGGACCGAAGATTTCCTCCTGGAAAATCCGCATCTTGTTGTTGCCTTCAAAGACGGTCGGCTGGATGTAATAACCATCCTTCAGGTCGCCCGTCAGCGTCTTGCGGTCGCCGCCGGTCAGAACCCTGGCGCCTTCCTTCTTGCCGATCTCCAGATAGCTCATGATCTTGTCGAACTGTTCCTGTGAGGCCTGCGCGCCCAGCATGGTCGACGGATTGAGCGGATCGTCCTGGCTGATCGCCTGAACACGCCTGATGGCTTTCTCCATGAAGCGGTCATAGATCGATTCATGCACCAGAGCACGTGAGGGGCAGGTGCAGACCTCGCCCTGGTTCAGCGCAAAGAAGGCAAAACCTTCGAGCGCCTTGTCGAGGAAGGCATCGTCCTCGTTCATCACGTCGGCAAAGAAGATGTTCGGCGACTTGCCGCCCAGCTCCAGCGTGATGTTAGTGACGTTGTCAGCCGCATAACGCATGATTTCCTTGCCGACCGATGTGGAACCGGTAAAGGCGATCTTGGCGATGCGGTTGCTCTGTGCCAGCGGCTTGCCGGCTTCAAGGCCCGTGCCGTTGACGATGTTGAGGACACCGGGCGGCAGAAGATCTTCGATCAGCTCCATTACGATGAGAATGGAGGCCGGGGTCTGTTCCGCCGGCTTCAGCACCACACAATTGCCGGCGGCAAGCGCAGGCGCCAGCTTCCACGCAGCCATCAGGATCGGGAAGTTCCACGGAATGATCTGGCCGACGACACCGAGCGGTTCATGGAAGTGATAGGCAACCGTGTCGTTGTCGATTTCACCGATCGTGCCTTCCTGGGCGCGGATGCAGCCTGCGAAATAACGGAAATGGTCGATCGTCAGCGGAATATCCGCATTGGTGGTTTCGCGCAGTGGCTTGCCATTGTCCCAGGTTTCAGCCCGGGCGATGAGGTCGAGATTGTCTTCGATACGCTGGGCGATCCTGAGCAGGATGTTGGAGCGTTCCGTCACGCTCGTCTTGCCCCATTTTTCGCGGGCCTTGTGGGCGGCATCCAGCGCAAGCTCGATGTCGGCTGCATCCGAACGCGGCACTTCGCAGATCTTGTGGCCGGTCACCGGTGAGAGATTGTCCATGTAGCGGCCGGATTTCGGCTCCACCCATTTGCCGCCAATGTAATTGCCGTATTTCAGCTTGAAGGGCGCTTCGCCCGCTTTCTGCTGAACCTGAATGTTCATGATTTCATCCTCCCTGATGAAAACGATCCTGAGCGGACCGCATGGGAGGAAGGTGAGCCTAGATAGCGCGGTTCGGTAGAGGGGCGGCGCGGTTCCGCAGCGCACATTGTCTCACATCTGCGACAAAGCCGCCTCGATCCGGCGTGATCGGCCGGATCGCGCGTCTGCGGGCCTTAATGCACGTCGAATTTCTTCATCTTGCGATGAAGCGTGGCGCGGCTGATGCCGAGCAACGAGGCGGCCTGCGTGACATTGCCGTTGGTGCGCGACAGGACGCGACGGAGCGCGGAACGTTCCGCTTCCGCAAGGTCGGAGCCGCTGTCGTGGCGCTGTTCCTGCAGAATATCCGCGGCCGGCAGACCCTGCGCGATCCGGGCATCATCAAGCTTCAGCGCAAGACGCGCTGCCCGCGTGGCACCCAGCACGAGATCGTCCTGATCCACAGCCAATAGCGAGAGCGCCGCACCGAAACCGCTCGGCACAACGACGATGCGCGCACCGGGAAAGGCGCGGCGGAAAAGATTGCCTTCGATACGCTGCGCCGCATCCTTCACCGCCTGGGTGACGAAGGAGAAGGTCATCTCGTTAATATCGTCACGGCAAGTGGAAATATCGAGCGCGCCCGTCACCCGGCCGGTATGGTCGCGGATGGGGGCGGTGGTGCAGCAGAGTTCGGTGTTCGAGGTGAAGAAATGCTGGTCGCGATAGACCACCACCGAGCGCTCATCCACCAGTGCGGTGCCGATACCGTTGGTGCCCACGCTCTCTTCGCTCCAGACGGCCCCGTTCCAGAGGCCAAGCGCCCGGAAGTCGCGGTCATCACCGGAAGCACCACGCCGCTCCAGCGCAACACCCTGCGCGTCGGTCAGAAGCAGGCAGCAGCCGGATTTGCCGACACTGTGAAAAATGCGGTCCAGCTCATCCGTGCTTTCAGCGATCAGACCGGCGGCACTTTCGCGGGCGCGGCGAAATTCAATCTCGCTGAGAAAGATCGGCTTGCGGTTTTCCTCCGGCGCAAGACGGTGCTTGACCATGCAGCGCCGCCACGAGGCGATAATCGGGGAACTTGCGGCCGCKGAACGGTGACGTGCTGTTTCATACACGCGTTCCGCATGGGCGATGTCTGTCGGCATACGCTCCTCCCAAAGCTTTTATGCGATGGTGCGCTGGAAGCGTTCATGTTTCAACAAAAAATTTCGCGACCGCCCTGCCCCGAGCAACCGCCGACTGCACCGGACTAGCGAACCGCCTTGATATAACGCCGGCCGGAGCTCTCTTCCGTTTCATCCTCCGCCGAGAGAAACGTGTCGTCCACGAGATTGGCGATGGAGGTCAACGGACCGGGCTTGCCGAAAAAGAAGCCCTGCACCTGCAGGCAACCTTCACGCCGCAGGAATTCAATATGGGCCTTCGTCTCCACACCTTCCGCAAGCACCGGAATATTGAGGCTGTGCGCCAGAATGAGCGTCGAGCGAACGATCGCCTCCGACTGCACATTGGTCGACAGGCCATCGATGAAGGCACGGTCGATCTTGATCTTGTCGAAAGGGAAGCTCTGCAGGGTCGAGAGCGAAGAATAGCCCGTGCCGTAGTCGTCCATGGCGATCTTGACGCCGAGCGCCTTGAGTTTGCGGATGGTGACGAGCGCGTGGCGATGGTCGGCGATGATGCTGCCTTCGGTGATTTCCAGCTCGAGCCTTTCCGGCGCAAGTCCCGTTTCGGCAAGAATTCTCTCGACCTTGTCGGGGAAATCATTATCCGCAAGCTGCTGCGGCGCGACGTTGACGGCAATGGCGAGTGACTTTTTCCACCGCGCGGCCTGCGCGCATGCATCTCTCAGAACCCATTCGCCCAGTTCGACGATGAAGCCGGTCTGTTCGGCGATCGGAATGAATTCGACGGGAGAGACCATGCCGCGTTCGGGATGTTTCCAGCGCAAAAGCGCCTCGAAACCGACAATGCTGCCGCTCTTGGTGTCGTTCTGCTGCTGGTAATAAAGCTCGAACTCGTTATTGGCGAGGCCGCTGCGCATGGCGATGGCAAGCGCGTTGCGCTCGCGTGCGGCCTCGTCCATGGATTTGTCATAAAAGCAGATCGTGTCCGAAGTGCCACTTTTTGCCCGGTACATGGCAACATCGGCCTGCGCCATCAGCGTATCGGCATCGATGGAGCCGGTGTTGCGGACCGATATGCCGACGCTTGCACCAACCGAAAATGTCTGGCCGTTCCATTCGACCGGCCTGCTGATCTGCTCGATCAGCCGCTGTGCGAATTCCGCGCCGTCGGCCCGGGTGTAATAGGAATGGGTCATCGCGACGAATTCATCGCCGCCCATGCGCGCCAGGAATTCCCCGGCCTTCAGCACGGAACTCGCCCGGTCGGCGATGGCGCGCAGGACGGCGTCACCGGCTGCATGACCATGCACGTCATTGATTTCCTTGAAACGGTCGAGATCGATCGACAGAAGCGCGGTATGCGCGCCGGTGGAGATATGGCGCGTGCGGCGGTTGAGATGTTCGATGAAGGCCGCGCGGTTGGGAATGCCCGTCAGCGGATCGTGCAACGAAAGATGGCGATAGCGAGCAACCGCCTGCTGGGTGGACTGGGCGTCGATGACATAGGTGGAAAGCCCAAGCGCCAGAAGCAGCAGCGTCACGGCGATAGCGCCTCCACCCATGATGGCCGGCGGCAGCAGATTTTCCGGAATGACGATGCGCGGATCGAAGGCGAAGGACATGGAGGACATGCCGGTGTAATGCATCGAGGCAATGGCCAGGATGAGAAACGCCACCGCGCTATATTGGCAGAAACGGTTGAGGGGCCGGGCAATACGATTGACTGCGATTGCGCCCAGTACCGCCCCGAACACCAGCGAGGCGATGACATAGGCCTGATCCCAGAAGATCATGCCCTGAACATTGTAGGCCGCCATGCCGGTATAATGCATGGCCGCAATGCCGAGGCCGAGGATCATCCCGCCGGCTTCCACCAGCACGCTGCGCCCGCCATAGGCGGAAATGCCAAAACCGGCAGTCGTCGTGGTAATGGCGATGAGAAGCGACAACCCGGTCAGATAGGGATCGTAACCCACGTCACCCGCGGCATTGTAACCCAGCATCGCCACGAAATGGGTGGTCCATATCGCCGCGCCGCCATTGACACCCGCTAGAAACAGCCAGTTGACCTTCTGCACCCCCGTCGCCAGCCGCGCTTTCGAAAAAAGCCGCATCGAAACGAAGCTTCCCAGCATGCAGACGAAGACCGCTGCGGCGGTGTAGCGATAATCGTGATCGATGGTGAGGCACTGGAGAACTTTGAGCATTGTTATCTACGCAATTGGAATTTTGCGAAGACCTATCATTCGCCAAGTTTTCACCCGGTTTATATGCATGGATAAGCATAAATTAAATTTTTCACCATTTGCGCGAATTAGAAAATACTAATTAAATCTTTGCGTAGTATGCCGCAAAAAGATCCGGGCCTTGTCTTTATGTCCCGTTTGTATTATAGCGCCCGCACCCGTGTAGACACCCTTGGAGGCAACGCGGGTGGGATGGCTTAAAGGCCTCCCCAGTTCAGAGCCCGCGGGCATGAACTCTCCATATAACCTCGAAAGGAATTGCCATGAGCAAAGAATCGTATGAGCTCAAGGCCGAGGCGCGCGAACGAGTTGGTAAGGGGTCCTCTCGTGAACTTCGCCGCAACGGTTTGATTCCCGCTGTCATCTATGGTGACAAGCAGGCCCCCATTTCCATCGCCCTGTCGACCAACGAAGTCACCAAGCGTATCCACGGCGGCGGCTTCATGACGACGGTTGCGATCATCGACGTCGACGGCCAGAAGATCAAGGTTCTGCCGAAGGACTACCAGCTTGATCCGGTCCGCGACTTCACCATGCACGTCGACTTCCTGCGCGTTTCGGGCAACACGCTCGTCAACGTTGAAGTTCCGGTTCACTTCGTCAACGAAGAAAAGTCGGACATCAAGATCGGCGGCGTTCTGAACATCGTTCGTCACACGGTCGAGTTCCACTGCCCGGCCAACGACATTCCGGAATTCATCACGGTTGATCTCGCTGGTCTGAAGATCGGCGACAACGTGCACATTTCGAATGTGAAGCTGCCGAAGAACATCACGCCGGTTATCGCCGACCGTGACTTCACGATCGCAACGATCGTTGCTCCGGCTGGCGGCGTTGCAGAAGAAACGACTGAAGAAGCTTCCGGGGAATAATCGGCAGCCGCAAGGCTGAAAAGCTTTGAAGAATGAGGCCCGTTCCGGTTTCGGAACGGGCCTTTTAGTTTTTATGAACTTTAAAACCAGAAAGCCCACCCGCCGCTTACGATGCGGAACCTGTTTCAGCCTCGATTAACACTTCCATGAAACGATACCCTTGCGCTGTCGTGGAAACACCGGCCGGATTGAGAAATAGCGCGGGAGAACATGGCTTTTGCCGAAAATTCCGCAAATCCACTCCGGGCGGAAGAAGCGGAGCGCAGCAATTCAGGGGCAAAGGGTAGCTGCAATCGAATGGCTCATTCCGTCGAAAGTCGCTTTATCGCGATTGTTTCCGGCGCACTTCTTACAGTGGTCGCCCCGCTCTTTACGCTATTGTTGACGCTTTCCTATCACGAAGCCATTCGCAGCCAGCGCAACCATCTTGAGATTCTGCTGTCGACCAATGCGCAGGCGCTTGCCCGGCCCCTGTGGGATCTCGATGACGACACCATCAACCAGATTACCGGAACCCTCATCTCCGACCCCGTGATCCGCATGGTCGAGGTCAAGGATACTTCCGGCCAGCTCGACATCGTCCAGACCGCCGGCAGCGACATCATCCAGGATGCAGCCTCGACGACGCGCGAGGTGACCTACAAGACCACGAAGGGCTCCGTCACCGTCGGGCAGCTGACGGTCTATTATGACAATGTCAGCCTTCTGACCTCTCTCAGCCGCACCGAACTGGCCTTCATCACCATTTTCATTCTCGCGGTACTCACCATCGTTCTTGCCGCCATTGCCGGCAATCGCTTCATGGTCATCCGCCCGCTGATGCGGCTGGCAGCGGCAATAGAGGCAACACGCCGCCTCGGCTCCCGTCACCATGTCGACTGGCGCTCGAAGGACGAGATCGGCCGGCTGGCGAAAAGCTTCAACGAAATGCAGACCCAGCTCGAAAAGGAAGAGCTGGAGATCAAGAATGCCCACGAGCGGAAGACGGAAATCTATAACCGCACGCCCGCAATGCTGTTCTCGCTCGACAGGCACGACCGGATCGCCGCCGTCAGCGATTATTGGGTACAGGCGACCGGCTACGACCGCACCAGGATACTTGGCCTGAACTTCGCCGATCTCATCCATCCCGATGACCGCCCGCTGTTCCAGCAGCGCAAGGCAACACCTGCCTCACCCGAGGTTTCGCATAACGGCATCACCGTACGCTTCCATTGCAGGGAAGGCAGCGTCATGGACGCGCTCATCCTCGAAAAACCTCTCGATTCCGGCGATGCCGCCCAGCAAAGCACATGCCTTTGCGTCATGACGGATGTGACCGAACTGCGCCAATCGGAAAAGCGCAACCGCCAGCAGGCCATTTCCGACCATCTGACCGGTCTCTTCAACCGTCAGGGTTTCGAGGCGATCCTCGACCTGCAGATCCGCGATGCGGACCGCAATGGCAGCGAACTGGCCTGCCTGTTCATCGACCTCGACCGTTTCAAAGCCATCAACGACAATCTCGGCCATGCGGCGGGTGACGCTGTTCTCAAGCAATTCACGCTGAAACTCGAACCTCTGCTGACGCCGCTCGACAGCGCGTCGCGGCTCGGTGGCGACGAATTTGCCATTCTGCTGGCCGGCGACAAGGTGGAGGAGCACGCCCTGCAATTCTGCGAGCGCATCTGCGCCATGCTGGATACGCCTTTCGAGATCGAGAACAACAGCATCCGTCTCAGCGCCAGCATCGGCATGGCGGTCTATCCTTTGCATGCCTCCAGCGCCTCTGAGCTTTTGCAGAATGCCGACATGGCCATGTATACCCGCAAAAGAACGGGCAAGAACGGTTCGCAGGTCTTCGACAGCTCGATCATGGACCGGGCACGCGAACATGCGGAGCTTGAGCGGGATATCGCGCAGGCGCTTTCCGAGGGCTGGTTCGAAGCCTATTTCCAACCCATTCAAGACCTCTCAACCGGCCAGACGGCAGGTTTCGAGGCGCTGCTGCGTCTCAACCATCCGGACAAGGGATTGCTCTCCCCGGCCGCGATCGTCAGCCTTGCCGAAGAAAACGGTACCATTCAACGCATCGGCAACCTCATTCTCGATCAGTCGATCGCCAATCTCGCGAAGCTGTCGCGCCTGCCGGGCATGGAACAAACCTATGTGGCGGTGAATTTTTCGCCGCTGCAATTCGAACCGGGATTGCCGACGCGCATCGCCGGCGTGCTGCACCGCCACGGCATTATCCCCGGACGGCTGGTCATCGAGATCACAGAAGCCGTCATCATGAAGGACGATCCGCAAATCCGGGCGATCCTCAACGCCATTCACCAACTCGGTTGCCGCATCGCGCTCGATGATTTCGGCACGGGTTATTCCTCGCTCAGCTATCTCAGCCGCTTTCCGGTCGATATCGTCAAGATCGATCAGTCCTTCACCCGCTCGATCTGCGACGACAGGATGGAAATCAGGCAGCGCAACCGCATGCTGGTCGAAGGCATCGCGGCCATCTCGCACAAGATGAACTGCGTCGTCATCGCCGAAGGCGTCGAGACGGAAGAGCAGAAGGAGCTTTTGAGCGAAATAGGCGCGGATTTCGGACAGGGTTATTTCTTCGCACGCCCGCAACCGATCCAAAGGCTGATCGCCGCATTCGATGCCGCACCCGAACAGAACCGTGCCATGGCACGACAAGCATGAACCGGTGATGACATCATGGGATTGATCCGCCTCTGCCTGATCTTTCTTACCCTCGCCACGCCGGCCGGCGCGGCCAAGCTCTTCCTGACGACCGAGGTCTATCCGCCTTACAATCTGCAGGCCAGCGACGGCAGCGTGCGTGGTGTCTATTTTGACCAGCTCAAGATCGTGCTCGAGGACACCGGCACCAGTTATGAAGTTGCCGTCATGCCCTGGGCGCGGGCCATCGCATTGGCCACGACACAGGCCATGCACTGCGTCTTCGCCACGGCGAGAACGCCCGAGCGGGAAAAGCTCTTCAAATGGGTTGCACCTATCCACATCGACCGCAATATTCTCGTGGCACGCCGCGAGGCGAATATCGAGGCTTCCAGCCTTGAGGAGGCCAGAAAGTACCGGGTGGGAACCCAGCGGGGCGACTATACCGAAACGCTGCTCCAAAAACTCGGTTTCCCGCAGGTGGATGTGGGCGCCGACTTCGAGATCACGCTCAACAAGCTGCAACTTGGCCGCATAGACCTCATGCCCATGTCCGAAAGCACCTTCAAGGGCCTGCCGGAGAATACCTTCAGGGAGGTTATAACGCTCACCCGGCAACAGCTTGGCCTTGCCTGCAACAAAAGCGTTCCCGACGAAGTCATCGCGAAATTGCAGGCCCGGCTGGACAGGCTGATCGCTGACGGAACGCAACAGAAGATATTCGACCACTACAATCTCGTCAGCCCCTGAGAGGCTGCCCACGTCCCGCAGATCCATAAAAAGATTGACAGCAGGCGCTTTTCGGGGTGGTGACAACAGCATCAACCGGCAAAATGCGGACATGCCCCATGAAGATCATCGCAGGACTTGGTAATCCCGGCGCGCAATATGCGGGAAACCGCCACAATATCGGCTTCATGGCTGTCGATGCGCTGCAGCGCCTTCCCTCCTTTGCGCCCTGGTCGAAGAAGTTCAAGTCGGAGATTTCCGAAGGCGAGATCGGCGGTGAAAAGGTTCTGCTGATGAAGCCGCTCACCTATATGAACCTGTCCGGCGAATCCGTCGGCGAGGCGATGCGCTTCTTCAAGCTTGCGCCGGCGGATATCATCGCCATTCATGATGAACTGGATTTGCCGGCCGGCCGCGCGCGCATCAAGACGGGCGGCGGTCATGGCGGCCATAACGGCCTGAAATCGCTGGACGCCCATTGCGGCAAGGAATACCGCCGCCTGCGCCTCGGCATCGGCCATCCCGGCGACAAGGAGCGGGTGCACGGCCATGTGCTCGGCGATTTCGCCAAGGCCGACCACGTCTGGCTCGATCCGCTGCTGGATGCCATTGCCGACAATGCCGCCATGCTGGTGAAGGCCGAGGATGCGCAACTGATGAACAAGCTGGCGCTCGCGACAGGCAGCAAGCCGGAGACGGAAAAACCGGTAAAGGCCGCCAAGCCGGCAGCGCAGTCTCACATCCATCAGGCGCGCAACAGCGCCCAGCCGAAAAAACTGCCGGAAACCGGGCCCATGGCCGAGATGCTGAAGCGGATGTTCAGCAAGAAGGACTAGACCACATATGTCTTCCGATACCATTGCCCTGCGCGAGGCCGGCCCCGGCGACCTGCCCGCTCTGCTCGCACTTTACCGGGCGCTCAATCCATCGGACCCGCATTTGACGATGCAAGAGGCAAGCACGGCTTTCGCCGCCATGCTCACCCAGCCCGGCCTGACCGTGCTTCTCGCCACGGACAACGGGGAAGCCGTCGCAACCGCCACGCTTCTGATTGTTCCGAACCTGACCCGCACCGCCCGCCCCTATGCACTCGTTGAAAACGTGGTGACACTGGAGGCCCGTCGCGGTCGAGGATATGGTCGCGCGGTCGTGCGCCACGCCATCAAGACCGCCTTTGCCGCGGACTGTTACAAGGTGATGCTGCTTACCGGCCGTGAACGCCCGGAAGTCCACGCCTTCTACGAAAGCTGCGGCTTTGTGCAGAACAAGACCGGCTTTCAGATCCGGCAGGACTAGGGCGTAACGCGTCCCTCATTCCCGTGCTTGTCACAGCAATGAGGATCGAACTCCGTATTGTGAACGGACAACGTATCGGGCTCGGCAACTCTTGCCCCCCCAATAAAAGCCCTCACTCCTCCGGCTCGGTCGTGAACATCAGCGGAAACCCCGCCTCCTTGCCGAGATCGGTCGCCTCCTTGGCCTTGGTCTCGGCGATATCACGCGCGCAGACGACGACCACGGCGCTGCCGAAGCGATGCGCCGTCATCATTACCCGGTGGCCGGTTTCCTCGCTCATGCGGAAGACGGCTTTCAGCACCACGGTCACGAATTCACGCGGCGTATAGTCGTCATTCAGCAGAATGACCTTGTAGAGCTTCGGACGCTCCAGCTTCGGTTTGACTTTCGGTTTCGGCTTGAGATCGACAGGGCCGTCACTCATCATCGCCGCTCATCATGCTCGTTCATGGGGAAATGCCCCTGGATGACGAAAGATCACTCGTTTGACCCGCATATATTGCACCGCAACCGCGCTATCGGCAACCCTGCCCTAAATTCCGCAGCTTTCGCCGGGCTTTGCCTGCCCAAATCGGCTCGCGGGCTTGACCTTGCCCTGCCCTTTCCGCAAAAGGCTCCTCAACGAATTCTTTCAAACGGACAGGTTTCAAGCCATGGGCTTCAAATGCGGTATCGTTGGATTGCCAAATGTCGGCAAGTCCACCCTCTTTAACGCGCTGACGAAAACGGCCGCCGCACAGGCCGCCAACTATCCCTTCTGCACCATCGAGCCGAATACCGGTGAAGTGGCGGTTCCGGATGCACGCATGAAAACCCTCGCCGACATTGCCGGCTCGAAGGAAATCATCCCCACCCGCATCTCCTTCGTCGACATCGCCGGCCTGGTGCGCGGCGCATCGAAGGGCGAAGGCCTCGGCAACCAGTTCCTCGCCAATATCCGCGAAGTCGACGCCGTGGTGCACGTTCTGCGCTGCTTCGAGGATGACGACATCACCCACGTCGAAGGCCGCATCAACCCGGTGGCCGACGCCGAAACCATCGAGACCGAGCTGATGCTCTCCGACCTCGAAAGCCTTGAGCGCCGCACGGAACAGACCCGCAAGCGCGCCACCGGCAAGGACAAGGAATCGCTGGCGCAGCTGCCGTTGATGGAAGCCTCGCTGAAGCTTCTTAATGAAGGCAAGCCGGTTCGCACCCTGCTCTCCACGCTCGATGCCGAGGAGCTGCGCATCCTTCAGGGTCTCAACCTCCTGACCGCGCATCCGGTTCTCTACGTCTGCAATGTCGCCGAAGGCGACGCCGTCGACGGCAACGAGCACACCAAAGCGGTTGCCGAAATGGCCAAGGCCCAGGGCGCAGAATCCGTCGTCATCTCAGCGGCGATCGAATCCGAAGTGGCACAGCTTCCCGATGAAGAGGCGAAGGAATTCCTTTCCGCCCTCGGCCTCGAAGAAGCAGGCCTCGACCGCCTGATCCGCGCCGGCTATAAGCTGCTCGATCTCATCACCTATTTCACCGTCGGCCCGAAGGAATGCCGCGCCTGGACCATCGAGCGCGGCACCAAGGCCCCGCAGGCCGCCGGCGTCATCCATTCGGATTTCGAACGCGGCTTCATCCGCGCCAACACCATCGCCTATAACGACTACGTTGCCTTCAAGGGTGAAGTGGGCGCCAAGGAAGCCGGCAAGGCCCGTGATGAAGGCAAGGAATATGTGGTTCAGGACGGCGACGTCATCCACTTCCGCTTTAACACCTGATCTCGTTTGAAGGCCGCGGGCAGCCGGGTAGTTTCTTTCGAAGCGCTGAGGGCGCAGACATAGCCGCTTGTTTCTTCTCCCCGCCGGGGAGAAGGTGGCCTGAAGGGTCGGATCGGGGGCAAGCTCTCCGAACATCTCCACCCTCGCCCCGCTGTCGCGACCTTCTCCCCTCGGGGAGAAGGCGAAAAGCGCACCCGCCGCTCAAAACTCCCTGCCAATGCAATATAGCCGCACCCTCAATTTGACCTTTACGTAAAAGGAAAAATCCTCTTAGATGCGCCGACACTGACTGTGCGAAGGGAGGAAACCATGGCGCCGGTCGCGACGTATACCTATGAGGATTTTTCCGTTGGGCGGGAATTTCCCCTTGGCCCACAATCGGTCTCGGCGGAACAGATTATCGCCTTCGCCAGCGAGTTCGACCCCCAGCCCATGCATCTTTCCGAAGAGGCCGGCCGCCGGAGCATTCTCGGCGGGCTGGCAGCGTCCGGCTGGCACACCTGCAGCCTGCTGATGCGGATGATGGCGGACAGCTATATCGCCAACTCCACCTCGCAGGGCAGCCCCGGCATCGATTATGTCGACTGGAAAAAGCCGGTTCTGGCGGGTGATACGCTTTCGGGAAAATCCATCGTGCTGGAACAACGGCAATCCGGTTCCCGGCCGGGAATCGGCCTCGTGAAATTCCGCCACGAGCTTTATAACCAGCGTGGCGTTCTGGTGTCGCACGGCGAAAACACCGTGATGTTCCTGATGCGCGCGAATGGAGGCGTTGCGGCATGAGACTGGCAGAACTCTCCCCGATCGGCGAACGCGTCACTCTCGATACGCTGCATTTTTCCGCCGAGGACATTATTCGCTTTGCCCGCGATTTCGATCCGCAACCCTTTCATCTCGACGCCGAGGCAGCCAAGAACAGTGTTTTCGGCGCGCTTTGCGCTTCCGGCTGGCATACGGGCGCGGGCTGGATGAAATCCTTCCTGTCCCATTGGGCAAAGGAAGTGAAGAGGTTGAAGCTACAGGGCCTCGAACCGCCGAAACTCGGCCCATCCCCGGGCTTCCGCGAGCTCAAATGGAAAAAGCCGGTTTTTGCCGGGGATGACGTAACCTATTTCGTGACCCTGCTCGATACCCGGCCGCTGGAATCGAGACCCGGCGTCTGGCTGAACACCACGTTCAACGAAGGCGTCAACCAGTCAGGGGAAACGGTGCTGACCTTCCAGAGCGGGGTTCTGGAATTCGAATAAAGCGAGCCCGGGGCATACCATCACGATTTGCCCCGGCTACCGCCTCAATGGCCGGAGAATTCCACCAGCGTCCGCACCTCGACACCGAGGTCTTCGAGTTTCTTGCGACCGCCGAGATCGGGCAGGTCGATAACGAAGCAGGCGGAAACGATCTCCGCACCCATCTGCCGCAACAGCTTGACCGCGCCTTCGGCGGTGCCACCGGTGGCGATCAGGTCGTCGACCAGAATGACCTTTTCACCCGGCTGCACGGCATCCACATGCATTTCCATTTCATCGACGCCATATTCCAGGCTGTAGGCCACACGCACGGTGGTGTGCGGCAGCTTGCCCTTCTTGCGGATCGGCACGAAACCGGCCGATAGCTGATGCGCCACTGCGCCGCCGAGGATGAAGCCGCGCGCTTCCATGCCGGCGATCTTGTCGATCTTCGTTCCCGCATAGGGCTGCACGAGTTCATCAACAGCACGGCGGAAAGCGCGTGGATTGCCGAGCAGCGTCGTGATGTCCCGGAATATGATGCCCGGCTTCGGATAGTCGGGAATGGAACGGATGGCAGCGGAAAGCTCCGAAGCGATAACGGTCATGGTATTTCCAGTTAAGACAAGGGAAATGGATGAGATGGTTCGGGCCACCCTATCAATTTGACGGCGGCTGACCAACAAAAAAGGACCGCCACCCTGCCCGTGCCTCTCCTATCCTGCGGCAAACCGCTGGCAGCGGCCACGGGACGACAACGCCGCGGATTGCTGCTGCCGCCCAATTTGCCCCTCAATACATGAAAAAGCCCCCACGGAGACCGTGGGGGCCAATGACTGCCGGCAACAGGATGCCGATCAATGTTCCTTGTTGGCGTAGACCGATTTCTTGGTGAGATAGATCAGAGCCGTGAAGATGAACAGGAACACCATGACCATGAAGCCGGTACGCTTGCGCTGTTCCAGATGCGGTTCCGCAGCCCACATCAGGAAGGCAGCCACGTCCTTGGAATATTGGTCCACGGTCTGCGGCGCGCCATCGTCGTAGGTCACCTGGTCGGAGCTGATCGGCGGCGCCATCTTCAGCGCCACGGCGCTGACGAAATACGGGTTGAAATGCGTGCCTTCCGCCACTTCAACACCAGCCGGCGCGTCCTGATATCCGGTCAGCAGCGCATGGATATAGTCCGGGCCGCCTTCCTGGTAACCGCCAACGATCGGGATCATGTCAACGATGAATTGCGGGAAACCGCGCTCCACACCGCGTGCCTTGGCGAGCAGCGACATGTCGGGCGGTGCTGCGCCACCATTGGCAGCGGCAGCCGCCTCATGGTTGGGGAACGGCGAAGGGAAATGATCGGAAGGCACGGCCTTGCGATTGTACATTTCGCCTTCGGCATTCGGGCCGTCCTGCACTTCATATTCGGCGGCGAAAGCCTTCACCTGCTCTTCCGAATAACCGAGATCCTCCAGCGTGCGGAAGGAGACAAGGCTCATCGAATGGCAGGCGGAGCAGACTTCCTTGTAGACCTTCAGGCCGCGCTGCAGCTGGCCCTTGTCATATTTGCCGAAGGGTCCTGCGAAAGACCAGCTCTGCTCTTCAGGCTTGATGACCGGGAAGTGACCGCCGGCAATCGCATGTTCCGTCTTGGTGGAGAGATCGTGGCTTTCCTCCGCCGCCGAGGCGACGGTGAAGGAACAGCCGATGGCGGCGAAAAGCGCGATGCTCGTTACAAGCTTCTTCATTGTCGTCATCCTTCCTTCGCGCTTACACTTGGGCCGCAGCAGATGCGGCACCCGTCTTGGCGGCGTTCTTTTCGAGAACGGCCTCGGTAATCGAATTCGGAATACGCCGGGGCGTTTCGACCAGACCGAGGATCGGCATGATGACGAGGAAGAAACCGAAGTAATAAAGCGTGCCGAGCTGAGAATAGCCGACATAATTGCCTTTCAGATCGCCGGTAAGCAGGCCGAGAAGGCCGGTTCCTTCCGCCGGGCGCGAACCCAGCCAGCCGAGCATGATGGCATTCACCACGAACAGCCAGAAGAACATCTTGTACCAGGGACGATAGACGGCGGAACGAACCTTCGACGTATCGAGCCAGGGCAGGAAGAACAACACGACGATCGCGCCGAACATCACGAGAACGCCACCGAGCTTGGAATCGATGATCCAGATGTTGAAGGTGATGGCACGCAGCATGGCGTAGAACGGCAGGAAGTACCATTCCGGAACGATATGCGCCGGGGTCTTCAGCGGATCGGCCATGATGTAGTTGTCGGGGTGGCCGAGGAAGTTCGGCATATAGAAGACGAACCAGGCATAACCGATCAGGAAGATCGAAACGCCAAGCGCATCCTTCAGCGTCGCATAGGGCGTGAAGGGCACGGTGTCAGTCTTGCTCTTCACTTCAACGCCGGTCGGGTTGGTCTGGCCGGTCACATGCAGCGCCCAGATGTGCAGGATGACGACACCCGCGATCATGAAGGGCAGAAGATAGTGAAGCGCAAAGAAGCGGTTCAGCGTCGGCTGATCCACGGCGAAGCCGCCGAGCAGGAACTGCTGGATCCATTCACCAACGGCGGGGAACGCCGTGAAGAAGCCGGTGATGACGGTTGCGCCCCAGAAGGACATCTGGCCCCAGGGCAGAACGTAACCCATGAAGCCCGTTGCCATCATCAGCAGGAAGATCACGCAGCCGAGAATCCAGAGGATTTCTCGCGGTGCCTTATAGGAGCCGTAATAAAGGCCACGGGCGATGTGCAGATAAACCGCGATGAAGAAGAACGACGCACCGTTGGCATGCATGTAGCGCAGCAGCCAGCCGTGGTTGACGTCGCGCATGATCTTTTCGACGGAATTGAAAGCCACCGTCGTTTCGGCCGCATAATGCATGGCCAGCACAACACCGGTGAGGATTTGCACGATCAGCATGACGGCAAGCATCGCACCGAAGGTGTAGGCGTAGTTCAGGTTACGCGGGACAGGATAGGCAACGAAGCTGTCATAGATCATGCGCGGCAAGGGAAGCCGCGAATCGATCCACCTCTCGATGCCGGTGGACGGCTGATAACTGGAATGGCCACTCATGAATATCTGTCCCCTTATCCGATCTTGATCACGGTATCGGATGTGAATGCAAATGTCGGGATGGCGAGGTTCTGCGGCGCCGGACCCTTACGTATGCGGCCCGCCGTATCGTAGTGCGAGCCATGGCAGGGACAGAACCAGCCGCCGAAATCGCCGGCCTGGCCGAGCGGAATGCAACCGAGATGGGTGCAGGAACCGACCATGACGATCCAGTTTTCCTTGCCCTGACCGGCGGAGCGGTCAATGTCCGTTGCCTGCGCGTCGGCGGCGATGTTGGCGTTGCGCGCCACGGGATCCTTCAGATCGCCGAGAGCAACTGCCTTGGCTTCCTCGATTTCCTTTTCCGTGCGGTTGCGGATGAAAATCGGCTTGCCGCGCCACTTGACGGTGAGCGACATGCCCGGCTCGACGGCCGCCACATCCACCTCGATGGAGGCGAGCGCCAGCGTCGATGCATCGGGACGCATCTGGTCAATAAAAGGCCATGCAACTGCGGCGGCACCGACGGCGCCCGCCATTCCCGTCACTAGATAAAGAAAATCGCGACGGGTCGGTTCACCCGAAGCGTCGTGATTGGTTACGTGCTCGCTCACCGCTACACCATCCTCTGCGCTGTTTTTGCCGTAAATCGCATGAGTCCTCCCGCTATGATTTGATCCAAGACAAACTCCGTCCCATCGCCTTGGTCATTCTCGCGGCATTTCAGAAACCGCGTCATCTGTTTGATCGCAAAATATTGACTGACTTGGCAAGAGCAAAGCACACAAAGCTGCCGTAATTCTGACGGAAGGGCCCGATTTGCTTCTCATTTTTTCGCCACCCTTGGCAGGCGGGCAACATTGTGCGCCCTCATGCGCCATGTTAGGAGACATCAAGGGAGAGCTCGGAAAGCAGGGATTCGGATGACGGCGAAGCTCTCTTGCATGGTCTCCACGGCGGTGGCTGCCGTTCTTTTCATCGCCAGCCTGCGTTATGTCACCGATTTCTGGCTTCTCGCCTTCGTCACCAGCTTCCAGCTGCATATCGCCCTTGTCTGCATCCTGCTGTCATGCCTCATATTCTGGCTGACACGTGATACGGTTTCGGCCCTCCTCCTGGTCTGGTCGCTTGCGCTCGCCATCCATGCCGTCACCATGCTTCTGGAATTTTCCACATCCGCAACCGCCGCGCCGGACGCCAGAGCCTTCCGGCTATTGTCCTTCAACGTGCTGACGGACAATGCCGCCAATGCGGATGCGATTGCCGATAAGATTCTCGAATCGGGCGCGGATGCGGTCTATCTCTTCGAGGCGGCGGCGCTGCAATCGGTTCTGCCGCGTCTGCAGGAGACCTATCCCTACAGGCTCGGCTGTTTTACCGGAACGCCGGGATGTGACCTGCTGATGCTTTCGAAACGGCCATTGCTGGAAGGCCAGTTCTACAGCCTCAGCGATCTGCGCCGGGACCGGTTTGCTCTCGCCAAGATCGATCTCGACGGAACGACGCTGACACTGGCCGCCGGCCATATCACCAAGCCCTATTTCGACGATTATCACCGGGACGAGCTGGATGAGGTCAGCGAAATCCTCTTTCGCGTCACCGGGCCGCTCATTCTGGCCGGAGACATCAATTCGGCCAGCATCGCCCCCGACATGCGCGCCTTTCTCGCCGCCAACGACCTGAAGAAACCACGCTGGGAACCCGCCACATGGCCCACGGAGGCCGGCCGCTTCGGCATCGCCATCGACCACATCTTCGCCCGTGAACCGGCGACGCTGATGAAAACCACACGCCTGCCGGACAGCCTCGGCTCCAATCATTATGGGCTGATGGCGGATTTCTTGATCGGGAAATAATCGAAGGCCTTATTGCGCCGCCTCGTCCGCGGCGAGGAAGCCGCCCGATTGCCGCGCCCACAACTCCGAATAAAGCCCGCCCCGCAAGACCAGCTCGGAATGGCTGCCCTGTTCGACGATACGGCCCTGATCCATCACGATCAGCCGGTCGAGAGCGGCGATGGTCGACAGGCGGTGGGCGATGGCCAGCACCGTCTTGCCCTGCATCAGTTCATCCAGATTGCTCTGGATCGCCGCCTCCACCTCCGAATCGAGCGCCGAGGTCGCCTCATCGAGCACGAGGATCGGCGCGTCCTTCAGCATCACGCGGGCGATTGCGATGCGCTGGCGCTGGCCGCCGGAAAGTTTAACACCGCGTTCGCCCACATGCGCGTCAAAACCCGTGCGGCCGCGCTGGTCCTCCAGCCTTGTGATGAAATCATCCGCCTTGGCGCGGCGCGTCGCCTCCTGCAATTGCGCTTCGGTGGCATCCGTGCGGCCGAACATGATGTTGTCTCGAATGGAACGGTGCAGCAGCGAGGTATCCTGCGTGACCATGCCGATATGGGCGCGCAGCGATTCCTGCGTGACTTTGGCGATATCCTGCCCATCGATCAGGATGCGGCCCTTCTCGACATCGTAAAACCGCAAAAGCAGGTTGACGAGCGTGGATTTGCCGGCGCCGGAACGCCCGACGATGCCGACCTTCTCGCCCGCCCTGATTTCGAGGTTGAGATTGTCGATAACGCCGTTCGCCCGCCCATAATGGAAGCTGACATTCTCAAAACGGATGCTCGGCTTCTTGACCTCAAGCACCGCCGCGTCGGGCGTATCAACGAGACCGATCGGCTGCGAGATCAATTCGGCGGCATTCTGCACCGTGCCGAAATTGCGCATGATACCGTTGAACTGCGTCATCAACCGCCCGAGCAGGAAGTTGAGGCGCAGCACCAGCGCCAGCGTGAAAGCCACCGCACCGGAACTGATCTTGCCTGATAGCCACAGATCGATGCAGAGCGCCGCCATGGAAGTGATCATCACGCCGGATAGCAGCGCCATGGAGGCGCGCACGCCGGTGATGAACCGCGTAAACGTCATCGTCGCGGTCTGAAAAATATCGAAGCCCTGACGCATGTAACGATCATTGGCATCGTCTCGCCCAAACAGCCGCAGCGTCTGGATATTGCTATAGGCATCCACCATGCGGCCGGAGAGCATCGAGGCGGCCTCCGCCGTCTCCTTTGAATGGTAACGGATGCGCGGCACGAAATACCGCGCCAGCAGCGAGAAGATCGCCACCCAGACGACGACGAGAACCGCAAGCCGCCAGTCCAGCCCGCCGATCAGGAACAGCATGGAAACCGAGTAGATACCGACGAACCAGACACTTTCCATCAGCGAGGTGACAAGATCGCCCGCCGCCTGCCCGCCGGACCAGACCTTGGTAACGATGCGGCCAGAAAAATCATTCTGGAAGAAGGTCAGCGATTGCCGCGCCACATGCATATAGGATTGCCAGCGCACCAGATTGTAAAAACCCGGCGTAATGATCTGCTGATCCACCAGCGCGGTCACCATGGTGACGATAAAACGCACAATGCCGATCAGCACCAGCATGCCGACGAGTTCGCCGCCATGGGCCGCAAGCAGCCCCGCCCAGCCCTCTTCCGGTTTCACCGTCGAGAGAATGTCCACCAGCCGTCCGACGAACCAGAACAGCGCCGCCTCGATGGCCGCCGTCAGCCCGCCGAGCACCAGCATCGCGAAAAACGGCGCCTTGGCCTGCGAGATATAAAACCAGATGAAAGCGAATGTGCTTTCAGGCGGCCGCAAATCGTCCTTGCGGGCGAAGGGCTTTATCCAGTTCTCGAAATACTCGAAGATGCGGGTAATGACCATGATCCGGATATAGGCGGATTCCCGCCTCGGGAACAGCCGCAGCGGCTTCGGGGATAGATTATATTTCGGTAACGTTCGGGATGTTGCTACGTCAAAGCGATGAGCCCGGCGTCGGTGGGGCGGAATCCGCAAGCCTCGAAATAAAATCGCCGCAGGTGCGGGTCAAAATCGACGTGGAGCCACTCGCAGCCGGTGTCTTTCGCCCGTTTAACCGCCTCCCCTATCAGGGCCTTTGCAATGCCCTGGCGTTGGAGATCAGGCGACACCATCGTATCCAGAACAAATGCGTGGACACCGCCATCCCACGCGATGTTAACGAACCCGACCAGCTTCTCCAGACGACGACTACACACCCAGCCGAGACTGAAGCGATTAACCTGGGACCACCAGTCATCAACCAGGATTCGATGCTCGAAGCACTCGGCATGAAGGGCGTTGACCTCGGCATTCCCGAACGCTCCACGCCACTCGGTCGTGTAATCGGGAGGTATGGATCCTTGCTGTGATGTTTGTCTCATTCGCACTCCGTCACCCCGGTTTCGAAATCCAACCAATCAGTCCTTGATCGCAAGGACTGGTTTCTCACGGCGGAGAGGCCCGAGACCTTTGACAAAAGGGCGGGATCACTCCCGCCCTCTCGCTTTCCTTATTCCGCAGCCACTTCCGCCTCGTGGTCGGCGATGAAGCCACCGGACTGGCGCCGCCACAGGTCGGCATAAATGCCGCCCATTGCCACCAGTTCCGCGTGGCTGCCCGCTTCCACGATCCGGCCCTTGTCGAGAATGATGAGCCGGTCCATTTCGGTTAGTGTCGAAAGGCGGTGGGCGATGGCGATCACCGTCTTGCCTTCCATCAGCGAGAACAGGTTCTCCTGGATCGCCGCCTCGACTTCGCTATCGAGCGCCGAGGTCGCCTCGTCCAGCACCAGGATCGGCGCGTTCTTGAGGAAGACACGGGCAATCGCAATACGCTGGCGCTGGCCGCCGGAGAGTTTCACGCCACGTTCGCCCACCTGGGCATCGAGACCCTGGCGACCATGCATGTCGACAAGCGTTTCGATGAAGTCCCAGGCGTTTGCCCGCTTCGCCGCTGCGATCACCTGCTCGTCCGTGGCCTCGGGGTGGCCATAGGCGATGTTGTCGCGGATCGAACGGTGCAGAAGCGAGGTATCCTGCGTCACGACGCCGATCAGTTCGCGCAGGCTGTCCTGCGACACCTTGGAAATGTCCTGCCCGTCGATGGTGATCCTGCCACCTTCCAGATCATAGAAGCGCAGCAACAGGTTCATCAGCGTCGTCTTGCCCGCACCGGAACGGCCAACAAGGCCGACCTTCTCGCCCGGCTTGATGTCGAGCGTCAGCCCGTCGATCACGCCCTTGTTCTTGCCATAGTGGAAGCGGACGTTGTCATAGCGGATGGCGCCCTGCGGTGCTGCAAGCTCAGGCGCCTTCGGAACGTCGACGATATCGTGCGGCTTCGTCATCATCGACATACCGTCATAGACCGTGCCGATATTTTCGAACAGCGACGTGACTTCCCACATGATCCACTGCGACATGCCGTTGACGCGCATGGCAAGGCTGATGGCGATGGCGACCGAACCGGCCGTGACCGAACCCTGCATCCAGAAATAAAGACCGAGTGCCGCCGTGGAAAACAGCACCACGGCATTATTGAGGTCTATCAAGATGTTGAAGCCCGAAATCTTGCGCATCTGGCGGTGAACGGTTCCGAGGAACACATTCATGCCCTCGCGCGCATATCTTTCCTCACGACCCGCATGGGAAAACAGCTTGATCGTCGAGATGTTGGTGTAGCTGTCGACGATCCGGCCCGTCATCATCGAGCGCGCATCGGCCTGCTCCTGCGCCAGCCGGCCGAGTTTCGGCACGAAATAGGCAAGGATCGCCATATAGATACCGAGCCAGATGAGCAGCGGAATGACCAGCCGCCAGTCCGCCGCCGCGACCATGAATAGCATCGAAACGACAAAGCTGATCGCATAGACGAATACGTCGATCACCTTCAGCGCCACTTCGCGGATCGCCAGCGCCGTCTGCATCACCTTGGTGGAAACCCGGCCGGCAAACTCGTTGGCGAAGAAGTTCATGGAATGGCGCAGCAGGAAGCGGTGCATTTTCCAGCGCGCGATCATGCCGAAATTGCCGGCAAGCGTCTGGTGCATCGTCATGGTGTGGATCGCACCCATCAACGGCAGCAGGAACAGCACCAGCCCCGCCATGACGATCAGATGCCAGCCCTCATCGGCAAAAAACGTCTCGCGATTGGCCGTGGAAAGCCAGTCGACGATATTGCCGAGGAATTTGTAGAGCATGGCTTCCGCAATGGCGATGCCCATGGACATCAGGCCAAGCAGCAGCAGCCACGGCCAGGCGGGCTTCACATAATGCCAAAGGAACGGCAAAAGCGTCTTCGGTGGCACGGAAGGCGTCGAAGAGGGAAAAGGATCGAGGCGTTTTTCAAACCAGCCAAACATAGGCCAAGCTCCGGCAATCAATCGCTCCATCGTGACATGGTGAGCGGACACAAATATGGCTCACGACGGAACGGAAAAGTCTTTGAACATGGCCGCAACAGCCACATGACGAATCGAACTATGGGAAACGCGGTCGAACCGCGGAGTAACACCTAGGCCAGCAGCGGCACTACTGGGGCCGGGAGGCGAAAGCGAATGTCATTATCCATGAGAACCTCCCTGAGCTGGTGTTGAAGATGTGGCCTTGTAGCGCAAAAATCAAACCTTGACCAGTCGGAAAGACACGGGATGCGCGAGAAAACTCAAGATTGTGGTGAGTAGCACAGAATGGGCGGATTTACCCGCAAAGGTTTCCGCCCGCAGCTGGTCGTGATGCACAGCCTTATTCGGCTGCGTCCTGCGCCTGCCCGCTTTCATAGTCCGCGATCAACTCGGCCATTCCGGCCTGCGTGTGGCGCTTCAATTCCCGGCGGTCGCTGGGCTGCGGCGCGAAGGTAACGGTTAGCCCCGTATCCCTTATCGTACCGATAGCAAAAGACGCACCGGACAACATGCGCACACCCTCATGCAGCCACAGCGGATCGGTGGCAAAATGCTGGCCGATGCCGACCACCACGGGAATGCCCTGCCAGTGCGACATGCGGTCATAATGAATATGACCCGCCAGAATGCCGATGACATCATGTTCGAACAGCACCTCGTCCAGCGCTTCGGTATCGTCAAAGGACAGGGATTCCCACTCCGCCTCGGGACGGTCGAAATCGAGCGCCGGCGCATGGTGCATCACCAGAAGCTTCGGCAGATCAGGATGGTTTTCGAGTTCATCCTCGAGCCATTCGATCTGGCCGGGTTCGAAAGCGCCGCCGACCTTACCCGGAACGCTGGTATCCATGACGATGACATGGACGCCGGCAACGACTTCCGCATGGTCATAGGGCTCGTCCAGATCCTCATGGCGGCCGAGCATCACCGGGTAAAACCCGTCGCGGCGGTCATGATTGCCGAGCGCGAAGAGCACCGGCACATCCAGTTCGGCCTCGGCCATCAGCCGCTTGAGTTCTTCATAGCTGCCGGCATCGCCACGGTTGGTCAGATCACCGCTGACGACGATGAATTCGGGCGGCGGCACCAGCGCTTTGATCTGCGCCAGCGTTTCGGACAGCGTGGCCGAGGTCTCGGAATAAAGATCATCATCCTGCACCTGCGGATTGCCGATATGCAGATCGGTCAGATGGACGAAATTCACCCGTTCGGACATCGCTTGCTTCCTGTTTTGCTCCGCACAGAAATCCCGCCCGAAACCGCCCCGTCGGCGCTTCCAGACCTTTGGATTTATCTGACGATAGGTTGGTTATTGGGTACCCTGCCTATGTGTCATGCGAATGAATATCCGGCGGAGGACTGTCTTAAAAAAGGACTTTTCCCAGCCGCATCTGTCACAGGTCATTCACCCGTGATAATCGGTCCGGCATTGCCGAATGCGAAGAGAAGACCATGCCCGATATTTTGCCTGAAACAGGGTCCAACATCCGGATCGCCCTCTACCAGCCCGATATTCCCGGCAATACGGGAACCATCCTGCGGCTGGCCGCCTGTCTCGGCCTTGGTGTCGACATCATCGAGCCGGCCGGCTTCGATATTTCCGACCGCAATCTCAAACGGGCGGGCATGGATTATATCGCGGCGGCGGCGCTGACGCGCCATGTCAGCTGGGACCGTTTCGAGGAATGGCGGGCAACCACCGGCCGCCGCCTCGTTCTCGCCTCCACCAAGGCCGCCCTGCCCTATACGAACATCACCTATCGCGCCGATGATATCCTGCTCTTTGGCAGGGAAAGTGCCGGCGTTCCGGACCATGTACATGACAAGGCGGATGAGCGAATCATCATCCCGATGGTGGCCGGACAGCGCTCGATCAACGTCGCAATGTCGGCAGCGATGGTCACCGGCGAGGCCTTGCGCCAGACGGCATGGTCTTAACCTGCCATCTTTGCAGCCAATTTTTCAGGCAAACATGAAAATTGACCGTTTTTACCGCGAAACTGTCGCAACCCGGCCTGTACCGAAGGCGTTCACGCTCTTATACTGATTAGCCGGACAATAAAAATCGCTCTCGCCGGGACCATGCGCCGGCGGGCGTGAGGAGACGTCGCATGCAATCCACCATTGTCATCGTCAACCTTCTCGGCGCCGTCGCGCTGCTGCTCTTTGGCCTTGCCCAGGTGAAGGATGGTGTTACCCGCGCCTTCGGCATGAAACTCCGAAGCGTGCTCGCCACCGGCACACAGAACGGACCGCGCTCCTTCTTTTCCGGCTTCTTCGCCACCGTCGCCCTGCAAAGTTCGACGGCGACGGCTCTTACTGTCGCCTCCTTCGCCGAACGGGACCTCATCAAGCCGCGCATGGCGCAGGTGGTGCTGCTCGGCGCCAATGTCGGCACGGCTGTCACCGCATGGATCGTGGCCGCAGGTGTGGAATGGTTGTCACCGTTGCTGATCCTTGCGGGCATCATACTTAAAAAAGGCAGTTCCAACGCCCGGCAGGGGAGCGGAACGGCGCTGATCGGCATCGGCCTCATGCTTCTGTCGCTGCATCTCTTGAGCGGCGCGACCGAACCGATGCGCGCCTCACCGGCGCTGGGCGTCTTCATTGGCCTGCTGGACGGCGCATGGCCCGTCGCACTGATCTTTTCCGCCGTGCTCGCTTTCGTCTCATCGTCCAGCCTCACCGTCGTCGTGCTCATCCTGTCGCTCGCCGCCACCGGCACCTTGTCCACCGGACTTATCATCGTTCTCATTCTCGGTGCCAATCTCGGCGGCGCCATTCCGCCCGTCATCGCCACGCTCTCCGGCCCCGCCTCGGCACGGCGCATCACCATCGGCAATCTTGTCGTGCGCACCATCGGCTGCCTGATTGCCATGCCGCTCGCCTCCTATGGTGCCGTGTATCTGCAGCAATTGCCGCTTTCGCCCGCCAAACTGCCGGTCGATGCGCATCTCATCTTCAATGTTATTCTGGCGACACTCGCCTGGCCCTTCTCCGGCCTGATATCCGATTTGATGGCGAAGCTGGTGCCGGGCGATGCCAAAGCCGAAGACGGCCCGAATTTCCTCGACCAGCAGGCGCTGGACATGCCGGTCGTGGCGCTTGCCAACGCGACCCGCGAGGTCCTGAGCGTCGGCGACAGCATCGAACGGATGCTGATCCGCGCCGAAAACGCCTTCAAACACAATGATCTGGCGCCGCTTCAGGAAGTGTCCCTGCTGGAAAAGAAGGTCGACCGCAATCAGCAGGAGGTGAAGGTCTATCTTTCCCAGCTCGGCCGCAAGGGGCTAAGCGACGAAGAAGCGCGCCGTTCGATCGCCATCATCGACTATGCGATCAATCTCGAACATATCGGCGATATCATCGAAAAGGGTATCTGCGAGCAGATTCGCAAGAAGGTGCTGAACAGCTTCAAATTTTCCGATGACGGTTATGAGGAGCTGAAGACCCTGTTCGACATGACCATCGAGAACCTGCGCGCCGCCCAGAGCATTCTGGTGACCGGCGATTTCGAGCTTGCCCGCCGGCTGATGGAAAGTAAGGTGGATATACGCCGCCTCGAAAAACAGTCCTCCAACCGCCATCTGGAGCGGCTGCGTGACGGGCTGGCGGAAAGCATGCAGACCAGTTCGCTGCATCTCGACATGCTGCGCGACCTGAAGCGCATCAACGCCCATATCGTGACGGTGGCGCATCCCATTCTGGATGAAAGCGGCGTGCTGATCGAAAGCCGCCTGCGTTACGCCGAACCGCGCGCCTGATTCTATTTCAATCGGCCGAAGGCAGCCGCCGCATGGTGAATTCGATACGGTCGCCTTCGAGCTGCCGCCAGCTTTCCACTTCCGTCCAATAGGCGGCCTTGGGAAAGCTGTCGAACCATTCGCGCGCCTTGGCGCGGGCTTCTTCACGTCCGAGACAGAAGGTCTGGCGCACGAACATGCCGTCACGCTTTTGTTCGCCGCCGGCGCTTTCGCGTTCCCTGCGGTGATTGGCGATCCTGCGCTTCAGCCCGTCAAGCGGCGGCGGTCCGGCAAATTTCGTCATGACATTCACCTCTGGCACCTATGCCTATAAAGATAGTGTCGGCGCGCCGCCTTGGCGAGTCGAATTTGTGTGCGGCGCAAACACCTGCTAGACGCGGCAGGGAACAGACTTCACCGCAGGAGAGAGAAGATATGGAACGGCCAATCTTGCCGAAGGGCTTGCCCGAGGACATCGAAGACAAGAAGGCCACTGCCCAAGCCTGGTTCCAGCATCTGCGCGACACCATCGTCGCCTCTTTCGAAACCCTCGAAAACGAGCTCACCGGCCCGCTGTCAGATCAGGAGCCCGGCCGCTTCACCCAGAAGGACTGGCTGCGCGACAATGGCGAGGGCGGCGGCGGCAAGATGTCGATGATGGAAGGCCGCGTCTTCGAGAAGGTCGGTGTGCACACCTCCACCGTCTATGGAGAGTTCTCGCCGGAATTTCGCAAGCAGATACCGGGTGCTGAAGAAGATCCACGTTTCTGGGCGTCGGGCCTTTCGCTCATCGCCCATCCCGTCAATCCCAATGTGCCCGCCGTGCATATGAACACCCGCATGGTCGTCACCACCAGCCACTGGTTCGGCGGCGGCGCGGATCTGACGCCGGTGCTGGGCCGCAGGCGGACGCAGCAGGACCCGGATACCCAGCTGTTCCACCGCGCCTTCGAAATCACCTGCAACCGCCACCCCGTCGCTGACTATCCGCGATACAAGGCGTGGTGCGACGAATACTTTTTCCTGAAGCACCGCGATGAGCCGCGCGGCACCGGCGGCATCTTTTTCGACTGGCTGCACCCTGACGAGGAGAAAGGCGGCTGGGACGCCAATTTCACCTTCGTGCAGGATGTCGGCCGAGCCTTCAATCTCGTCTATCCGAAAATCGTCCGCGCCAATTTCAATCAGAACTGGACGGAAGAGGACCGCGACGAGCAGCTTATCCGCCGCGGCCGCTATGTGGAATTCAACCTGCTATACGATCGCGGCACCATCTTCGGCCTGAAGACGGGCGGCAATGTCGAATCGATCCTGTCGTCGCTGCCGCCGGTGGTGCGCTGGCCTTAAAAACCTCACGCAAATTTGACGCTCATCAGCCAATTTGTCGCAAATAGCGCAAATTAGGACTTATGGAAAAATCAAGGCAGTGGTAGTCTCCTCCCGCAGACGTACTGGAGGAGCTATCGTCATGATTACTTCGAACAGCATGCCTATTTCTGCTTCCGCCGAGGGAGCGCAGCAATCCATCGATACACCGGAATTGATTGACCGCCTGGCCACGGAAATGCGTGCTACGGGCGATCGCGAACTGCCGCATTCCTTTTATGTCGAACAGGTAAAACGCACGCTGGCCGGCAAGACGGTGAAGCGCGCCGACAATGACGAAATGCCTCGTACAAAAATCCCGGCAGCCGGCACATCCTCTGTTTTCCAGTGCTGGGCGATGCCCGAATAGGGTTGAAGGACGCCGCTCTGGAACATAAGCGGCAAACTTTCGTTTCTTGTCGGAGGGACAGCATTCACATCAATGCTGTCCCCCGCTTGAACAGGGAGGCAAGACCATGAGACTGTTTGAATGTGGAACGCTCGTGCCCGGCTGCGCCTGGCACACCCGCGCAGACGACGATGCGGAAGTCGTGCGCCGAACCGTCGAACATATGCGCTCGGCCCATGGCGAAACCGTCATCCGCGAAAACATGATCGAAAACATCAAGGCCCGCATTCGCGACGAGGCAAATGCGGCTTAGGCCGAAATGCCGCTGACAGTGCGGCCTCAACTCTCGAGCAAATCTTTCAGCCGGGCGGTCAGCGCTGCCCGGTCGAGCGAGAAATTGACGTCGATCCACTTTTCCTCGAGGCTTTTCAGCACCTCGCCGACTCTCGGACCGGCCTGGACACCTGCGGCCATCACATCGGCGCCGTTCAGCGGGAATCCGGGCTTCTGGAATTTCTCCGCCCTCGCCAGCAGCGTCGAAAAACGCGCAACCTTCTGCATGGCCATATCACCAGCCGAAAGGTCGGCACGGGCGGCGGCAAGCGCGAGTTTCAGCCGCGCCTTCACACCTTCAACGCCCTGACGGTAAAGCAACCGGTCAAGCGCCGTTTCCTTCATGTCGGGATCGGCGGCGGGCGCTGAAGCCCAATGGCTCAGATAACCCGCCTCGGCCTTCGAAAGCCTCAGCCGTGCGGCAAGGGCCGTGAGCCTGTCCCGGTCCGGCGGCAGGATGGCGGCAAGCCGCAGCATCGGGTCTATCGCCCAGCCGAGCGCCTGTTCAGCCGCCACCAGCCCGTGAATGGCGTCGATACCCCATTTCTCCGTTTCGGGCAGAATTTCCGCAAGAACACCCGATTGCCGCATCCACAGAAGAGCGCGCGAGGGATCACGCGCGGAGAGCAGCTTCTTCAACTCACTCCACACCCGCTCGGCGGAAAGCGTCGCCAGCTTGTCCTTGGCGCGGGCGCTTGCCCTCAGGCCATCGGCATCCGGGCGGCCTGAACCGTAATGGGCGAAGAAGCGGAAAAAGCGGAGAATCCGCAGGTAATCTTCCGAAATCCGCGTCGCGGCATCACCGATAAAGCGCACGGTTCCGGTTTCAATATCGGGCAACCCATTGATGAGATCGATGATTTCGCCCGTCTCATCGGCATAAAGGGCGTTGATGGTGAGGTCGCGCCGTTCCGCATCGGTCTGCCAGTCGGTGCCGAAGGCCACCTGTGCGTGGCGGCCATTGGTCTCGACATCGCGCCGCAGCGTCGTCACCTCGTAACCCTCGCCGTCGATCACCAGCGTCACGGTGCCATGGTCGATACCGGTCGGAACAACCTTGATACCCGCCGCCTTGGCCCGCTCCACCACCACATCAGGGGTAAGCGTCGTTGCCATGTCGACATCGACCACCGGCAGGTCCATCAGTGCGTTGCGCACCGCGCCGCCAACGATCCGCACCTCGCCGCCATCGGCATTCAAAAGCGCGAAGATGCGCTTCAGCGCCGGTTTTTCGAACCAGTCCCGCCCGGCAAGGCTGCTCATGAATAAAACCTCTCGTAAATCGTCCGCACGATGCCCGCCGTAATGCCCCATATATAGCGTTCGCCATAGGGCATTTCGTAGAAAAACCGCTCCTTCCCCTGAAAGATGCGGCTGCCGCGCCCGTGATTGGCCGGGTCCATCAGGAAGGACAGCGGCACTTCGAAAACCTCATCCACTTCCGTCGGATTGAGCGTCAGGTCAAAGCCGGGGCGGACGACCGACAGCACCGGTTTGATGCGAAAACCCGTTCCGGAAATATAATCCGGCAGGCGGCCGACCGTTTCAACGAAAGAACGCGAAAGCCCGATTTCCTCTTCCGTCTCGCGCAGCGCCGCTTCCTCCGGTGTGCGGTCCTCGGCATCGATGCCGCCGCCCGGAAAGGAAATCTGGCCGGAATGCTTGCGCAGGGTGGAGGTGCGCTGGGTGAAGATCACCCGCGCATCGTCGCCATCGTCGATCACCGGCACCAGCACGGCGGCATCCTTGAGCTTGATGCCATTGCCGGAAAGCACCACGCCCGGATTGAGCACATGGTCGCCATGCTCCCGCTCGGCCACGCCCTCGCCTTCCTGCAGCACCCGGCGGCGGAAATCGCTAGCGGTAAAAGCCTTGAGGCCCATTGTCGTCATCGTCATTGCGAAAGCCGTTCCAGTTCATTGGCGGGCATGACCGGAAAGATCACCCCGCCCGAGCGCAGGGCGAACATATCGACGCCATCCACGTCGATCACCTCGCCGAGCGCAACAAGATCATACATCACCGCCCGCGAAACGAGCGCCTCCAGCCGGCCGCGCACCAGAATATAGGGCTTCAATTCGCGGTTCTCACCGAAAATTTCAAAGCGCAACGGGTGCTCCGGCCCCGCCTCCACCACATCGCCGACATTGGTGCGGAAGGTGAGCAAAGGCTCGCCGTCCTCCTCCCCCGCAGTCGCCTTCATCTCCACCGCCACGAAAGGCGCATCCAC
This sequence comes from Rhizobium sp. BR 250, assembly GCF_047445855.1. Classification (NCBI taxonomy): domain Bacteria; kingdom Pseudomonadati; phylum Pseudomonadota; class Alphaproteobacteria; order Hyphomicrobiales; family Rhizobiaceae; genus Rhizobium; species Rhizobium sp. BR 250. Next base: position 267,687 of record NZ_JARWKW010000004.1, read on the forward strand.
CACGCGGATGCCGACTTTTTCCACAGGAGTTACGAGGTAGGTCTTCCCATCCTCATCCTTGCGCAGAACGGTGGAAAACAGCCTCACCAGAGGTGCCCTGCCGATGGGCGTGCCGAGGTAGAACCAGGTGCCGTCAGCACGGATTTCCATGTCGAGATCGCCGCAAAAGGGCGGATTCCAGCGCTCCACCGGGGCCGGCCCGCGCTTGGCATCGCCGGTCTGTTCGGCGGCGCGGGAAATCATCGCCGCCAGCCCGGCCGCGTCACCCGCCGAATTTATCGTCTCCGCTGCCATATTCGAGTCTCGCTTTGCCGATAAGGAAATACTAAGTCACGACATAGTCATTCGAATGGCGCTTGTCAGCGGCCAAGAGAGCAATAAGCTATATGCAGCGCAAAATCCGTCCCGGCCGACTGCCAGCAAAACCGGGATGCGACTGTGACAGCGGCGAAGGTATGAGGAGAGCGACATGGGCGTGATGAATACCGGCGAAACCCTCGATGAAAAGGCCATCGTCGCCTCGGCCGAAAAGGCGCTTTCCGACATTGCGGCCATCCGCACGGAAGTCTCCAAGGTCATTTTCGGCCAGGAAAAAGTGGTGCAGAACACGCTTCTCGCCATCCTTTCCGGCGGCCATGCTTTGCTCGTCGGTGTTCCCGGTCTTGCCAAGACCAAGCTCGTCACCACGCTCGGCACCGTGCTCGGCCTTGATGCCAACCGCATCCAGTTCACGCCGGACCTGATGCCCTCGGACATCCTCGGTTCCGAAGTCATGGACCAGGATGAAAACGGCCGCCGTTCCTTCCGTTTCATCAAGGGCCCGATTTTCGGCCAGCTGCTGATGGCCGACGAAATCAACCGCGCCAGCCCGCGCACGCAGTCCGCGCTGTTGCAGGCCATGCAGGAATACCACATCACCGTGGCCGGCCAGACCTATGAGCTGCCGAAACCCTTCCACGTACTCGCTACCCAGAATCCGCTGGAACAGGAAGGCACCTATCCGCTGCCCGAAGCCCAGCTGGACCGCTTCCTGCTGCAGGTCGATGTCGGCTATCCCGAGCTTGCCGCCGAACGCCAGATCCTGCTCGACACGACGGGCACCGCCTCCGGCGAAGCACGCGGCGTGATCGATGCGGAGCGCCTGATGGAAATCCAGGCGCTCATCCGCCAGATGCCGGTCAGCGACAAGGTGGTGGATGCGATCCTGTCGCTCGTCCGTTCCGCCCGCCCCGGCCATGGCAACAAATTGACCGACAAGCACGTTGCCTGGGGCCCGGGTCCGCGCGCCGGCCAGTCGCTGATGCTGACGGCCCGCGCCCGCGCGCTTTACGAAGGCCGCCTCGCACCGTCGCTGGACGATGTCCATGCACTGGCCGAACCGGTGCTGGAACACCGCATGGCGCTGACCTTTGCGGCCCGCGCCGAAGGCATGTCGGTGCGCGATGTCATCGCAGCCCTCGTGGAGCAGGCGAAGAATTAAAAAGACGCGAGCCTAACCTTTCGCGAAAGGAGTGCCTGTGGCATCCATCGGCCAGATCGTAGACAAGACGCCGGGTAGCGAAGTTCTGGCGCGCGCGCGCCAGCGTGCCGCCCTGGTGCCGGACTGCATGGTCGAGGCAAAGCGCATCGCCAACACCGTCACCGCGGGCTGGCACGGCCGCCGCAAGCGCGGCATCGGCGAGAATTTCTGGCAGTTCCGCCCCTATGCGGAAGGCGAAAGCCTGTCGCGCATCGACTGGCGGCGCTCGGCCCGCGACGACCATACCTATGTGCGCGACCGGGAATGGGAAGCCGCCCACACCATCTGGCTCTGGGCCGACATGTCGCCGTCGATGATGTTCAAATCCACCCTCGGCTCCGTCTCCAAGGAAAGCCGGGCGCTGGTGCTGATGCTGGCGCTGGCGGAAATCCTCGCACGCTCGGGTGAACGCATCGGCTGCCCCGGCATCATGGAACCGGTCTCGGCCAGAAATGCCGCCGAACGGCTGGCCGCCGCCATCATGCATGCGCCGCTGACGACAGGCATGCCGGAAACGGGCATGATCCGCGGCGCGAGCGACATCGTTCTGATCGGTGATTTTCTCGATGATGCGAAAAACGTGATGGAGCGGATTTCGCCGCTCGCCCGGCGTGGCCTGCGCGGCCATGTGGTGGAAATCGCCGATCCGGCCGAAGAAACCTTCCCCTATTCCGGCCGTACCGAATTCACCGATCCGGAAACCGGCGAAAAACTCGTTTCCGGCCGCGCCGAAACCATTCGCGAGGATTATACCCGCGCCTATCTCGCAAGGCGCGAGGCGCTGTCCTCGTCGCTGCGCCGTCTCGGCTGGAATTTTGTGTTCCACCGCACCGATCATCTCGCTTCCGAGGCGCTCGTCGCCATGCACATGTATCTTTCCGGCGCGCCCGCGCAAGGCGGTGGCCGTCGATGAGTGCATTGCCTTTCGTCTTCACCAGCCCCTACATCCTCTTCGGCCTTTTGGCGCTGCCCGTCATCTGGTGGCTGCTGCGGCTCACACCGCCGCGCCCCAAGGCGGAGGTCTTTCCACCGCTGAAGATATTGGCAACGGTGCTGAAGCGCGAGGAAACGCCGTCGAAAAGCCCGTGGTGGCTGACCCTGCTGCGCATCGCGCTCGCCGCCGCCGTGATTTTCGCGCTGGCAGACCCGGTGGTGAACCCGCGCAACAACAGCATTGCCGGCAGCGGCCCGCTGGTGCTGGTGGTGGACAATGGCTGGGCTTCCGCGCCCGACTGGGAAAGACGCGTGGCAACCGCGCAGGCCCTGATCGGCGATGCGGAACGGGCCGACCGCCCCGTTTCCATCAGCTTCACCGCCGATGCAGAACATGACGCCGTGCCGGCAACAACGGCGGTGGCGCTGGACAAGCTTGCCGCCGCCAAGCCGAAACCGCTGGTTCCTGACCGCGTGCGCACGGCGGAAGCCATCACCGAAGCGCTGAACGGTGCGGCCCCCGGCACGCTTGCCTACATCGCCGATGGCATCGCGACCGCGCAGGATGAAAGCGCGATGAGAACCTTCGCCAGCCTGTCCCCGGCCGAATTCCGTATCGTCAGGGGCGATGGCAAGGCGATTGCCGCCATTACCGGCGCCACCAACAATGCCGATGCCATGAGCGTCACGCTGTCGCGGCTCGATACGGCGGAAGCCGAGCGGCTGACCGTCAATGCGCAGGATAGCCAGGGCCGCATCCTCGCCAATGGCACCGCCAGCTTCGCGCCTGGCGTGGCAGAAACCACGGCCACCGTGGAAGCGCCCTTCGAACTGCGTAACGATTTCGCCCGCCTCTCCCTCGAAGGCGTCTCGACAGCGGGTGCGGTACACCTTCTCGATGATGGTTTCCGCCGCCGCCGGGTTGCCCTGCTGGCCGGCGAAACCGGCAATGACTTCCAGCCGCTGCTGCAGCCGCTTTATTACATCAGCCGCGCACTTCAGCCTTTTGCCGATCTCATCCCGCAGCGGCAGGCCGATCTGGCGCAGGCTATCCCGGAAATCCTGCAATCCAACCCGTCCGTCATCGTCATGGCCGATATCGGCCGTCTGCCGCAAGAAACCTATCAGCCGCTGCAACGCTGGCTCGCCGGTGGCGGCACGCTGATCCGCTTTGCTGGTCCCCGCCTTGCCGCGGCCCCTGCCGACGATCCGCTGGTGCCGGTGACGCTCAGGCAGGGCGAACGTGCGCTTGGCGGCGCGCTCTCCTGGGCCGAGCCGCAACCACTTGCGGATTTCCCAAGCTTCGGCGCCTTTGCCGGCATGCCGAAGGCCGATGGTATTCTCGTCAAACGCCAGGTTCTGGCCGAGCCGACACCGGATCTCGCCGAACGCACCTGGGCAAGCCTTGCTGACGGCACGCCGCTCGTCACCACCCGTACGATCGAGGCGGGCCGCATCGTGCTCTTCCATGTCAGCGCCGAGGCGAGCTGGTCCGACCTGCCGATTTCCGGCCATTTCGTCGATATGCTGCGCCGTATCGTGCAACTGTCGAAGGCCGGCGGCGCGTCGGCCTCCGCCAATGCGCCCGCTGCCGCGTTGCCACCCTTCCGGCTGCTGACAGCCGAAGGCGCGCTGTCTGCTGAAGTCGGCACTGCCCGGCCGCTCGAAATGCGTGCCGGCCAACCGCCGCGCACCGGTTTCGACAATCCCCCCGGCCTTTATGGCACAGAGGATGGTTTCGTGGCTCTCAATCTTCTGCCGGCCGGCGCGACGCTGCGCCCGCTCGATACCTCGCTTGCAGGCGTGAACACCACCAGCGAAGCGCTGATCGGCGAAACGGCGAAATCGCTGCGCCCGGCCCTCTTCATCGCCGCCTTCCTGATGCTGATCGCCGACAGCCTGATCGTGCTCTTCATGAGCGGCGCCTTCGCGCGCCTGCCGAAAGCCCGCAGCGCGACAGCCGCCACCCTGCTGCTGGCGCTCGGCGCTTTCGCCGCCATGTCCCCGACGGACGCCCGCGCCGACGATCCGAAGCCCGGCGACGAGCAGATTTTCGAGCGGCTGGATACGACGCACCTTGCTTATGTGCGCACCGGCGAAGACGATGTCGACCGCATTTCCGAGCAGGGTTTGCAGGGTTTGAGCGAGTTCCTCACCTGGCGCACGACGCTGGAGCCCGGTCAGCCGGTCGGCCTCGACATCTCCAAGGATGAGCTGTCGTTTTATCCGATCATCTACTGGCCGGTATCGGCGACTGCCCCCATGCCGTCGAGCGCCGCCATCTCGCGTATCGACGCCTATATGCGCGCCGGCGGCACCGTGCTCTTCGATACGCGCGACCAGTTTTCCTCGCTCGACAATGGCGCGACCAGCGCCAATGGCGAACGCCTGCAGGCGATCCTCGCCAATATCGACATTCCACCCTTGGAGCCCGTGCCGGAGGACCACGTTCTGACGCGATCCTTCTACCTGCTCACCAATTTCCCCGGCCGTTACAACGGTTCGCCGCTCTGGGTGGAATCGCGCCAGGGCGCGGCCAAGACCACCTCGGGCCTCTCCTCCTCCGGCGATGGCGTGACGCCGATCATGATAACCGGCAATGACTTTGCCGGCGCCTGGGCGGTGGACGCGCAGGGCGCGCCGGTTCTGCCCACCGTGCCGCCGGACGAGATGCAGCGCGAACACGCCTTCCGCTCCGGCGTCAACATCATGATGTATATGCTGACCGGCAACTACAAGGCCGATCAGGTCCACGTTCCCGCACTTCTCGAACGGTTGGGGCAGTGACATGACATTGACCTTCGCCCCCTTCCTGCCGTGGATCGTGATCGCCATTCTGGCCGTTGCAGCGCTTGCCCTCTCCTTCATCGGCCTGTGGCGTGGCGTGCGTGGCGCATGGTTGCGCGGGCTGGCGCTTGCCGCCTTGCTTGCAGCCATCGCCAATCCGCTTCTGACGCAGGAGGAACGCGAGCCGCTCTCCACCATCGTGCCCGTCATCGTCGACCGCTCGCAGAGCCAGGACGTGCAGGACCGGCCGCAAATGACCGATACGGCGCTGGAAACCCTGAAGGATCGGCTTTCCCGCTTCCCGCGCATCGAGCCGCGCATCGTCGAAGTGCGCGACAATGGTGAAAGCGATTCGCCCTCGACGCAACTTTTCTCGGCGCTTTCCTCCGCCGTTTCGGATGTCTCGCCGTCGCGCGTCGGCGGCGCGATCTTCCTCAGTGATGGCCAGATTCACGATATCCCGAATGCCCTGCCCAATGCCGAACAGGCGCTCGGTTTCCGCGCCCCCGTACACGGGCTGATCACCGGCAAGGCCGATGAATTCGACCGCCGTATCGAGATCGTCCGCGCCCCGCGCTTCGGCATCGTCAATGAAGAACAGCAGCTGACGCTGCGCGTCTTCGATGATGGCCGCCCCGCAGGCGGTGGTTCGGCGGAAGTGACGGTGAAGATGAATGGCGAGGAAATCGCCACCTTGCAGGCCACACCCGGCCAGCCGACGCCGTTCAACTTCAAGGTTCCGCGCGGCGGCAACAATGTCATGGAATTTTCCGTCGCAGAGCTTCCGGGCGAAGTGACGGCCGCCAACAACCGTGCTGTTCACCTGATCGAAGGCATCCGCCAGAACCTGCGCGTGCTGCTCGTCTCCGGCGAGCCGCATGCCGGCGAACGCGCCTGGCGCAACCTCCTGAAATCCGACGCCTCGGTCGATCTGGTGCATTTCACCATTCTGCGCCCGCCGGAAAAACAGGATGGCACGCCGATCAACGAACTCTCGCTGATCGCCTTCCCCACCCGCGAATTGTTCGTGGAAAAGATCAACGATTTCGACCTCATCATTTTCGACCGCTACCAGCATCGCGGCGTGTTGCCGATCCTTTATTACGATTACATCGCCCAATATGTCGAAAAGGGCGGCGCGCTCCTGATCGCCGCCGGGCCGGAACATGCTGGACAGGATTCGATCGCCATGACGCCGCTCGCCTCCGTGCTGCCGGCGCAGCCGACCGGCCAGGTGCATCAGGCCGCCTTTTATCCGCGCCTTTCGGAAGCGGGCAAAAAACACCCCGTCACCCGTGGCCTCGATGGCTCCGGCAACGAGCCGCCGCAATGGGGCCGCTGGTTCCGCACCATCAGCGTCGACCCACCGCAGGGCCAGACCGTGATGCTGGGCGACGGGCAGGATCCTCTGCTGGTGCTGAACCGCCAGGGCGAAGGCCGTGTCGCCATGCTGCTGTCTGATCAGGGCTGGCTCTGGGCGCGCGGTTTTGAAGGCGGTGGCCCGCATGTGGCGCTTTACCGCCGCATCGCCCACTGGCTGATGAAGGAGCCCGAACTCGAGGAAGAGGCACTGACGGCGCGGGCCAACGGCCGCACATTGCAAATCACCCGCCAGACCATCGGCGACGATCCCGGTCAGGCGAGCGTGCGTTTCCCTTCCGGCAAGACAGAGAACATGGCTTTCACCAATACGGAGCCGGGTCTTTACAGGATCGAACGCCGCATGGATGAAACCGGCCTGTTCGAAATCAAGAATGGCGATTTCACCACCCTCGTCCATGTCGGCGCGGTGGACGCGCCGGAATTCAAGGCAATGATTTCAACGACCGAAACGCTGAAACCGCTGGCCGATACCACCAAGGGCAGCGTGCACCGGGTTGCGGATAATTCCGGCCGGATCGCGCTGCCCGATATATTGCCGGTGCGCGGCGATATCAGGGTTGCCGACGAGGATCGCATGCTGATACGCATGACCGACGAGACGGTGCTGAAAGGCGTCAACACCCTGCCGCTCTTTGCCGGTTTTGCCGGGCTTGCCGCCCTGCTGCTCGCCTTCTCCGCGCTCTGGTGGCGTGAGGGCAGGTAAGGAGCCTTCCTTGGCGAAGGCACGGGGTTTTCCACGTCTCGGATTGGAAAACGAGAAATGGCCGCCGCTCGGCGTGCCGGGGAAAAAAGCATGAATTTCGTTTTGAGCGATGTCGCGGATGCGGAAGTTGAAAAGGCGATCCGCGATCCGCTGGTGGCCTATAATCTCGCCCGTTTCGGCGAAAGCGACAAACGCGAACTCAACATCACCATCCGTGACGACGACAACACCGTCACCGGCGGTCTGGTGGGATATACCGCCCGCGGCTGGCTTTACGTGCAGCTTCTTTTCATACCGGAAACCATGCGCGGCCAGGGCATCGGCCCAAAGCTGCTGGCCATGGCGGAGGAGGAAGCGAAAAAACGCAGCTGCATGGGTGCTTATATCGACACGATGAACCCGGATGCCCTGAGAACCTACGAACGCTTCGGTTTCACGAAGATCGGCTCGCTCGCGCCGCTTTCCACCGGCCAGTCGATCACCTGGCTTGAGAAACGCTTCTAGAATTCACATCCGGTGCACTTCCGGCAAAGGCGGAGACCGGTTTTCCGGCCGAAAATACGGAAGCGCCTCAGGCGGCAATACCTGACACCCCGCAATCGACCGTCCGGCCCATGGCCTCGCGGATTTGCTGGCGAAGCCACACGGCGCCGGCATCCGCATCGGTCTGCAATGACCAGACCATGGCGACGGGCGGGAATTTCAGCGTTACGGGCACGGGACTTATTTCCAGGCCCAGCATCGGCGCATAACGCAGCGCGATGCGGGAGGACACGGTGGCCAGCACCGCCGAGGATCGCGCCGTTGCCAGAACCGAGAGGAAATCCGGCGCCGCCGCGACAACATCGATCTCGATACCGCTCAGTTCCAGCGCATCCTTGATGCAGCCATGCAGGCTGTCCGTCTGCGATATGACGGCATGTTTGGCCTCCATGTAGGTTTCAAGTCCCACCGGATTGGGCAGATCGAGCAAGGCCGGATTGAAACAGCAAAGCACGCTGGAGGAGTAGAGCGGTTCGCAATGGTGGCGTTGCTCTTTCGAATAGGTGCACCCGACAGCCATGTCGATCACGCCCGTATCCAGCATCGCGGTGATTTCCTGCTCCTGCCCGCTGCGGGCGAGAATACGGATGCCGGGTGCGATCTCGCGCAGCCGCGCCGTCAGATCCGGCAATAGCAGCAATTCCACCTCACTCGACATGCCCAGCCGGAAGGTGCGGCGCTCCGTCGCCGGATCGAACACATCCGCCGTCAGCACCGCCGCCTGCGCCTGCCTGAGTGCCTGCCTTACCGGCCCGGCGAGATTGAGCGCCCGCGCCGTCGGTTTCATCTCCTGCCCTACGCGAATGAAAAGCTCATCCTGAAACAGGGTGCGCAGGGTGGAGATATTGTGGCTCATGGCCGGCTGCTGGATTTTCAGCCGTCGTGCTGCCCGCGTGACGCTCATCTCCTCCATCATCGCGTCAAAGGCTATGAGAAGATTAAGGTCGAAAGAGCGGAGATTGAAATGATCGATAGTTTGCATAAGTCACATCGATTTGATTGCTGGCTCGCCTACACTTAGCTGGAGTGCGGAAACTTTCAAGACTTTCCTCGAACTCAGGAGCTCCCCATGCCATCACGCCGTTCACTTCTCAAGGGTGCCGCCAGCGCCATCATCGCCGCACCGTTCGTTGCGCCCAGCGTCGCATTCGCCAGGGCGCCCCTTGCCGCCACACAGGCACCCGGCTTTTACCGGCTGATGGTCGGCAAGGTGGAAGTCACCGCCCTTTCGGACGGCGTCATCGCGCTGCCGCTCGCCAAAATCTACACCAACACCACGCCGGACCACGCGGCGAAGGTGCTGCAGGATGCCTTCCTGCCGGAAGAGACGCCCACTTCGGTCAATGCCTTTCTCGTCAACACCGAAGACAGGCTGGTGCTGATCGATGCCGGCACCGGCACCTATCTCGGTCCGAGCCTTGGCCGGCTTGTCGCCAATATCGAGGCCTCCGGCTACAAGGCCAGCGAGATAGACGACATCATCCTCACCCACATCCATACGGACCATTCCGGCGGGCTATCGGCGCATGGCAAGCGCGTCTTCACCAATGCGACGCTCAGGGTCAATGCGCGCGAGGCCGCCTTCTGGCTTGATGACGCGAAAGCCAAGACCGCGCCGGAAGCCTTGAAGAAGGGTTATGCCGAAGCGAAGGAAAGCATCCAGCCCTATGTCGATGCCGGCAAATTCGAGACCTTCGGCGACAATGCCGCGCCGGTTCCCGGCCTCGGCTCCATCCTTTATGCCGGTCACACGCCCGGCCACAGCGCTGTCGTTCTGGAAAGCGAAGGCCAGAAGATCGTCTTCTGGGGCGATATCACCCATGGCGATATCCTCCAGTTCGACGAGCCGAATGTCGCCATCGAATTCGACGTCGACCAGAAGGCCGCCATCGTCGCGCGTGACCTGGCATTCCGGCAGGCGGTTGAAGGCAAATATCTGGTGGCCGGCGCGCACATCGCCTTCCCCGGCATCGGCCATGTGCGTACCGACAGCACCAACTACGATTGGCTGCCGGTCAACTATACGGCACTATAAGGCAAGAACCGGATGGCCTGATCCTGCGTGGTCAGGCCATTGGCCGCAAGAGATTTCAGGTGAGCGCCACCTGCCGCGTTTCCGCATTGATCATGGTCGCCGCCATGGCGGCCAACACCAGCAGCCCGGCGAAAATACCGATTGCGACCCCAAAGCCCTGCGCGATGGCATAACCCAGCAGCGATGGTGCCAATAGCCCGCCGAGCCTTGCCATGGCGCCTGCGGCTCCCATGCCGGTCGCCCGTGATTCCGTCGGGTAAAGCTCCGGCGTATAGGCATAAAGCGCGCCCCAGGTGCCAAGCAGGGCAAAGCTCATGATAAGCAGCGAGGCGGCAATCATCGCGCCAGCAGAGGCGAGCGTGAAGAGCAGGCAACCGAGCGCCGAGAGCAGGCAAAAACCGATCAGCGTCGGCTTGCGGCCCCATTTTTCGACGCCATAGGCGGCAAGCGCATAGCCGGGGATTTGCGCCAGCGCCACCAGCACCAGAAAACCATAACCACGCACGAAACCGAAACCGTCTCCCGCCAGCTTTGCCGGCATCCAGGTGAAGACGCCGTAATAGGAGACGGAAACGAGGAACCAGATGGCGAGGATCATGATGCTGCGCTGCCGGAGCGCGGGTGAAAATATCCCCTGCCCCTTGGCCACGTCAGGCTGGAAAAGCCCGGTTCCGGCATCGAGCGGCGCACGGCCATTCGTCACCAGCATACGGTTGACGACGGCCTTGGCCTCTTCCGATCGCCCACTGCGCAGCAAATAAAGCGGCGATTCCGGCACCAGAAAACGAAGCCCGAGGCCAAGAACGGCCGGGAAGGCCGTCACGGCAAAAATATAACGCCAGGCATCGGCCACACCCGCAAGGCTCGCACCCCAGGCCGCCAGCGCCACGATCAATGTCCCGATAGCCCAGAAGCCCTCGAGAAAGACCAGCCAGCGCCCGCGATTTTTCGCCGGCAGGAATTCGGCCATCATCGCATAATCCACCGGCAGCGTGCCGCCCACCGCAGCCCCGGTGAGGAAACGCAGGACGAGCAGAATGGTGAAATCCGGTGCGAAGACCGAAAGCACGCCGAACAGGGCATCACAGGCCACGGTGACGATCAGCACACGGCGGCGGCCATACCGATCCGCCAGCCGCCCGAAACCGGCAGCGCCGAGCAGCATGCCGAAAAAGAACGCCGTGCCGGTCTGCAACGCCTGCGGCACCGTCAGGCCGAAGGTTGCGGCGATCGAGGCGGCGGTGAAGCCGACGGCCAGAACCTGCATGGCATCCGCCGCCCAGACGAGGCCGAAAATGCCCATCAGCCGCCGCTGATAGGCGCCGGCGCCGGCGCGCTCCAATGCATCATTCATGGTGATTGCCGCCATGCCCCGCCCCTTCGCAGAAATCGACTTCCCCTAGCTATCGCATAGGGGGAGGAAACGGAATTGAATTCTGTGAAGCGCGACGCGTTGTTTCGAGGCAGCCCCCGGCGTTCAAGGTTTTCACCCCGCGAGGACTGGCCACGGCAGTCCCGATGTTACCGTAGCTCGCAACATCCCTTCCGTCACCCCGGACTAGATCCGGGGTCAAGCCAGCCCAAGTCTTTGGGCTGAAAGGAGATTTTCCCCGTCGCGCCGACGCGCGTCGGCTGGATTCCGGCTCAAGGCCGGAATGACGGATGGGGACAATATCATGCTGAGAAGAAAAACCTTCAGCCGTAAACCCTGAGAGGCTCCTCAAAGCCCTCATCTTCCGCCGTGGCGGCCGACATGATGGCCTCGCATTTGCGCCAGCCGATCTTGCCCTTCAGCCGCTGGTGCACATCATCGCCAAGCGGCACGACCAGCACCCGGTTGGGGTCCACCGGACCGGGAAAATCAAGCGCCGCATAAGCGACCTTTTCGAAACCGAGCGGCATGTAATAGGGTGGATCGCCAATCAGGATCACGGCTTCGGAGCCCTTCCGCCTTGCCGCCGCAATGGCGATCCGGACGAGTTCCCGGCCAATGCCCATATTCTTGTGGGAAGGCCGCACCGCGAGCGGGCCAAGCATATGACCCTTCACCCCACCGGCCAGAACCGGCGTCATGCGCACCGAAGCGATCGTCTCGCCGTCATCGGCACAAACGAAGGAGAGCGACCGGTCATGCGGGCCCTGCTCGCGGATGCGCGCCGCAGCACGGGTGTGCCGGCCGGGGCCAAATGCTTCTTCGTTGATGACTTCGATGATGGCGTCGTGCGACGCGTCCTCGGTTAGGTAGACAAGATCGTGCTTGGACATGAAGAGACCGAAACTTCCAGAATGCGGATGCGACAATAGATGACGGCTGCGCCGGTGAAGGCGTTCAGGAGCGTCAGCGTCGTCGGAGCATCCGTGGTTCGATCATAGTCAGCAATTTCCTCAGATTTGTGAAAATCGCAATTATCAGGAAAATCACCCCCCGTCCAGAACAAATCTCGGGGCCGTACCATTCAGCCCCTGCGCGACCGGAAACGCATTGTTCAATGCCTTGCGGGTTCGCGGCATGGTGAGAAACGGGTAGTATCGCGGCCAGGAAACAATCAAGGAGATCATCATGGGCATGCTGGTGGAAGGCGTATGGAAAGACGTCTGGTATGACACCAAGGAAACCAAGGGGCATTTCAAGCGCAGCGCCTCGAAGTTCCGCAACTGGGTAACAGTGGATGGCGCGCCCGGCCCTTCCGGTGAAGGCGGTTTCGAGGCGGAGAAGGATCGTTACCACCTCTATGTCTCCTTCGCCTGCCCGTGGGCACACCGAACCCTTATTTTCCGCAAGCTGAAAAAGCTGGAAGACCTGATCTCTGTCTCCGTCGTCGATCCGCTGATGCTGGAAAACGGCTGGGAGTTCAAGCCTGAGGGTGAGCGCACGCCGGGCGCGACAGAAGATCCCCTTTTCGGCTCCTCCACGCTCTGGCAGGTCTACACCAGGGCGGACCCCAACTATTCCGGGCGCGTCACCGTGCCGGTGCTGTGGGATAAAAAACGCAGCACCATCGTCTCCAATGAATCGGCGGAAATCATCCGCATGTTCAACGTGGCCTTCAACGACCTCACCGGATCGGACGCGGATTATTACCCCGAAGCGCTGCGCGCCGAGATCGATGCGCTGAACGACGTCATCTATGACACCGTCAATAACGGCGTCTACAAGGCCGGTTTCGCCACCACGCAGGATGCCTATCAGCAGAATGCGGTGAAGGTGTTCGAAACGCTGGATATGCTGGAGGACCGCCTGAAGGACCGGCGTTTCCTGTTCGGCGCGGAGCAGACAGAGGCCGACTGGCGCCTGTTCACCACGCTGGTGCGGTTCGACCCCGTTTATGTCGGCCATTTCAAATGCAACATCCGCCGCATCCACGACTATCCGCACCTGACGGGTTACCTGCGCGATCTTTACCAGACGCCGGGCGTGCCGGAGACGGTCGATATGCGCCACATCAAGGAACATTATTACCGCAGCCACCGTACCATCAACCCGACCGGCGTCGTGCCCGTCGGCCCCGAGCTGGACCTGACCATGGCCCATGGCCGCGAGGCGCTCGCCTGACGAAAAACCTCCCGCCGCTACCAGTGGTCGGCAGCCGCCGCTTCGCCGGCAAGTTCGGCAAGGCGGCGGCGGGTGGCGGCCGTCATCCCTTCCGGTAGCGCGGCGAGGTCGAAAAAGCCGCTCTCGGCAATTTCATGGTCCGGCTTTTTCGGTTGCGTCTGGGTGACGGCCAGCCGGTAGAGCGCGACGTGATCGCGATTGCTGCCTTCCAGATTGAGATAAACGTGGAAAAGCTCCGGCTTTGAGGTTGCTTCAAGATTGCCCTCCTCACGGATTTCCTTGTGCAGCGCCGCCAGCAGGGTTTCGCCGCGCTCCACCCCGCCGCCCGGCAGATACCAGCCGGGCAGATAGGTGTGCCGCACCAGAAAAATCCTGCCCTTTTCATCGAAACAGGCCGCACGCACGCCAAGCGTTGCACCCCGCGTGAACAGAAAAACGAAATGCAGAAAGCGGATGAAGACACGCATATGGAACGGACGGGCCTGCCGCCCGGTTGTCTCGTCATTCACCCTGGTTTCTCCCCGCCTGCCGGCTTTTATTGGACGCGCGGCATATCATAGGTTATCTCTGCCGCCATGTTCAAACTTGCCCATATTTCAGACGTCCATTTAGGGCCACTGCCAAAACTCACTTTCCGGGAACTTGCATCGAAACGGATTACCGGTTTCGTCAACTGGCACCGCAACCGCCGCAAGCACCTCTTCACCGATACTCTGGAAAAGCTGCTGGACGATCTGGAAGCAAAATCGCCGGATCATCTGGCTATTACCGGCGATCTCGTCAATCTTGCGACCGGCATCGAAATCCGCGCCGCCGCCGACTGGCTGGAGGAAGTGGGCGATCCTGAAAAAACCTCCGTGGTTCCCGGCAATCACGATGCCTATGTTTCCGGCGCACACGACAAGGCCATGCAGGCCTGGTACCCCTATGTGCGCGGTGACGGCGACCCGCCGGAATGGGACGATGACCGCAAGATTTTTCCCTATATGCGCGTGCGTGGCCCCGTGGCTTTGATCGGCTGCTCCACCTCGATTGCTACACCGCCCTTTTCAGCCACCGGCTATTTCGGCAACCGGCAGGCCCGCGCCACGGCGGAACTCCTGAAAAAAGCCGGGGAACAGGGGTTGTTTCGCGTGGTGATGATCCATCATCCGCCGATCCGGGGTGCGGCCGCCACCCACAAGCGCATGATCGGCATCCGCCGTTTCGCCGCAGCACTCGGCGTCGGCGGTGCGGAACTTGTGCTGCATGGTCATACACATTTGAACACGGTCTATTGGCTGAATACGCATCATGGGGAGGATCACATCCCGGTCGTTGGCATTTCCTCCGCCAGTCAGGGACCGGGCGGTGAAAAACCGCGCGCAGCCTATAATCTTTTCCATATTTCCGGTGGCCCCGGCACATGGAATGTCGCCTGTGAGCGCCATAGCCTTGATGAGACAGGAACGGGCGTCGCGCTGGAGGATGTGCGGGTGTTTTATGAAAACGGGCGGCCGCTGGGGTTTTCGCGGTTGGGGAAGTAGAGTCCGGGCCGTGATGTCGGTGGGTGTGGTTCACCCCCCTCTGCCCTGCCGGGCATCTCCCCCACAAGGAGGGAGATCAGCAAGGAGCGCTACCATCGCTTCACTCTCAAATGTAGAGATGGCCGAGACCTGACCGCGAGTCGATCTCCCCCCTTGTGGGGGAGATGTCCGGCAGGACAGAGGGGGGTAAACCACACCCTCCAAGCAAGCTTACCTAGCCCGCTCTTCCAGCACCCGATTGGCCGCCGAAACGATCGCCTCCAGCGACGCCGCCACGATATTCGTGTTGATCCCCGCCCCGAACAGCTTGCCGCCCGGATGCTCCATCTCGACATAGGCGATGGCAGACGCATTCGAGCCATGCTGCAGCGAATGCTCGGAATAATCATTCACCGACAGATCAACCCCGAGATAGACCGACAGCGCATTGATGAACCCGTCGATCGGACCTGTACCCTTGCCCTCGATGCGCTTCACCTCGCCATTGTCGGTGATTTCCGCGGCAACGATGCGCACGCCCTTGAAATCGCCGGCCGGATAGGTGTGGTGATCCACGAACTTGATACGCGCATTCGGCTGCGTCACGTAACGCTCGATAAAGCGCTCATAAATGCGCTTGGCCGGCAGTTCCACACCCTCTTCATCGGTGATGCGCTGGATCTCCTCGCGGAACTCCACCTGCAGGTTGCGCGGCAGGTTGATGCCGTAATCCTGCTGCAGAATATAGGCGATGCCACCCTTACCGGACTGCGAGTTGATGCGGATGATCGCCTCGTAGGAGCGGCCGACATCCTTCGGGTCGATCGGCAGATAGGGCACTTCCCAGACGGGATGGTTGGCGACCTTGATCGCCTTCATGCCCTTGTTGATCGCATCCTGATGCGACCCGGAGAAAGCCGTATAGACCAGTTCGCCGACATAGGGATGGCGCTCGGGGATCGTCATCTCGTTGGAATATTCATAGACCGCCTTGATACGCTCGATATCGCGGCAATCCAGCTCGGGATCGACGCCCTGCGTATACATGTTCAGCGCCAGCGTCACGACGTCGACATTGCCGGTGCGCTCGCCATTGCCGAACAGCGTGCCTTCGACGCGGTCGGCACCGGCCATCAGGCCCAGTTCGGTTGCCGCGATGCCCGTGCCGCGGTCATTATGCGGATGCAGCGAGATGATGACGTTTTCGCGATTGTCGATATTGCGGCACATCCATTCGATCTGGTCGGCATAGATGTTCGGCGTCGCCATTTCCACCGTGGAAGGCAAGTTCAGGATCAGCTTGTTGTCCGCCGTCGGCTTCACCACCTCGACCACGGCGTTGCAGATTTCCAGCGCCACTTCCAGCTCGGTACCGGTGAAGCTCTCGGGCGAATATTCGAAGCGGTAACCGCCGCCGGCCTTGGCCGCCATGTCGGTGATCATCTTGGCGGCATCAACGGCGATCTGCTTGATGCCGTGCACATCCTTGCCGAACACCACGCGGCGCTGCAGTTCCGAGGTGGAGTTGTAGAAGTGGATGATCGGCTTGTTGGCGCCTTCCAGCGCTTCAAACGTGCGGGTGATCAGCTCGGGACGGCACTGCACCAGCACCTGCAGGGACACATCGTCCGGCACATTGCCTTCTTCCACGCACCAGCGGGCAAAATCGAAATCCGTCTGCGAGGCGGAAGGGAAACCGATCTCGATTTCCTTGAAACCCATTTCCAGCAGCAGCTTGAACATGCGGGCCTTGCGGTCGTGGCCCATGGGGTTGACCAGCGACTGGTTGCCGTCGCGCAGGTCCACCGAACACCAGATCGGCGCCTTGTCGATGGTCTTGCCCGGCCAGGTGCGGTCAGGGATATTGATGGTGGGGTAAGGGCGATACTTCACGCTCGCGTCGGTCATACCCTTGGAAATATTGGTGATCTTGCCGTCCATTTCGCTTCCTCCTTGCGCAGTCCGCGGGCTTCTTCAAGCCATCGGCGAATGCGCGGCCTCTCGGGGCCTAAATCCAGTATAAAATGAGATTTCGAGATGAGGAGCGTTTGCGCCAGCGGGCTTTCGGCCGCCGGGCGCTCCTCACTGGACCCGGCAACCGCGTGTAAGGTCGAGGCTAAGAAGCGAGAGTGCACCGCACGGCGAGGCCTTCGCAGAAATCTGCGCGCTCATGCCGGAAATGGTTTCGATGCGGTTGCTCATGGCGACGTGTATAAACAGCGGCTGGCGGTCTGACAAGTGATCTTGTGAGGCGCGGCCTTATTTTCCGACCCTGCCGGTCTCCAGCCTTTCGGCAATCCATTTAGCCATAAGGGACTGACGCGTCATGCCAAGGCGTGCTGCCTCCGCATCCACTTTGCGCAAGACCTTTTCAGGAAGATCGATATCGACATGCACCATTTCCAGCCCGGGACGGTCGGCCTTCGACCAGTCGACATAATCGTCCAAATCTTCGCCATCGTCGAATTTCTTGTCGAAATCTTCAGCGCTGATCGTCTTCATAACGCTGCTTCTCCTTGTCTCTGGAACGCCTGACAGAAATGATTCGCAACCGGTCATTTCTGTAGGTGTAAACCGCACTCCAGCATTTTCCTCGCAATTGCGCGATCATAATATACCGCTCTTCCGAAGTGGTTTCGAGAGGAACGACAAGCCTTTTCTCGTCCAGCCAAAGCGCTCTTGCCTCGACGAAATCTATTCCATGTTTGTCTTTGTTACTTTCACTTTTGGCAGTATCGAATTCGAAATCCATAAATAATATTTCTTTAAAACAATAAGCATCCTATCTAACCACGCTTCACCATCCGCTGCAACGCCATCATCAGCCCGCCGCCTATCAACCCCCAGAAGGCGCCGGAAACACCACCGAAAGAAAGGCCGGAGGCCGTGATGAGGAAGGTGATGGCCGCCGCCTCGCGGGTGTCCGGCTCCTTGAAAGCCGCCATGGCGGAGCCGGAGAAAGCCCCGACCAGCGCAAGCCCCGCCACCGCCTGGATGAGGATGGGTGGCGCCAGCGCCACGAAGGCCGTGACCACGCCGGCCAGCAGGCCGAAGATGATGTAACCCACACCGCCGATGATCGCCGCCCAGTAGCGTCGTTTGGGGTCCGCATGGGCGTCCTCGCCGGCGCACATCGCCGCCGTAATCGCGGCGAGATTGACGGCATGGCCGCCGAAGGGCGCAGACAACAGCGAAAAGAAGCCGGTCGTGGCAAAAAGCGGCCCGGGCTGCGGATCGTAATGATTGACCTTCAGGACCGCGATGCCGGGAATATTCTGCGATGCCATGGTGACGATGAAGAGCGGCAGCGCGATGGAAACCACGGCGTGCAGGCTGAAAACGGGGGTCACCCATTCCATCGGCGGCGTCAGCGATTGCGCCACGCTGTCCAGCGCGCCGGCCGGAATATCCACACCGAAGATCATCACCAGCACGAAAGCCGCAAGCGCAGCCGGCACGGCAAACAGCCGCTTGAAGGCCCCCACCACGATCCAGGCAAGGATGATCGGCAGGCCGAGTGCCGGATTGAAACCGATCGCCTTGATGGGCGCAAAACACAGGCCGATGATGACGCCTGACAGCATGGCATTGGCAAGCGGCGCGGGAATGGAGGCGACCGCCTTTCCGAGCGGCCTGAACAGGCCCGCAATGATGATCAGGATGGCGCAGATGATGAAACCGCCGACAGCTGCCGGAAAGCCACCCTCGATGACGCCGGTGGTCGCAAGCAGCGCTGCGCCCGGCGTCGACCATGCGATGCTGATGGGAAGCCGGGTGGTGGCGGAGAGAACGATGGCGCAAAGCCCCATCGCCACCGAAAGCGCCATCAGCCCCGACGCCGCCTCGAAATCCGTCGCGCCGACGGCCTTCAGCCCTTGCAGCACAACGGCGAAGGAGCTGGCGAAGCCGACAAAGGCGGTGAGGCAGCCCATGAACAGGCTCTGGACGGAAAAATCTTTCAGCATGAAGCACTCTGCGGCCTGCTGCCTGCCGCAAGAACCACAACGGTCTGAATTGGCGACAGGCAGAAACAAAACTCGAAGCGTGAAGCGCGAATCCGAGGATGGCGACACGCCCTGGATGAAGCATGACTATAGTCAGGATCAAAAAAGATGCGGCTTGGCAAGATGAGCCGCCAGATTTCAGGTACGGCGACACGGAAAACGTCATCAAAGTTTAGCGGCAGGGCGCTAATCCTCCGGCATCCACCACAACAGGGCGTCCGCCACAAGAGGGATCCTCGCCATGCTTCGTATCGCCACCATCGCCACTTTGTGTTTTGCGGCCCTTCCGGCCGCCGCCCAGACCCTGCCGCCACCGGCCTTTCTCGGCCAGATTGTCGTGCCTTCGGGTCTCTCCATCAATGGCGTCACCTTCGGCGGCATTTCCGATCTCGCCTTTGATAGCGAAACCAACCGATATTTCGCCATTTCCGATGACCGGGTGGAAAAGGGCCTGGCACGTTATTACGAGCTGGAACTGGGCGTGACGGAAGGGGTTGCGATGCTGAACATCGCCGCCACGCACGAATTGAAGGACGAGACCGGCGCAGCCTTTGCGCCCAAGGGTATCGATGCGGAAGGCATCACGCTCGACCGCAAGGGCGGCAAGCTTTACTGGTCTTCCGAACGCGACCTGAAGAACCAGCCGGCACTTTATGTCTCCGACCTCGACGGCAACAATGTCAAACGGCTGGAACTGCCCGACGCCTATCTCGTCGATGACGCAAAGACCAAGGGCGTGCAGAACAATCTCGGCTTCGAAGGTCTGACGATGACACCCGGCCGGCTGATCGCCGCCACCGAAAACGCGCTGACCCAGGATGGCCCGAAGGCCACGCCGCAGGCCGGCAGCCCGGCCCGCATCCTCATCATCGACACGGCGACGCTGAAGCCGGTCGCCGAACATGTCTACGTCACGGAGGCAATCTCCAAGACCCCGACGGCAGCCGCCGATCCGAAATATAACGATAACGGCCTCTCCGCCCTTACCGCCATGCCGGATGGCCGCTTCGTGGCCGTGGAGCGCAATTTCGCATCCGGCGTCGGCAATCATATCCGCTTTTTCATCGTCGACCTTTCCGGCGCGGAAAACATCCTCGGCAAGGACAAGATCGATGCCGCAAATGTGCGTGCCGTATCGAAAACGCCGTGGTTCGAAATCAACGAAGGCGATTTCGGCCTCGATATCGACAATATCGAAAGCCTGGCCTTCGGCCCGGTGGTGGATGGCAAGCAGCTTTTCGTCATTGCCTCGGACGATAATTTCAATCCGGGCAAGCAGTTCACCCAGTTCGTGGCATTCGCCATTCCCGCCAATCTGGGTCAGTAACATCCGCCAGGGCAGAATGCCGGCTCTGGACAATGTCCGGGCCGGCGTCGGCAGGCAAGACGAGACGCATATTCACCAGCGGAGCAGACGTGAACCGGCAAAGGCACCGATCACGCCGATGAGGAGAATGCCGAGCGAATACCAGATCAACACGAAAGCCATGCCGTTTTCGGTGCAGAACCACGAATAGACCCAGGCGCCTGCCGCACCGGCCGCAAGGCCCGCAGCAAAACCCGCAAGCGTCGGATCAGCGGGCGCCGAACGCCTGAGAACCGCAAAATTCGCCAGGAACAGCGGCAGCGCGAAAGCGACGATCAGAAACGGGCAGTGCAGCGCCGATGATCCGAGAATGAGAGTGCGATAGGTGCCCGGCACGGCAAATCCAAGCTGGATGAGCGCTATCGCCGCCATGGCGATAAAGATCACCACAAGCCATGCAAGCAGGCCGCCTCCGTCTCCCTCCGGCCGCGCAAGACGCCTGACCGCGAGAAATGCGGCCAGGGCCAGCAGCGCATTATAGGCGGATTTGACCCAGAAACCCGGTTCGGCCACGGCGGCATTCATATCGCTGCGCAGCCCCAGAATAACGAGCATCAGCAACAGCGAAACGGCAAGCGCGGGCAGCACGGCGAGCGCCAGCCTGCGCTCCAGCGAAAAAACGGGTACGGGTTTGAGATCGCCCGCCAGTTGTTCGATGATGTCTTCCGTCTTTCTCACCTGTCCCCCCGCAACTTTGCCGCCAGGACTTTCAGCGTTCTGTGAATGCCAACCCTCGCGGCAAGCTCGGTCTGGCCGGATTTTTCCGCCGCTTCGGCGATCGACTGGCCTTCGAGCTTCACCCTACGAATGAGATCGCGCTGCCGCTCGGGCAAATCGTCGAGCAGCCGCTCCACATCCATGCGGGCCATGACCGCATCGACGGTCGGCTCCGCCTCCAGCGTTTCATCGAGCTCGACTTCCGAACGCATGCGCGCGCCCCTGCCCCGATAGTGATCGATGAGCTTGTAGCGCGCTATCGAAAAGAACCACGCCGTAAACGGTCGCGCACGATCATAGGTCTCCCGTTTGGCGTGAAGCGACAACAGGGTTTCCTGCACGAGATCTTCCACATCGCCCCTGGAGGCGGCAGCCATGCGCCGGCCGTAATAGGCGATCAGCAACCGCCTCAAGGCATGGAGCAAATGCCTGTAGGCGCTTTCGTCCCCATCAAGGGAACGCAGCATCAGCGTTTTCAATGTCTCTTCCGAAGGGCTGCCAGTCATCGTCACTATCGGGTTATTCGCAATCGGCAGGATATTGTTACATAGTGGCTTTAAAAAAATCTCGCCCTAACTTGTCGTCACAAGCGCGTGAAGATGTAACGGCCAGCGCTTCTGTGCCGAATGGACAATCGTGAGCCCCGGCGCAATGCCGGCGGACATCAACGACCCCCAGAGGAGACCTTCATGACCCGCATGTTTACCGCCATCGCCGCCGCTTCCCTGCTGTCCGCCCTTTCCTTCGCCAGCATCGCCCATGCCGACAGCATGAAGACCGATACCATGAAGAAAGACAGCATGCACAGCGACACCATGAAGACGGAGACGATGAAAAAGGACGGCATGTCCATGGCCAGCAAGAAGGACTGCATGCACAAGGCCGGCATGGAAATGGACAAGATGAAAAAAGCCGACATGATGAAGGCCTGCGACATGATGAAATGAGGCCTGGCCCGGCGGCGGCCCACCTGGCCGGAGGCGAAACATTGCCGCCGGCCTGAACGAAAAAAGCCCGCGCCGGTTTTCACCGATGCGGGCTTTTTCAACTGAAAAGTGGAAACTCAGAGTTCCGACTGGCTTTCGACGATCTTGCCAACGAGGCCGTAATCCTTGGCCTCATCCGCGCCGAGCCAGTAATCGCGATCGATATCCTTGGCGATCTTTTCTTCACTCTGGCCGGTGGCCTTGGAGAAGATCTTGATCAGGCGCTGGTTCATCTTGATGATTTCGCGAGCCTGGATTTCGATGTCGGATGCCATGCCGCGTGTACCGCCGGAGGGTTGGTGCAGCAGGAAACGGGTGTTCGGCAGGCAGAGGCGGCGTTCTTTCGGCACCGAAACGTAGATCAGCGCGCCAGCGGAGGCGACCCAGCCCGTGCCGATGATCGTGACCTTCGGCTTGATGAACTTGATCATGTCATGGATGGAATCACCCGATTCGACATGGCCACCCGGCGAATTGACGTAAACGCGAATGTCGTCGTCGCTGGCGGCGGCAAGAGCCACGAGCTGCGTGCAGACCTTCTGCGCCAGTTCCTGCGTGATGCCACCATAGATGAAGATCGAACGCGACTTGAAAAGATTCGCTTCCGTTTCCTTGCCGATCGGCAGTTCCTTGCTCTTGTCGTCTTCGTCTTCGTTCATCAACGGCTCTCCAGCGTAATTCATGCATGCCCTTCGGACATAGTGCGACTTGTTACGTAAGGCAATGAGAGAAAAAGGCAAGGTTTGCCCGCCAACAATAAACACCACCCCCGGCAGATGACGCATGGACAGCCTCTTGGCCTTCGCGATATCGTCAGCGCCTCATTGCAGCGCCGCCTGCCGCGGGAAGCCCAAGATTCCGTTGCGGACGGCCATAATTTCAAGAGGGAACCATGCTGAAAAGACTAAGCCTCGCCGCCACCGCGCTCGGCCTCACCGCCCTGCCCGCCTTCGCCCATCTGAACCCGGAAGAACACGGCTCCTTCATGGCCGGCGTTTCCCACCCCTTCTTCGGTGCGGACCATATTCTGGCGATGGTCGCCGTCGGCATCTGGGCCTCGCAGATCGCCTTTGCCCGCAACGACCGCAAGGCGCTGTGGATCGTGCCCGCCGCCTTCGTCGGCACCATGGCTGCCGGCTTCCTGATGGCGGTTTACGGCATCGACCTTCCCTTCGTCGAACCCGCCATTCTCGCCTCCGTCATCGGCCTTGGCCTGCTGGTTGCCATGGCCGCGAGGCTCCCCACCGCAGCGGCGGCAGCCGTCGTTGGCGCTTTCGCTCTTTTCCACGGCCACGCCCATGGCGGTGAGCTCGGCAGCGCCGGTGCCCTGCAATTCGGCATCGGTTTCATGATCGCCACCGCGGTCCTGCATCTTGCCGGCATCGCGCTCGGCCTCGGCATTGCCCGTTTCGGCTCGGCCGCAAGCCGCACCGTTGGTGCGCTGACGGCGATTGCGGGCCTCTCGCTTGCCTTTGGCGGCTGAGGATCATTACCGAAATTTAAAATTCGGACCGCTTTGAAAAGCCAGAATTGTGGCCTACCTCCTTATCGTGGATTTACGCTTCACGGTAAGGAGGCAGCATATGTCACCGGAAGAAAGCCAGCTTCTCAAGGGGCTGTTCGACAGGACCAAAACCGCATCCGCCACCCCGCGTGACCGCGAGGCGGAAACATTGATCGCAGACGCCGTGCGCGATCAGCCCGCAGCTCCCTATTATCTCGCCCAGGCGGTGATCGTTCAGGAAAAGGGTCTGGAAGCGGCAGCAGCCCATATCAAACAGCTCGAAGACCGCATCCATGCGCTGGAAAGCGCTGGCAGCGCCCCACAGACGGCGGCGCAGGGCGGTTTCCTCAGTTCCATCTTCGGCACCGGCCAGCCGCAGCCGCCCGCACCGGCGCCAGCCACAGCGACCGCGCCAGGCTCATGGCGCAACGATACCGCCGGCCAGACAGCCGGGCCCTGGGGGGCGCCCGCCGCTCAGCAAGGCGGCGGGCCGTGGAGCCAGCAGCCGGCCGCCATCGGGCGTTCAGGTGGTGGTTTTCTGCAGGGCGCGCTCGGCACCGCCGCAGGTGTCGCCGGCGGCATGCTGCTTGCCAATTCACTGAGCGGCATCTTCGGCAGCCACATGTCGTCGCTCGGCCTGGGTTCGCCCTTCGGCGGCGGCAATGCCGCGGGTAATGCGCCCGTCGAGGAAACCGTCATCAACAACTACTACGGTGGCAGCGCCAGCCCGCAGAACAATGACGATGACGATATCCAGCAGGCCGATTACGACGACAGCGCCGACGATATGGATTCCGATTCAGGCGACGACGGTTCGTTCGCCTGAACCTTCAAGCGCGTAAAAAGCCGGATCAGCCGCGACCCCGATAAGGGGCAACGCCCTGATCCGGTAGCCATACGCCCTCGGGCGCGGCTCCCGTCTGCCAGAAGACGTCGATCGGAATACCGCCGCGCGGATACCAGTAGGCGCCGATCCTGAGCCATTTCGGCTGAAGCAGCTCCACCAGACGCTTGGCGATATAGACCGAGCAATCCTCGTGGAATGCGCCGTGGTTGCGGAAGGATTGCAGGAACAGCTTCAGCGACTTCGATTCCACCAGGAAATCGCCCGGAATATAGTCGATGACGATATGGGCGAAATCCGGCTGGCCGGTCATCGGACAAAGCGAGGTGAATTCGGGCGCGGTGAAGCGCACGACGTAGTCGGTGCCGGCATTGCCGTTCGGCACCTTTTCAAGGACGGCCTTTTCCGGGCTCTCTGGCGTATCGACCTTCGTGCCCAGCTGCGACAGGCCGGAAACATCCGTCACGGACATGGAAAACTCCTGATTATTCAAAACCGGATCATTGAGACCCGGAGTGTTCAAACGATGACTTTGACGCCATGCGCCTTTTCGCCCTCAGGCTCGACGTGAATGGCAAGGCTGGCGCCCGGTATGACGTCCCTTATGGCATCTTCAAGGCGGTCGCAAATATCATGCGCCTCGCGCACCGTCATTCTGGCCGGAACGACCACATGGAAATCGATGAAGGCGGCCGAACCGGCGCGGCGTGTCCTCAGATCATGCACACCGATGACGCCGCCTGAATTTTCGGCGATCGCCTTCTTGATCGCCTCGTCCTCTTCCGGCTCGACCGCCCGGTCCATCAATCCGCCAAGCGAATGCATGATGACCTTGGAACCCTGAAACAGGATGTTGATCGCGACCAGTATGGCAAGCAGCGGATCGAGAATGGCATAACCCGTCATCAGCGCCAGAACGAGGCCGACAAGAACGCCGGCCGAGGTGACGACATCCGACATGATGTGATGACCATCGGCCGCGAGCGCGGGTGACGCATATTTTTTGCCAACACGGATCAGGATCGTCGCCCAGACGGCGTTGATCGCACCCGCCGACGCATTGATGATCAGACCGAGGACAGGCGCTTCCGGCAGCCTCGGATTGAAAAGAGCACCCCAGGCCTCCTGCACGATCAAAAGCGCAGCGACGACGATCAGCACACCTTCCACGACCGCGGAAATATACTCCGCCTTGTGGTGGCCGAACTGGTGGTCGTCATCGGCCGGCTTCTGCGCGTAGCGAATGACGAAATAGGCGATGAAGGCCGCGACCACGTTGACGGTCGATTCCAGGCCGTCGGACAGAAGTGCGACCGAGCCCGTGACCCGCCAGGCCACCAGCTTGAGGCCAAGCACACCGAAAGAAAGCGGAATGCTCCAGAATGCGAGCTTCCGGACCAGCGCGTTGCCTTCATTGTTCATTTTTGCCCCCGTGCGGATGCGAACGAATTGCATGATCGATTGCCAAAACGCACGAACCGCGCGCACGGGGTCTCCGTGCGCGCGGTTCGCTATTGGCGTTTCTATCGTTCAAACCGCCGCCGAGGTCAAGAGCCACCCGGTGGCGGCCCGGACCTCAATCCTCGTCTTTTTGCTCGCAGAAACGGATGCGATTGCCGAACGGATCGATGACTTCCATGACATCACCCCAGGGCAATTCTTCAACACCGGGATTGAGGAAGCGATATTTTTTGCCCACCAGTTCCTTCTGGTAGGCGTGAACGCCATGCATCGTGACGAAGATATTCGAACCCGGCGTCGCGTCGCCGTGATGACCGCTGAGGTGAAGCCCCAATCCGGCCCGTGAGACCTGCATGTAAAGCGGGGAGTTTTCGCCAAAACGATGTTCCCAGTCGATCTCGAAACCGAGAAAATCGACATAAAACTCCCGTGCCTTGGCCTCGTCGAAGATTCTGACGATCGGGAATATCCGCTCGAAGCCGATCTCCCCGATGGTTTGCGTCGCGGCATCGCCCATGCTGCCCTACCCTTTTTCAGGCCGTAAAATGAAACCGGCCGCAACAGGTGCGGCCGGTAAGATCAGCTTATTCGGCTGCGACGATCTTGCCGTCCTGCCACTTGAACAGCGAGAAGGCCTGCGAGCTCAGGTCGCCGCTCTCGCCATAGGTCACCTTGCCGATCGCAGTCGGGAAAGCCTCGCCGCTCTTCAGAACCTTGGCGACCGCTTCGGGATCCTTGGCGCTTCCGGCCTTCTCGATACCGCCCTTCAAGACTTCGACGGCGGCATAGGCGTTGAGCGTGAAGGCTTCAGCCGGAATGTTGGCAGCCTTCAGCGCTTCGGCAGCGGCCTTGGAATCATCGTTCTTCAGGGCGTCGGAAGCGTTGGTGAAGATCGTGCCTTCGCCGGCCTGCGCGCCGATGTTCCAGAATTCGCTGTTCGACAGGCCGTCACCGCCGATAACGGCAGCCTTGGAACCGATATCCTTCAGCTGGCGAACCAGAAGACCGGCTTCCGGATGGTAACCGCCGAAATAGACGACGTCGGCATTGTCGGACTTCAGGCGGGCTGTCAGCGCGCCGAGATCCTTTTCGCCGGGGGTCAGCGCATCATAGAGAACTTCGGTGACACCGCCGGCATTCAGCGTTGCCTTGAAGGAATCCGCAAGGCCCTTACCGTAAGCGCCCTTGTCGTGAATGATGGCGATCTTCTTGTCCTTGAGGTTGGCGAGAACATATTTCGCCGCAACCTCGGCCTGCTGGTCGTCACGACCGCAGGTGCGGAAGACGTTGGAAAGGCCGCGATTGGTCAGGCCCGGCGCGGTCGCCGTCGGCGTGACCATCAGGACGCCGTTTTCGGCGAAAACATCCGATGCCGGAATGGCAACGCCCGAGGTGACCGGACCGACGACGAAGTGAATGCCTTCGGCAACGAGCTGGTTGGCCGCGGAAACGCCCTGCTTGGGCTCGCCGCCATCGTCGGCCAGCTTCAGCACGACCTGTTCGCCGAGGATGCCGCCCTTTTTGTTGATTTCATTGACTGCCGTCTGGGCGCCGTTCTTCACCTGGTCGCCATAGGCGGCAACGGGGCCGGTGAGCGGCGCAATCAGGCCGATGACGATTTCGGCATGAGCAAGGGGTGCGAATGCGAAGGACGCTGCGAGCGTCACGCTGGTCAATGTCTTCAGTTTCATCCTGGTGTCTCCTTAAAAAGGGGTCGCGGACCCGGTGAGCGCCATGGGCGTCGACCGAATGAAACTATCGGACGCCTCCCGGCGAAAACTCGTTCCATATTTGAATTCCGAGCCTTCCTCTCAACTCATACGGAAGGTTTGATGATTTATGCAAGTCACCTTTGCTGGATAAGGTCTATTAGCGGTAAATCAATCGTCATGCCCGCCATGATTGCGCCGGCTGCGCCCCGCTGTAAAGGCTTGGCGTTTAACGGTCGCTGGAGGATAATGCCGACATGATTGCAGCAGATGATGAATTTCTGACGGGCCTGCCCGTCTTCCGGCATTTTGAAGACGTGGCCGACCCGGCGCTTTATCGCGCTTTGCCACCGGGATGGGGGCTTGCCATTGCCGATATCGTTGATTCGACCTCGGCGATCGGCTCCGGCCGATACAAGGCCGTCAATATGGCGGGCGCTGCGGTTATTTCCGGCGTATCGAACAGCCTCAGGCGCCACGACCTGCCCTTCGTCTTCGGGGGCGATGGCGCCGCCGTCGCCGTGCCGCCCCACGGGTTGCCTGTTGCACGCACCGCACTTTCGAACGTGCAGCGCTGGGTGAAGGACGATCTCGATCTTGCCATGCGCGTGGCGCTGGTTCCCGTCGAGGATATTCGCGAGAATGGTTTCGATATTCGTGTCGCGCGCTTTCAGGCGAGCGAGGATGTCTCCTATGCCATGTTTTCGGGCGGCGGCAATAGCTGGGCGGAAGCGCGGATGAAGGAGGGGCATTATGCCCTGCCCGCGGCCGAAGCCGGCGAGCGCCCGGACCTCACCGGCCTTTCATGCCGCTGGAACCCCATTCCCGCAACCCACGGCAAGGTGGTGTCGATCATCGCCGTGCCGGGGCCCTCGCGGGACATGCCGGCATTCCGCCAGCTCGTCATCGACCTTGTCGATCTGGCCGAGCAGGACGAAAGACACGGCCACCCCGTGCCGGCAGACGGGCCGAAACTCGGTTTCGTGGGTGAGGGTCTCGGTTTCGAAGCCCGGGCCGGCGCCGCCTATCACGATGTCTGGGGCAAGGCGCGCCGCTCGCTGCGCATTCTCGGCGAAAGCCTGCTCATCACTGTTCTCGGCGTCACCGGGCTGTCGCTTGGACGTTTCAACGCCGTGCGCTACCGGCGTTCAGTCGCCAGCAACACCGATTTCAGGAAATTCGACGATGGCCTGAAAATGACGGTGGACATCGACGTCGCACGGCTCGAAAAAATCCGCGCCCGGCTGGAAGCCGGCCGCCTCTCGGGAAGCTGTTATTACGGCCTGCACGAGCAGGATGCCGCATTGATGACCTGCATCGTGCCCTCCCCGCTTTCGCGGGACCACATGCATTTCGTGGATGGCGCGGACGGCGGATATGCGGCTGCGGCGAGCCGGCTCAAAGCGCAGATGCAGGCTGCTGCCCCGCACTGAAAACCCCGGCTCAATTTCCACGGAAAGGCTCCGGCCGGCATCGAGGCCGGGACGACAGTTGAAGAAGAAAAACGGGAAAAAAAGAAAAACCGGCGTCGTACGCCGGTTTCAATCAAGTAGTGCTGCCGGGCCTTAACTGGGCCGTGGGATCAGGCTGCAGTCTTGCTGCTCTTCTGCGCCTGGCAATATATTTCCTCGAGGGAGGCGAGAATTTTCTTCACGGATTCGGAGTTGCTGGAATAATAGATGGTCTGCGCATCCCGTCGTGTCTTCACCAGCCGCTGGGCACGCAATTTCGAAAGATGCTGCGAGAGAGCGGATTGGCTGAGACCAACCTGAGAGGCGAGAACACCGACCGGCACTTCCGTATCCACCAGCGTGCACAAGATCATCAGGCGCTTGGGATTCGCCATCGCTGAGAGCAAGTCTGCAGCGGCGATGCTATGTTCCGACAGAGATTGGTTATCCATACGCTCAAGTCTCCTGATGACAGTCGGAAAGACGGTCATGGTGGCTATTATTAGGTGTTCCAAAAGGCGTTTTTATAATTCGGTTGATACGTTGTATATACCTAAATCTTGCTTATATCGTGTCCCTTTCAAAGACTATTCTTCATCGGTTATTTACTTAAGACATTGTGACAAAATTATCGGCTTTTTGCCTATTTTTTATTAATTCAACGTTAAACTCATGTATTAGCAGCAGTATTTATAAGCAATAAGCGATTAAAAGTTAAGCGACGAAACCTTGATGCCCAGTGCCGGAATTTTTGGCGACAATCTATTACCACCTTAAATTTTGCAGCGGGCTACAGAATCTAGTTTAACTTTGCGCAATTTTCTCTAAGTTTGCAATATGATTTTTATTAGCAATTATTTTCATGCATAACTTGTGATATCAAAAATATTCTTTGCTACCGTGGGAAGGTATAACTTGCAGTGCAAAGACCTTGCTGCAAAGAGAAAAGGCCTTCCGTAACGGAAGGCCTTTCCCTTGTCCCGCCCAGGCAAATTATTATTTTTTGCGGTGACGGGTCAGTCCCGCCACAACCTCGTCCGCCGAAATCGTGCCTATAATCGCGCCATTGTCGACGACACCGATCGCACCGGAATGTTTCGCCAGCGCATCGAGAATATCGATCAGCGGCGATGACGGACGGGCGGTAGCGGCAACGGCCAGCCGGCCATTACGTTCATCCACGCCCCGCTTCATCACGTCAGCGGCGGTCAGCATGGAGATCGGGTTCATGTTCTGCACGAAATCCGCGACATATTGCGTGGCTGGCTCCTTGACGATCTGCTGCGGCGTGCCGCACTGGATGATGCGCCCGCCTTCCATCATGGCGATACGGTTGCCGATGCGGAAGGCCTCGTCGAGATCGTGGCTGACGAAAAGAATCGTTTTCTTGAGCCGGCTCTGGAATTCCAGAAGCTCGTCCTGAAGGCGGCTTCGGATGAGGGGGTCGAGAGCCGAGAACGGCTCGTCCATCAGGAGGATAGGCGCTCCGGTGGCGAAGGCACGGGCCAGCCCCACACGCTGCTGCATGCCGCCGGAAAGCTCTCCCACCTTGCGGTCGGCCCAGGCGGAAAGATTCACCAGCTCAAGCTGCTCGGCCACCATGCGCCTGCGCTCGGCTTCCGGCACGCCGGAGAGCTCAAGCCCGAAACCGACATTGTCGGCAACGTTGCGCCAGGGCAGCAGGCCGAATTGCTGAAACACCATCGAAACCGTATGCGTGCGCAGGTCACGCAGCGCTTTCGCCGGGCAGCGATAGGGATCGACATAACCGGACTTGGTCTTCACGCCCACATTGCCGCGCACCACGGGCGCAAGCCCGTTGACGGCCCTGAGCAGGGTCGATTTTCCGGAACCGGAAAGCCCCATCAGCACGAGGATCTCGCCTTCACTGACCGAGAGCGAGGCATTGGCGACGCCGAGCACCAGCCCGGTCTCGACATTGATCTCGTCACGCGTGCTGCCCTTGTCAATCATGGGCAGCGCTGCATCCGGCCGGTCACCGAAGACGATATCGACATTTCCGAAAATGATGGCGTCACTCATAGGTCATCCTCCGTACCGGGAAGGCGGAAAAGCCGGTCGAGAACAATCGCCAGGATGACGATGCACAGACCCGCCTCGAAGCCCATGGCGATGTTGACGGTGTTCAACGCGCGTACCACCGGCACGCCGAGACCATTAGCGCCCACCAGGGCGGAAATGACCACCATCGACAGCGACAGCATGATCGTCTGGGTGAGACCCGCCATGATCTGCGGCGCGGCGAAGGGAAGCTCCACCTTGCGCAGCACCTGCGACGGTGTCGCGCCAAAGGCGATGGCCGCCTCCACCAGCGCCGGCGGCGTCGAGACGATGCCGAGGCGGGTGAGCCGCACCGGCGCCGGAATGGCGAAGATGACGGTGGCGATCAGCCCCGGAACCATGCCGAGGCCGAACAGCACCAGTGCCGGAATGAGATAGACGAAAGTGGGGATGGTCTGCATCAGATCGAGCACCGGGCGCATGCCGGCATAGATCCATTTGCGCCGCGCCGCCAATATGCCGAGCGGTATACCGATGAGCATGCATACGGCGCTGGCGGCCATGACCAGCGCCAGCGTTTCCGTCGTCGCTTTCCAGTAACCCAGATTGATGATGAGCAGCAGCCCGAGCGCGGTGAAGACCGGCATGCCGACCGAGCGGCGCGTCCAGGCCGAAAGCGCCGTCACGATCGCAACGATGATCAGCGGATGCGGCGCCTGCAGCACGTAAAGCAGGGCGTTAATGACGCTTTGGAAAATGAAGGAAAGCCAATCGAAGAAAAAAGCGAGATTGCCGGTCAGCCAATCGATGGCCTCCTTGGCATATCGGCCGACGGGCAGGCGGTTTTCAGGAGCGCTGAGCCATTCCACGGTAAGAAGAGACCTTTCGTGAACGAGAGCAATTCCAGCAAAAATGCAGAGCGGTTTGCGTCCGGAATTGCGCAGACAACAGAGAAATAGAGCATTGGCGCCGCCGCCGTTTGACCGGAAATGCGCCAATGCAGAAACGACGGCCGGCAGCGAAACTGCCGAACGCGGTGCAGGTGCATGGCCTTCGATGCGAGAAAATTCGCGGGCAAGGCCATGCATGGGCATCGTTATTTCCCGCTGCGTCCGACCTGCCGCGCAGGCCGGATGCAGTCATGCATAGTCTTGCGGCTTAAAGGCCCAGTGCCTTCTTTACGGTCGGCAGGGCGTCGGCGCTGCCATCCTTGGTCTTGACGTTGGCGAGCCAGGGCTCGATCGCCGCCGGATTGGCCTTCAGCCAGGCCGTTGCGGCCGCTTCGCCTTCAAGGCCGTCATTCAGGATCTTGCCCATGATCTCGTTTTCCATGGGCAGGGAAAATTGCAGGTTCTTGAGAAGGACGCCGACATTCGGGCATTCCTCGACATAGCCCTTGCGGACATTGGTGTAGATCGTCGCGCCGCCGAGATTGGGGCCGAAGACCTCGTCGCCACCGGTCAGGTAGGTCAGCTTGAAATTCGCATTCATGGGATGCGGTTCCCAGCCGAGGAAGACGATCGGCTCGCCGGATTTTTCGGCGCGGGCCACCTGGGAGAGCATGCCCTGCTCGGAGGATTCGACCACCTCGAAAGCCTTCAGCCCGAACGTATCCTTGGCCACCATGTCGAGAATCAGACGGTTGCCGTCATTGCCCGGTTCGATGCCGTAGATCTTGCCGCCGAGATCAGCGCTATGGGCGGCAATATCCTTGAAATCCTTGATGCCGAGTTCTGCACCCTTGGCGTTGGTCGCCAGCGTGTATTTGGCGCCCGCCAGATTTTCGCGCAGCGTCTCGACCGACTTGTCCGCGCGGTAAGGCGCAATATCGCCTTCCATGGTCGGCATCCAGTTGCCGAGGAAGACGTCGATGTCCTTGTTTTTCAGCGATGTATAGGTGACCGGCACGGAAAGAAGCTTCACGTCGGTTTCATAACCCATGCTTTTCAGGAGCACCGTGGCCGTCGCCGTCGTCGCGGTAATGTCGGTCCAGCCCACATCGGAAAACCGCACCGTGCCGCAACTGGCAGGTTCTGCGGCGCCGGCCGCGCTGAACGTCATAGCGGAGATTGCTGTGGCCAAGGCCAGACAGCGACTTCTATTTGCAAACATCGCTTGCTCCCTTTTTTGTTCCCTTGCCATTATCAATATCTGCCGAACACAATCAACTCGCGCGCATTTGCGTGCTTCCGCGCACCGTTTGCGACAAAACAATGAAAAATTACGCCGTTCCGCGGCCGCATGCGTGCCCTGTCCACATGCGGAAAATCTGTGTTTTTCCCGCTCCGGCACTTTTCAAGCCGCATATTCGCGGCCAAAAGGCGCTGATTGCAGCACCGGCGCGGAAAACGGAATCGGTTCCGTGAGGCGCGGTGTGCCGATTGAAGTCGCTCCGGGAGTGGATAATGGCAAAACTCTATTTCAATTATTCGACGATGAATGCCGGCAAATCGACCATGCTGCTGCAGGCGTCCTATAATTATCAGGAGCGCGGCATGCGCACGCTGATCTTCACGGCCGCCTTCGACAACCGGGCTGGCGTCGGCCGCGTCGCCTCGCGCATCGGCCTGTCCTCCGAAGCCCGGACCTTCGATGAAAAGACCGACCTGTTCGCCGAGGTATCGACGCTCCATGCCGAAGCACCCGTCGCATGCGTCTTCATCGACGAGGCCAATTTCCTCTCCGAGCACCATGTCTGGCAGCTTGCCAATATTGCCGACAAGCTGAACATTCCGGTCATGACCTACGGCCTGCGCACGGATTTCCAGGGCAAGCTTTTCCCGGCCTCGAAAGAACTGCTCGCCATTGCCGACGAGCTTCGCGAAATCCGCACCATCTGCCATTGCGGCCGCAAGGCGACGATGGTGGCGCGCTTCGGCAGTGACGGAAAGGTCGTGACGGAAGGTGCGCAGATCGATGTCGGCGGCAACGAAAAATACGTTTCCTACTGCCGCCGCCACTGGGTGGAAACATTTAACGGCGGCTGACCTTCTGCGTCCGGTTGCCGCATTTGATTTTTCGCAAAGATGGCTCCCCGGCTCCTGCGCTAAGACGACAGCGACACATTCGCGTGGATGTGCTTTCTCTCAGGAGCAAAATTATGCAGAACAAAACTGCCAAATTCGCCAGCCTCGCCATCGCCGCGGGCCTCTTTGCCTTCCCCGCCCTGTCGGCTGAAATCGAAGTGAAGATGCTCAACAAGGGCAGCGACGGTCAGGCGATGGTCTTCGAACCCGCAACCGTCAAGGCAGCCGTCGGCGATGTCATCACCTTCGTTCCCGTCGACAAGGGCCATGATGCGGCAGCCGTCAAGGAAATGATCCCCGAGGGTGCCGCCGATTTCAAGGGCAAGATGAACGAAGCCGTGAAGGTGACGGTGGAGAAGGAAGGCGCCTATGTCATCAAATGCACGCCGCATCTCGGCATGGGCATGGTCGCGCTCGTCGTCGTCGGCGATGCCGCACCCGCCAATCTGGACGTCGTCAAGAACAGCAAATTACCGAAAAAGGCACGCGACCGGCTGAACGCCGAAATCGCCAAACTCGGCCTCTAAGCGCATATCCCTCCGGTTCCGCGACGGCCCACATTCCCTCGGCATTGTAAGAATGCCGTCACCGCCGGCGCGGACCGCAGGTTGAGAAAAGTTTCGCAATCATGTTGTATCCCGGTTGACCGGGACATATCTGGAAGACAGTAAATGACCGCGGTTTGACGAAGCGCCGAAGGGCGCCCGGCCGGACCGCGGATTTTTCTTCCGGCGTCCAGCCCCACGGGCAGAGGAGACTATGACGACATGATAGACCGGATCACCGCTTTGATTCAGGCAGCCTTCAGCGCCATCGGCAGGGCCGCCGGTCTTCTCGTCGCATGGCTCCTGTGGCCTTTCATGGCCGCCCATGGCTGGTACAGCGGCCGCAACTGGCTCATCAAGGGTCCGATTGCCGTCATCGTCATTCTTCTTGCGGGTTTTTACGGATATTTCGTCTGGCAAACGCAGGTCTGGACGAATTTCGACCCGGATTACGTAGCGCGCTACAAGCTCGAAGAACGCACCGTGCCCGCCGGACAGGAATTGCCCGCCGCCGCCCCGACGGGCGGTGCAACCGGCGCAGCGGCCAATACCTCCGCGCCCGTCTGCCAGCGCTCGGCCATCGTCGATGCGGCCGCCGATCTCACCGATTTCAACGTCAACCAGAACGCATGGATTTCCTCCATGCTGCTTTACCGCCTCGGCCTCTTCGGCATGGACTGGGACAGCACGCCGTTTCTCGATAACAAGGCCTCGTTCCAGCGTGGCGTGAACCAGGCGGTGCGCCGCACCTCGGTGGAACTGGTGGATACGCTCGGCCGCGTGCGCGGAACCTCCGGCATCAACAACAATCTCCAGGAAGCCCGCGGAAACATGCAGTTCAGCGAATATTCCTGGTATTTCGGTCTCGATCCCTTTGGCCCCAAGACGCCGACCCCGGCCTATTACCGCGCCGCCATCCGCAGCTTCCAGGCCTTCAACGGCGAACTGACCGCCTGCAAGGCCGTGTTCGATACCCGCGCCGACAACCTGATCCAGTTCATCGACCGTATCGCCGGCGATATCGGCTCGACATCGGCGATCCTGCGCGAGCGTTCGGAAAACTATAATGGCGGCTGGTTCGACACCCGCGCCGACGACCGTTTCTGGTTCGCCTATGGCCAGCTTTATGGCTATTACGGCGTGCTTTCCGCCGCCGGATCGGACTTCGCGCAGGTCATTCGCGAGCGCAACCTGACCAACCTCTGGAACGACACGCTGATGCAGACGCGCGCTGCGCTGCGCATCCAGCCGGCAATCATTTCCAACGGCGAGGAAAGCGGCTGGATCATGCCTTCGCACCTTGCCACCATGGGATTTTACGTTCTGCGGGTTCGCTCGAACCTCGTTGAGCTTCGCTCGGTTCTCGATCGGTAAGCCGGCGGCGCTTTGCGAGCGGCGGCATCGATCAGTTTATCAGGCCAAGGCGTATGGTCTTGGCCACGAGCTGTGTTCGATTGACACAATCGAGCTTGCGAATGGCGTTGTTCATATAGGTATTGACGGTGTGCTCCGAGATGGACAGAAGCCCGGCGATTTCCACCGATGTCTTGCCCTGCGCCGTCCAGCGCACCACGTCCAGTTCTCGTTTGGTCAATGGCGAAGGGCCTTTGGCGCCGTTGCGACAAAGGCGGTCATAGACCTCCAGCGCGTGCAGCGCAATCATGCCGAGTTCGTTCAGCGAGGCCTGCGGCAGGAGATCGCGATCACCCGCGAAATTCAGCAGGTGCCGGTTGCCGTACATGCCGTGGACCGGCACCATGAGACCGGAGGTTATGCCCATGCTGCCGAGCGAAGCCGCCGCTTCCACCAACGGCCCGCAGGCGATGTCCGGATCCTGCAGCGACCAATATTGCGGCATCATTGATGACGCGCCGCGCTTGATGACCGGGCAATCCCCCAGCGCGCCATCCTTGGTCATCGCATTCACGACCCAGATGGGCAGGCTGCTTTCAGCCACGGTCGGCAAGGCGTAGGGGTTCTGGCCGCCCGGCAAGCGCAGCAGGGTCACATAGGCATAACCGAAGGCGCGCATCACCTCCTGCAGCGCCTCCAGCCATTGGGACTTGTCGGTCGCGGCCGAGAGTGCCTCGCAAAGTCTCGCCTGGCGCTCCGTCTTCACCATTCACGCACCCTCGTCACGCCCGGGCGCGATGCCCGGAACGAGAAACATGCGGCATGGCTAAACGGGGTTGCGACCTTCATATCGGGCGGGCCATCCTGATCAAAGCACCAGTTTTTCGGATTTGTCCTTCGGCTTGGCCATCAGTTTTTCGAGAAAACCGAGCATGACCGCCGAGACGACGAAAGCAAGGTGAATGATGGTGAACCACATCAGCTTGCTGTCCGAATATTGATTGGCGTTGAGGAAGATCTGCAGCAGGTGGATCGACGAGATCGCCACGATCGACGACGCGACCTTGATCTTCAGGCTGCCGGAATCCAGCTTGCCCAGAAATGAAACCTCGGCATCCGCATCATCGAAGCGGCTGACGAAGTTCTCGTAGCCGGAGATCATCACCATGACGATCAGGCTGGCGACCAGCGCCGCGTCGATGAGACCGAGCATGGCGAGGATCATGTCCGCTTCATCGTAGGTGAAAACATTCTTCGCAACTTTCAGAAATTTAAGCGCGAAAGAAAAGGCATAAACACCGAGTGCGGCGACGAGCCCTAGATAAAAGACGACGAGCAGCCAGCGGCTGGAGAGAATGATCCGCTCGACGAGCAGTTCAAGAGACTTCATTTCCGTATCCGATTAATAATCTGTTTATTGTATGGGGCATGTTTTTCTTTCGCCATGTAAACTGGCTGCGAATATCCTAGCAAGCGGCAATGTCGGGACTTTGGCAACATCACGGTGTTTTCACCTCGGCCGATCATTTTGGCCGGGACCCGGCAAACGTAATATTTTTGCAACATATCCTTTTGCTTTAAAACATGATGCAAAGAGTCATATATAATATGTTGACAGTTAGCCTCATGTTTTTTAGTCGTCGCGTATCGGCTCGCCCGTAACAAATCAGAACATGTCCAGCCGCGCTGAGCGCGGCGCGTTTTTGCGCGCCGTGGCTTATCTGCGCGCATATCCGGGGGTATTTAATGTCCATTTCACGCACGCAATCCGCGCTGCTTCTGTGCACTGCCATGTCTCTTCTTTCCCTTGCCGGCCAAGCACGGGCGCAGGATGCCGCTTCGCAGGAAAACGGCGCCACCACGCTCGAAAAGATCGTGGTCAAGGGCAAGCGCGTCAAAAGCGCCAATGCCGCCGCCGAAACGCCGCTCGCAAGCCAGACGAGCGCGGAAGACATCCGCAAGAAAGACATCGGCAGCATCAAGGACCTCGGAAACACCACTGAGCCGGGCGTGGATTATGTGGATGCCAAACCCGGCAAGCCGGGTGGATTGTTCATTCGCGGCCTCGGCGGCGCCCGTGTCGTGACCCTGATCGACAATATCCCCGTTCCCTTCTTCGAAAACTTCGCCCGCCAGGGTCAGGCCACCACCACTCTGAGCAATACGAATTCAAGCTTTGATTTTTCCTCGCTTTCAACTGTCGACGTGGTACGCGGCGCTGATTCCAGCCGCATCGGCTCCGGCGCTCTCGGCGGCGCGCTGGTGCTGCGCACGCTTGAGCCGGAAGACCTGATCGGCGAAGGCAAGGATTGGGGTGGCGTCGCCAAGACCACCTATGACAGCGAAGACAGAAGCGTTGGCGGGTCGCTCGCCGTCGCCAAGAAGATCGAGAACACCTCGGTCCTGTTCCAGGGTTCGTACAAGCGCGGCAACGAGACGGATAACAAGGGCACGGACGATGTCTACGGAATGCGCCGTACCAAGCCCAATCCCGCCGACACCTACGAAAGCAACCTGCTGTTCAAGATCCGCCAGGATCTGGAAGGCGGCCACCGCATCGGCCTGACGGCCGAGCGCTATTCGCTGAGAAATCGCAGCGACATGAAGACCCTGCAGAGCGTCAGCGTAACCGGCACGGGATCGACCTACCGGATCGGCGACTATCGGGGCCACGAGAATACGGAGCGCGATCGCGTCTCGCTCGATTACGAATACGAAGCGCCTTCGACCGACGGCCTGATCGACGCCGCTGATCTCTCGCTCTACTGGACACGTCTTTCCAAGGAGTCCGGTGCGGGCGACCGCCTGACCAACAATTCGATCTATATTCGTGAAGACAGCATGCGCAACAGCGCGTTCGGCATCGTCGGCGGCCTTGAATCCGGTTTCGAACTCGGCGGCGTGCAGCACACGGTCCGCTTCGGCGGCAATGCCATGACAACCGATTTCAGCCAGGCGCTTTATGCAAACACGGCCGGTGTGACGTCTTCATCGCAGTCGGACATGCCGGATGTAAGCGGCAAGAGCCTCGGGCTCTATCTCGATGATGAAATCGCCTTTGGTAACGGTTTCCGCCTGACCCCCGGCCTGCGCTTTGACTCCTACGATTACGATCCGGATGGCTCGGTATCCAGCAACAGCGGCTACAGAACCTTCGGCCTGCCGAGCGGCAACAGCGGTTCCCGCTTCTCGCCGAAACTGCTCGCGACCTATGACCTCACGCCGGAACTGCAGCTTTTCGCGCAATGGTCCATGGCGTACCGCGCACCCACCATCAACGAGCTTTATCTGAACTTCTCGAATATCAGCTCGGGCGGATATGCGGTCATCGGCAATTCCGAACTGAACCCGGAAACGAGCAATGGCTTCGAGATCGGCGCGAATTACGCCTCCGGCGATCTTTCCGGAAGCCTGACGCTGTTCCACAATAAGTACAAGAACTTCATCGAGCAATATACGACGACGACCAGCCTCTTCTCCTTCAGAGGTTCGCCGGGCAGCCTGTTCACCTATCGCAACCGTAACAATGTCGAAATCTCCGGTGTCGAGGCCAAGGTCCGCAAGGAGCTCGCAAACGGCTTCTTCGCCCATGCTTCGCTTGCCTATGCCTATGGCAAGGATACCGACACCAACGAATTCATTCGCACGGTGGCACCCTTCAAGTCGATCGTCGGCATCGGCTATGAGCAGGACGTCTGGGGCACGGAACTGACCGGCGTCTTCTCGTCCGGCATGCGTGACGACAGAGTGGCCAACACCTACGATGCGCCCGGTTACGGCATCTTCAACCTGACCGGCTGGTGGGAGCCGGAACAGGCCAAGGGCCTGCGCATCCAGGCCGGCATCTATAACCTGTTCGACAGAAAGTACTGGAATGCCGTCGGCGTCCGCGACATCAACCCCAATGCCGTCAGCACCGTCAACCAGCCGGTCGACTTCTATTCGGAAGCGGGACGCACCTTCAAAATCTCCCTGACCCAGAAGTTCTAAACCGGGACAGGATAATCATCTCCAGTCGGGGCGGCCTTCGGGTCGCCCTTTTTTTGTCAGCGGCAATAGAGATAGCCGCCTTTTCGCTCCAGCACGTCGAGATGCAGGTGATCCTGATGGGTGGCATCACTGCCGGGGGAGAGAACGGTGCGGAAGAACAGGCAGGCCGCGGCGGTGATGGTGCGCTGGAAAGCGCCCTCCGGCGCACCGTCCTCGCCGCGCGGTTTCATCACCAGCGGCTCGCCCTTATCGAAGGAGATCGTGGAAATATCGACCGCATTGCCCCTGGCATGTTCGGAAATCTTGCCGTTTGCCGCTCCGTTGCGGTTACGGCAGATATAGGTCGAGGCATTGGCGATGGCTGTCACCTTCTTCTCTGGCATGGCAAGGGCCGCGGCCGGAAGCATCATCTCCTTCGTCCAGCGGGAAAGGGCCAGCGCCGTTTCACAGCGCATGGTGCCGGAAGGCTCCAGCTTGATGCCGGGTAAAACCACGGAAAGCTCGACGGGCGCTTCGATGCCGCAGCCCTGTTCCTCGTCGCGGATCGGCTCAAGCTCTTTGAACTCCGCACCGATCTCCTTCAATGCACCAAG
This sequence comes from Rhizobium sp. BR 250, assembly GCF_047445855.1. Lineage (NCBI taxonomy): Bacteria > Pseudomonadati > Pseudomonadota > Alphaproteobacteria > Hyphomicrobiales > Rhizobiaceae > Rhizobium > Rhizobium sp. BR 250. The sequence continues at coordinate 308,219 of NZ_JARWKW010000004.1, forward strand.
GCAGGCCTGAAGTGCGGCCGGGTCTTCCGGCTTCACCGGCTCCGGCGGCTTTTCGTCGGGTTTGGCCGCCTCGCCATCCGGCTTGTGTTGTTCCCCATCGTCTTTACCCTCGCCTTCCTTCTTGGCGTCGCCGGAACCTTTGTCAGCGGGTGTCTTTTCACCATCCGCGCGCGGTCCTTCCGGAAGCTGCGGCTTCGGGGCCGGTTTCGGTGCTTCCGCCGGGCCTGGCGGCTTCTCATCCGATGGCTTTTCCGAAGGGGTGGCGGATTGCCCCTCACCCGGTTTCGGCTGCGGCACCGGCACCTGCGCCGGCGGTTCGGAAGCGGAAATCAATGCAAGGCTCGTTACCAGAAGACACAGGCGATGAAGCATTTTTCGGGGCACTCCTGACCGTTTCGGCAGGAGTGCAACGCCGCGGCGGCCCGTAAGGTTCATTCCCTCACCGAAATCCGCTTGCCAAGGCGGACCGTGCGCGCTAACAATTTTCCCATGAACATCGTGTCTAAGAACATTGCTAACTGGTGGTGGGGCAGCTTTTCGCGGCCTTGACCAGTCATGTCTTCAGACAAAGTCCAAGCCGCCCGAATTTTCAGGCGGCTTTTTTGTTATTTTGCCGCCTGTCATCGGGCCTGAACAACGGGAAGTGCGAAAGAAATGGTAACGATCATTCAGGATGACGGAGCGGAAACCTACGAGACGAAAGGCGGCATCAAGGTCAGCCGAAAGCGCCGGCCCGCCGATTACGCCAGCGCCATCGATAATTACATCGAAAAGCTCGATTCCCATCGCGGCGCGGTTTTCTCGTCCAACTATGAATATCCCGGCCGTTACACCCGCTGGGATACGGCCATCGTTGACCCGCCGCTCGGCATCTCCTGTTTCGGTCGCAAGATGTGGATCGAGGCTTATAATGGCCGCGGCCAAGTGCTGCTCGGTTTCATCACCGAAAAGCTGAAGGCGACGCCCGATCTCACCCTCGGCGCCTCCTCCATCCGTCGCCTCGATCTCACCGTCAACGAACCGGACCGCGTCTTCACCGAAGAAGAACGCTCGAAAATCCCGACCGTCTTCACGGCACTGCGCGCCATCGTCGATCTCTTCTATTCGAGCGCGGATTCAGCCATCGGCCTGTTCGGCGCCTTCGGTTACGATCTCGCCTTCCAGTTCGACGCGATCAAGCTGTCGCTTGCGCGCCCGGAAGACCAGCGCGACATGGTGCTGTTCCTGCCCGACGAAATCCTCGTCGTCGACCACTATTCCGCCAAGGCCTGGATCGACCGCTATGATTTCGAAAAGGGCGGCGTGACGACGGATGGCAAGTCCTCCGACATCGCCCCCGATCCGTTCAAGACCACCGATACCATCCCGCCCAAGGGCGACCACCGCCCCGGCGAATATTCCGAGCTGGTGGTGAAGGCCAAGGAAAGCTTCCGCCGCGGTGATCTGTTCGAGGTCGTTCCCGGCCAGAAGTTCATGGAACGCTGCGAAAGCAATCCATCGGCGATTTCGCGCCGCCTGAAGGCGATCAACCCCTCGCCCTATTCCTTCTTCATCAATCTCGGCCATCAGGAATATCTGGTCGGCGCTTCGCCGGAAATGTTCGTGCGCGTCTCCGGCCGCCGCATCGAGACCTGCCCGATTTCCGGCACCATCAAGCGCGGCGACGATCCGATTGCCGACAGCGAGCAGATCCTGAAGCTGCTCAACTCGAAGAAGGACGAGTCCGAACTGACCATGTGTTCGGACGTAGACCGCAACGACAAGAGCCGCGTCTGCGAACCGGGCTCGGTGAAGGTCATCGGCCGCCGCCAGATCGAGATGTATTCGCGCCTCATCCACACGGTGGACCATATTGAGGGCCGCCTGCGTGACGACATGGATGCCTTTGACGGCTTCCTCAGCCACGCCTGGGCCGTCACCGTCACCGGTGCACCGAAGCTCTGGGCCATGCGTTTCATCGAAGGTCATGAAAAGAGCCCGCGCGCCTGGTATGGCGGTGCGATCGGCATGGTCGGTTTTAATGGCGACATGAATACCGGCCTGACGCTGCGCACCATCCGCATCAAGGACGGCATCGCCGAAGTGCGCGCCGGTGCGACGCTGCTCAACGATTCCAATCCGCAGGAAGAAGAAGCAGAAACCGAACTGAAGGCATCCGCCATGATCGCCGCCATTCGTGACGCAAGGGGCACCAACGCCGCTGCCACCAAGCGCGATGCCGCCAAGGTGGGCACCGGCGTCAAGATCCTGCTGGTCGACCACGAAGACAGTTTCGTGCACACGCTGGCGAATTATTTCCGCCAGACGGGCGCAACCGTCTCCACCGTCAGAACGCCGGTGGCGGCAGATGTGTTCGACCGCTTCCAGCCGGACCTCGTCGTCTTGTCTCCCGGACCGGGCAGCCCGACGGATTTCGACTGCAAGGCGACGATCAAGGCCGCCCGCGCCCGGGACCTGCCGATCTTCGGCGTCTGCCTCGGCCTTCAGGCTTTGGCGGAGGCCTATGGCGGCGAGTTGCGCCAGCTTGCGGTGCCGATGCACGGCAAGCCCTCGCGTATCCGCGTGCTGGAACCCGGCCTCGTCTTCTCCGGCCTCGGCAAGGAAGTGACCGTTGGCCGTTATCACTCGATCTTCGCCGACCCAGCCACCCTGCCGCGTGATTTCATCATCACTGCGGAAAGCGAGGACGGCACGATCATGGGCATCGAACACGCCAAGGAACCGGTGGCCGCCGTTCAGTTCCACCCCGAATCGATCATGACGCTCGGCCAGGACGCCGGCATGCGGATGATTGAAAATGTCGTGGTGCATCTGACCCGCAAGGCGAAGACGAAAGCGGCGTAATGGTTTCTGCCGACACCATCAGCATCGAGCCGATCCGGGCGGAGCACGTTGAAAGTTTTCACCGTGCTCTCGATGCGGTGTCGCGCGAGCGGAAATATCTGAGCTTTCTGGAGGCGCCGCCGGTCGATTCGGTCCGCGCCTTCGTTCTCGACATGATCGAAAACGACCATCCGCAATTCGTGGCGATTGCGGATGGCGAGGTAGCCGGCTGGTGCGATATTCGCCGCCAGGACAGGGCAACCCGCGCCCATTGCGGCACGCTCGGCATGGGCATCCTGCCCGCCTATCGCGACAAGGGGCTGGGTGGACGGCTGATGCGGCAGACGCTCGATGCCGCGCGCGAATTCGGGCTGCATCGTGTGGAACTGAGCGTGCATGCGGACAATGCGAGAGCAATTGCGCTTTATGAAAAGATCGGCTTCGTGCATGAGGGCCGGGCCCGTGATGCCGTTTCGATCGATGGGCGTTACATAGATAGCCTGAACATGGCGATCGTCTTCGGCAACTAACCCCTCGGCAGCGAGGCGGAAATGCACAGCGCGAATTTCTTCAGAAGCGGCAAGTCGAAATGCCCTTCCCGCCGCAGCATCCAGGTCAGCGCGTCATTCGCCGTCCATGGCGTCTTGTAAGGCCGGACCGAGGTGACGGCATCATAGACGTCACAGATCGCCGCGATCCGCGTGTAGAGGCTGATCTCGTCACCCGCACGGCCGCTCGGATAACCGCCGCCATCCATCCGCTCATGATGGTTGAAACAGATATCGAGCACCATTTCCGGCATGTTCGCATTGCGCGACAGGATCTCCCGGCCGAATACGGGATGAAGATTGATGATCTCCCGCTCATTGGCGCTCAGCCGTTCCGCCTTGTTGAGGATCGCCGAGGGAATTTCCACCTTGCCGATATCGTGCAGCAGCCCGCTGATGCCGAGCAGATCGACCGTTCCCCTGTCGAGCCCGAGATAATTGCCGAAATGGATCATCAGGCCGCTGACGGACACCGAATGCACGAAGGTCGTTTCATCCTTCGATTTCAGGCGGGTAACGCCGATGAAAATCGCCGGGTTGGTCTGCACGGCATCGGAAATCCTGCCCGCAGCCGCAGCCATGCCCTTCAGCGAAACAGAACCGCCGGCTTCGGCAGCGGCAAAGGTTCCGGCAATCGCATCAGCTGCCGAGCGCACGGCATGGGTGATGGCGGCGATGGTTTCCGGGCAATCGTCGGATCGCGTCAGGGCCGCCCCGGCGGATTGCGCGCTGCCTTCGGCATCATTTCCCTTGGCCGTATTGATGATGATGTTTTCGGCGCCGCTCGTTTTCAGTTGACGCATCAATTCCTCATGCCGCAAAAGAAAGCGGTGCCGCCTTGAAAATCTCTGGTCCGAAACGGTCCCTTCGACCGCTTCGATAAACATGCCGAGCGTCAGCTGCTGGGTGGAAATTCGTTTAAGCATCGGACGCTTTCATTTTTCTTCCCGGGAATGATAACCTGAAGCCGCAATTCGTAAAAACGTCGGCGCTGGACCGGCTGAAATATAAAGGTGAAGTTGAGCCTTCCCGGCAGCGCCTAAACTTGGACCTTCGACGATTAGATAGCATAAATATGAAAATTTTTTACTCCGGATATATTTAAAACCCGAAGAATCAGTCCGAATAGACCAAGAAGCAACCTGAGAATGTAAATAATAAAAGTTCTCGCATACCACGTAGATCAGGAGCCGAAGAAACCCGCATGAACTCAAAACTCGAAACGCGCATCGATCAGGGTACGGGCCGCGAACCGGCGGATATGGTTCTCAAGGGCGGACGCTTCTTCGACCTCGTCACCGGAGAACTCGTTGCATCGGATATTGCCATTTGCGGCGACACCATCGTCGGAACCTCGGCGAATTACAAAGGCCGCCGGGAAATCGACATTTCCGGAAAAATCGTCGTTCCGGGTTTCATCGATACACATCTCCATATCGAATCCTCGCTCGTCACGCCGCATGAATTCGACCGCTGCGTTCTGCCCTACGGGGTTACCACCGCCATCTGCGACCCGCATGAGATTGCCAATGTGCTGGGCACGGAAGGGCTTCAGTTCTTCCTCGACAGCGCGCTCGAAACCATCATGGACATTCGCGTGCAGCTGTCCTCCTGCGTGCCCGCCACGCATCTGGAGACCGCAGGCGCCGATCTGCCGATCGAAAAGCTGCTGCCGTTCCGCAATCATCCGAAGGTCATCGGACTTGCGGAATTCATGAATTTCCCGGGCGTCATCCACAAGGACCCGGTCTGCATGGCGAAGCTCGAGGCCTTTCAGGGCCAGCATATCGACGGGCACGCGCCGCTTCTCTCGGGAACGGCGCTGAACGGTTATCTCTCGGCCGGCATCCGCACCGAACATGAATGCACGAGCGCTGCCGAAGCGCTCGAAAAAATCCGCAAGGGCATGCATATTCTGGTGCGTGAAGGCTCCGTCTCGAAGGACCTGCATGCCCTGATGCCAATCATCACCGAGCGCCTGTCACCCTATCTGGCGCTCTGCACGGATGATCGCAACCCGCTCGATATAGCCGAACAGGGCCATCTCGACTATATGATCCGCACTGCGATCGCCAGCGGCGTGGAACCGCTCGCCATCTATCGTGCGGCCTCGATTTCCGCCGCGAAAGCCTTCGGCCTGCGTGATCGCGGCCTTGTCGCGCCGGGCTGGCGCGCCGATCTCGTGGTCGTCGACAGCCTGCAGAACTGCAAGGCCAGCATGGTCTTTTCCGGCGGCCGCATCGTTGATGACGCCCTGTTTGCCACGCGCAAGCCGGTGGCGCCCGTCGGTCTCGACAGCGTCAAGGCAAGGCCGGTGCTCGCCTCCCATTTCGGCGTACCGGTCACGGAAGGCGAAACTCCTGTCATGGGCGTACTTCCCGGCAAGATCATCACCGAGCACCGCCGCTACAAGCTGCCGACGGACGGCAACCAGACGACCGTCGATCTCGAGAATGACATCATCAAGGTCGCCGTCATCGAACGGCATGGCAAGAACGGCAACCACGCCAATGGTTTCGTGCAGGGCTTCGGCCTGAAAAAGGGCGCCATCGCCTCCACCGTCGGCCATGACAGCCACAATATCTGCGTTGTCGGCGTGAACGAAGACGACATGGCGCGGGCCGCCAACCGGCTCGGTGAAATCAAGGGCGGTTTCGTCGTGGTGGAGGACGGCAAGGTGACAGGCGAAATCGCGCTGCCCGTCGCCGGGCTCATGAGCCTCGAACCTTACGAGACGGTGCGCGATACGCTGCACACCCTGCGCAAGGCCGCCTACGCGCTCGGCACGACGCTGGAGGAGCCCTTCCTGCAGGTGGCCTTCCTGCCACTGCCCGTCATTCCGCACCTGAAGATTTCGGATAAGGGCATGGTGGATGTGGATCGGTTTGCGCTGATCTGACAGACGGGAAATATCTCGGCGGGATGAAACGCCAAACCCTCATTCCTGTGCTTGTCACAAGAATGAGGGTTTGGCAAAAAACGTTATATTCCACCTTCAATCCAGGGACAGCCGCTTGCGGAAATAAACCACCCGCTCCGTCTCCTCAAACCCCAGCGCCGCATGCATGCGATGGGAATCGACATTTGCAATATCGGCATCGGACGCAAGCTCGCTGACGCCCTGGCCGGTGGCCCAGCGGGTCACCTCCTCCACCAGCGCTGCGGCAACGCCCTGTCTGCGAAACGCCTCCTCGACATAGATTCCCTCGAGAAACGCCACGGGCGAGGTATCGCAACCATTGACGTAATCCCGCCGCAGGCTGACTTCGGCAAAACCAACAGCCACTCCAGCCGGATCATGGACGATAAATCCAGCCCCGGTTTCGGAGACGGCCTGCAACTCTGCCCTATGTTCGGCGGGCACGGTATCCGGCCACAGCCGGTGTCGCAAAAGGCACCAGTCGTCCTGATAATCCGCAGCGTTTCTGACAAGAAATTGCCCGCTCACGCAACGATCCCGCAAAACACATCCAGCCCGTCGAGCTTGACGATCCCCGCATCATAGAGCGGTGAAAACCCCGGCATCGGCAGGATATCTGTGACACGCATGGCCTTTGGCACGGGAAATTCCACCGCTTCGCGGGTCAGGTTGAAAACGAACAGCAGTTTTTCATCGCCCTTCTGGCGCGTGAAGGCCAGCACATCGAGATTGGTCTTGATGAAGTGCATATCGCCGTCGCGCAGCGCGCCATGGCTTTTGCGGAACGACAGGACGGCGCGATAATGGTTGAGAACCGAGTCCGGCTTGCGCTCCTGCGCATCCACGGCCTGCATGGCATGCACATAGGGCACCGGCAGCCACGGCTTTTCGGCGCTTGAGAATCCGGCATTGGGTTTACCGGTCTCCCACACCATCGGCGTGCGGCATCCGTCGCGGCCCTTGAAGGCGGGCCAGAAGCGGATGCCATAGGGGTCGCGCAGATCCTCGAAGGCAAGTTCGGCCTCGGTCAGCCCCAGTTCCTCGCCCTGATAGAGACATATGGAGCCGCGCAGGCTGGAAAGAACGCAGATGGCGAGTTTCGCCACCCGTGTCTGCTCCTCCACGCTTTCGGAAAAACGGCTGAGATGGCGCACCACATCATGGTTGGAAAAGGCCCAGCACACCCAGCCGTCCTTGACGATCTTGCCGAAAGTCTCGACCGATGCACGCAGGTGCTTCGCGCTGAAATCCGGCCCCAGCAGATCGAACGTATAACACATGTTGAGCTTGTCATTGCCGGACGTATAGGCCGCCACCGTCTTCAGCGACCGCGCCCCGTCGCCCACTTCGCCCACCGTGGCCCGGTCCTCATATTCATCGAGCAACGCGCGGAAGCGCTTCAGGAAAGCCACGTTTTCCGGCCGCGTCTTGTCGTAAAGATGGTCCTGCATGCCATAGGGATTGACGTCGGATGCATCGAGACCAAAGCTTTCCTCATCGTAAAGCGGCGGGTTGTCGCGCAAAAGCTTGTCATGGAAATAATGGTTGACGGTATCGAGCCGGAAACCATCCACACCGCGATCAAGCCAGAAACGCACGGTCTCCAGCAGCGCATCCTGAACCTCGGGATTGTGGAAATTGAGGTCCGGCTGCGAGGCGAGGAAGCTGTGCATGTAATATTGCTTGCGCACGCCGTCCCATTCCCATGCCGGGCCGCCGAACACGGAAAGCCAGTTTGTCGGCGCCGTGCCATCCGGTTTGGGATTGGCCCAGACATACCAGTCGGCCTTGCTGTTGGTGCGGCTGGCGCGGCTGTCCACGAACCATGGGTGCTGGTCTGACGTGTGCGAAATGACCTGATCGATGATGACCTTCAGCCCCAGCCGGTGCGCCTCGGCCATCAGGGCGTCGAAATCGGCAAGCGTGCCGAACATCGGATCGACATTGCAATAATCGGAAACATCATAACCCATATCGGCCATGGGCGAGGTGAAGAAGGGCGAGAGCCAGATGCCATCCACACCGAGCGAGGCGATATAGGGCAGCCGTTTCGTCACCCCGGCAAGATCGCCGTAACCGTCGCCGGTCGTGTCCTGAAACGAGCGCGGATAGACCTGATAGATCACCGCCCCCTTCCACCAGTCCGATTGTGCGTGAGATTTATGGACCGGGGCATGGGGCAGCGTCATCGGCGATCTCCTGAGGGTGTCTCGCCGGAGAATATAAAGCCGCTGCGTCCGCGTAAACCGGAACTTCGCACATGCACAAACGGCCAGAACCGCCCTTGTCAGCGGCGCGCACTCGTCGTAAGCCGCATGGCTGGAAAAAACGGGAGGATGACGGCGTGGGCGGACGGTTTCTGTCGATTGGCGAATGCATGGTGGAACTGTCGCAGGCCGGCAACGGGCTGCTGCGCAAGGGTTTCGCCGGGGATACGTTCAATACCGCCTGGTATGCCCGCGCCTGCCTGCCGGAAGACTGGTCAGTCGATTATTTCACCGCGCTCGGCGACGATCCGCTGTCGGAAGACATGCTGGCCTTCATCACGGAAGCCGGCATCGGCACGGAAAAAATCCGCCGCATCAAGGGCGGCACACCCGGCCTTTACCTCATCAACCTGAAGGATGGCGAACGCACCTTCAGCTACTGGCGCAATGCCGCCGCCGCAAGACAGCTGGCCGCGGATGCGGATCATCTGCGCAGGACGGTGGAAAGCGCCGATGTGGTCTATTTCTCCGGCATCACGCTCGCCATTCTCGCCTCCGCGCATGATGTCGATACATTCCTCGCAGAGCTGCGCCGCGCCAAGGCGGCCGGCAAGCTGGTGGTCTTCGATCCCAACATCCGCCCGCGCCTCTGGGCCGACAGGGATGTGATGCTGGAGACGATCTCCAACGGTGCCCGCGCCGCAACGCTGGTCATGCCGAGCTTCGATGACGAGGCCAGCCATTTCGGCGACGTTTCCGTGGAAGCGACCATCGACCGCTACCGTGCGCTCGATGTCAAAAATATCGTCGTGAAGGACGGTGCCAAGGGCGCGACGCTCGATTTCGGCGGCAACCGCAGCCATGCCCCGGCGATGAAAGCCGTGGAAGTGGTCGATACAACAAGCGCCGGCGACAGCTTCAACGGCGCCTTCCTCGCGCGTTATGTGACCGGCAGTTCTCCCGAAGAGGCCGCCACCTTCGCCGCAAAGGCCGCCGCAACCGTCATCGGCCACCACGGCGCGCTGATCAGCCCCGAGCTGCTTCCGCTGGTGGGATAGCCCCCTCTACCCCTCATTCCTGTGACAAGCACAGGGATGAGGGCAGAAGAGAGCATCACGGACACCCGCACGTTTCAGATATGCCGCACTGATGCCGATAATTACGTTATCTGGCACCCTTTCGACTGTACAAAAACCCCACTTCCCCACCGTCACACACCCTGACATGATCCTGTAACACGCACCCCGCATATACGGGCAGAAGCCGGGCAATGGGGATTCGCCTGTGCGCAGATGAGCAGGATCAGTGTTTCATGACGAGAATCACGATTGTCACAGATGCCTGGCACCCGCAGGTCAACGGCGTGGTTCGCTCGATTGAAAACACCAATACCGAACTGGCGCGGCTCGGTGTCGATGTGCGCATGGTCACGCCGCAGAGTTTCTACAGCATCCCCTGCCCCACCTATCCGGAAATCCGCCTGTCGGTCGCCGGATATCGCCGCGTGGCGGCGGAGATTGAAAAAAGCCAGCCCTCCTTCGTGCATATCGCGACGGAAGGGCCGCTGGGCTTCATGGCGCGGCGCTGGTGTGTGAAGAACCGCATGCGGTTTTCCACCAGCTATCACACCCGCTTCCCGGAATATGTCGCGGCACGTTTCCCTGTCCCGGAAAGCTGGCTTTACGCTTTCGTGCGCTGGTTCCACAATGGCGGCAACACCTGCATGGTGGCGACTCCGAGCCTTGAGACCGAACTGGAAGCCCGCGGCGTGCGCAACCTGAAGCGCTGGAGCCGCGGTATTGACGCCGAGCTTTTCCATCCACGCCCGAAGACGAAGCTTCCTTTCGACCTGCCACGGCCGATCTTCATGACGGTGGGTCGTGTGGCGGTGGAGAAGAACCTGCCGGAATTCCTGGAACTCGACCTGCCGGGCTCGAAGGTCGTCATCGGCGACGGCCCTGCCCGTCGGGAATTGCAGGAAAAATATCCGGATGTGCTGTTCACCGGCATTAAGACGGGTGAAGACCTCGCCGACGCCTATGCGCAGGCCGATGTCTTCGTTTTCCCCTCGAAGACCGATACATTCGGCAACACCATTCTCGAAGCGCTGGCAAGCGGCGTGCCCGTGGCCGCCTTCCCCGTCACCGGGCCGATAGACATTCTCGGCGGCAATCCGGGTGCGGGAGCGCTGGATCACAATCTTCGCGATGCCTGTCTGGCAGCGCTGCATTGCTCGCCGCAGGAGGCTCTGGCGCTTTCCAAAAGCTACAGCTGGGAAAAGGCCTCAAAACAATTCCTCGACAATGTCATCCACGCCGCCGGCAAAACCCTGCCGCTGCTGTCGCGCTCGCAGCTTGCATGAGGTGATCCCCGATATTTTCTCGGGGAACGGTGGACGAAACGGTGCGGGAGTGTCACAAGGCGATCAGGACGCGACTGCCGTTATCTTTAGAACGGGGTCGGGCTGCTGATTGACGTCAGGCGGCTGCCGCGAGAACACGCTGGCCGTCCTGTTTTTCAACGATACACCGCCAGCCACAGAGATGCCGCTTCAGGACAAAGGAAGAAGCTCTTTTTGCTGGGCCGTGCACCATTCGTTGATCTTCTCGACAACATCCTTTGACGCCATCGGCAAGGCACTGCTGGGTATGACGACCACCGTGCCGTGGAAAACCAGCACCAGACTGTCCGGCGGCGTGATGGCAAGATGATAACGTGCCCAGCTCAGCTGCACGGTGTCCAGTCGTGTGACCTGCTTATAGCCCTGGGGCCCGATCTCGACCTGTATTTGAGGTGAATACATCAGCTCATGGGCGATATTCCAGTGTGCCAGGGTCTCGTAATAGGATTTCATCTCCCATCTCGAGCCCCGCCAGATAATGAACCAGACGGCGAGAGCCACAAACGGTGCGGGCGCAAAAACCCAATAACCGACCACCGGCCAGACGCCCGGAAACCACGGCAAACTCAGGGAATAGATGAAACCGGCAGCCAGTCCCGCAAATATCGAGAGCCTGACTCTTTCCGTGGCAAAATGGCGAGCCCAGGACCTGTCGAAAATCATGCTGTAATTTTCATAGGCCTGATTTTGATAGCCGTAGACATAAGCGGGAACATGTTTCGGGTCTGGTGTGAAGCTTATTGAAATGGTGTCATCGGCCATAGCACACGTCGATCCCGTCCCTGTTGCAGCCCGGTCTTTGTAACAGCTATTGGCCCTTTTAATCAAAAGGCGTTTTGCTGCCAAAACCGTCGCGATCACCATCCTGCGGCGGAATCTGCCGTCACCAGGCTCCAGTCAGCATTTCACCGGAAAGCGGCACGGTCCGCGCCTTGCCGTCCCGGTCGGTCACCGAAAGCGATGCGGCCATCTGCTTGGGGGATTTGCGGAACCAGTTGGCGGCAACGCTCGCCATATCGCCGATCATTGCGTGCTTGTGCCAGTCGGCAAAGCGCCTGGCTGTCGCTTCGGGCTCGGAGCGATAGAAGAAATCACCCGATTGCCCGAGATCGTTGATCGAGGCCGCCATGGCCGAGAGCGGCCGCTGGAACATCTTTGCCGGCACCGCAAGCGCATCCGCACCCTCAGAAAAAGCGGGCGCCATGAAATCGATAGCCCAGCCGTCGGCCTCGACCCAGCAATGGAAATTCTCACCCGCACCCGTCACATAACCGTCTTCGCGATGATCTGCGAACAACAGGACCTTTCCGCCAAGATTATAGGCGGCAAGCCCACCCTTCGGCACCGCCTTCACCTTGTAATGCTGCTGCAGGATGAAAGCACCGAAGGTGCTGAAATACATGGAGGCCGAGGCGGGATCGGCATTCTGGCTGATGAGCAGGCTGTTGATGACCCGGTAAATCCGGTGATAGTCGGTCTGCTTGATCAGCATGGTCTTTTACTCTTCAAACACGTGTCGTTGGGCGAGCGTCCGCCGCTTGTTTCTTCTCCCCGCCGGGGAGAAGTCCGCGGCAGCGGGATGAGGGGGCGACGGTTGAGATATACGGAGGGGTTGCCCCCTCATCCGGCCCTTCGGGCCACCTTCTCCCCCACGGGGAGAAGAAATACGCCGCAACGCCGTGCCTCAAAACCGAAGGCCGGTCACCGCCGCTTCTTGGCCTTGCTCTCGAACGGATTGTCCGAGCCACGATAATGCACGCGGATCGGCACGCCCGGCATGTCGAAATCCTTGCGCAGGCCATTGACCAGATAACGCGTATAGCTCTCCGGAATAGCCTCCGGACGGGTGCAGGAGATCATGAAGGCCGGCGGGCGGGCCTTCACCTGCGTCATATATTTCAGCTTCAGGCGGCGGCCGGAAACGGCCGGCGGCGGATGCTGCGTGGTCTGCGCATCCAGCCAGCGGTTGAGACGGGCTGTCGAGATGCGGCGGTTCCAGACCTTGTCCGTATCGATGATGTTCTGCATCAGCCGGTCGAGGCCATAACCCGTCTGGCCGGAGATCGGCACGGCGCGGATGCCACGTGCCTGCGGCAAGAGACGCTCGGTCTTTTCACGCAGGTCAGCCAGATAGGCCTGCGGGTCTTCGACCAGATCCCACTTGTTGAAGGCGAGCACGGCGGCGCGGCCTTCGCGGATGACGAGATCGACCAGCTGCAGATCCTGCTTTTCGAACGGGATGGTGCTGTCGAACACGATGACGACAGTTTCCGCAAAACGGATGGAGCGCAGCGAATCCGCAACCGAAAGCTTTTCCAGCTTCTCCGTCACCTTGGCCTTGCGGCGCATGCCGGCAGTGTCGAACATCTTGATGGTGCGGCCACGCCAGTCCCATTCGACCGAGATACTGTCGCGGGTAATGCCGGCTTCCGGGCCGGTCAAAAGCCGGTCTTCACCGAGGAAGCGGTTGATGAGCGTCGACTTGCCCGCATTCGGCCGGCCGATGATGGCAACGCGCAGCGGCTTGGTCTCGTCATAAACCGGCTCTTCGTCTTCCTCTTCCTCGCTGCCAGGCTCAGTGCGCGGAAGCACAATATCCGTCTCCGCCTCATCCACCTCGGGCGGGAAGGCCACGTCTTCGCCGATTGCCTCGACAATGGCGTCGCGCAGGTCGATCATGCCCTGACCGTGTTCGGCCGAAATCGGGCAGGGATCACCGAGACCGAGGGTGAAGGCGTCGTAGAAACCGGCATCGGAACCGCGCGCTTCGGACTTGTTGGCCACCAGCACCACCGGCTTGCCGCGACGGCGCAGCATTTCCGCCAGCGTCTCGTCGGCCGGCGTCAGGCCCGCCTTGGCGTCCACGACGAACAGCGTCACATCGGCGTCGTCGATTGCCGCTTCGGTCTGCGCCCACATGCGGCCCTGAAGCGTTTCCGGCCCGGATTGCTCCAGACCGGCGGTATCGATGATGGTGAAACGCAGGTCGACGAGCTTCGCCTCGCCGGGGCGGCGGTCGCGGGTCACGCCCGGCGTGTCATCCACCAAGGCCAGTTTCTTTCCGACCAGACGGTTGAAAAGCGTGGACTTGCCGACATTGGGGCGCCCGACTATGGCGACGGTGAAGCTCATTGATCTCGGTTCCTTGAAGCAAGTCTGCCCAAAACGTTATCTGTTTTGGGCAAAGGACATGCGTAAAATAAAGAGTTGGATCGCTTTGGCAATGCGAAGAAATGCCGGGGCGATCTCGCGTGGCGAGGCGACGTTAAGCAGCCTTGCCGGAAGCGGTGATATTGTCGAGCATGATCTGCGCGCGGTTCGTCACGTTGCGCGGGGCCTGCGTGTCGCTGATAATCTGCTCGAACCATTGTTTGGCCTTGGCGAAATCGCCGGCCTTGTAGGCGGCAAGGCCCAGAGCTTCACGCGCGGAAGCGCGCATGGTCTGGCCTTCGGCGCTGAGCGGCTCGGCCAGCGCAACGACCTGGTCATAGGTGCCGTTGTCAACCAGCAGCCAGGCGGCGCGCACCTTGGCCGTATCGCGGAAGACCTGCGGCGCGGAAGTGTCGTTGCCGATGGCGGTGAAGGCGGCAATCGCGCCAGCCGCATCGCCCTTCTGCGAAAGCAGCGTGGCGGAACGGAATTTCGCCAGAACCGGATAATTGCCGTGACCGGAGGTTTCGAGATCGGCGAAGGCCTTCAGTGCCTCATCCGTCTTGTTTTCCGAAGCAAGCTTCAGCGCCGCCAGGAACTGGTCGCCGGAGTTGGACGCGCGGCTGGTGTTCCAATATTCGTAGATACCGGCGCCGGCGGCACCAACAACCACGAGAATGGCCGCACCCACGACCACGATACCGTACCGGCCCCAGAAGCGCGACAGCTGCTCGGAGCGGATCTGCTCGTTCACTTCGCGGATAAAGGTATCATTTTCGTTTGCCATCAAATTCTCCGTTACCCGCGCGGAGATCGTTTCCGATCCATCCGTTCGCGGACATACCAAGCCGCTTACCCGGATCAGCAAAAAGCGGCCGACCGGGTCTTGGTCGGCCTTCTAGCCTATTTTGCCTGATATGTAAGGGGGAAACGTTGATTTCCTACATCGCGATGGGCTGAACGCCGATCAACCATTCGTGCAGTTTCAGGATGAAAGCACCCCAGAGAACGATGCCGCCGACAATGGCGATAAGATCATAGCGGCCTGAAACGAAGTCGCGGACCACCTTTTCGCCTGCCCTTTCCCGCCGCTTCAGCGAAATCCGCATCACCACACCCCAGGCGAGGAACGATGCGAAGAGCAGGATCGAGGACGTCTCGCCATTGGCCAGAAGATGCGCGAGCGCCCAGATCTTGACCGAAAGAACCATCGGATGTTTGGTCTTGGTTGCGATATGGCCAGCCGGGATGAGGCTGGCGACCAGACAGATCATCGCCAGCAGCATCAGGGTCACGGCGATGTGGCTCATCCAGACCGGCGGATACCAGAGCATGCCCGTCTCCTGCCGCGCTTCGCCGAAGGCATAGATGACGAGGCCGAGCGTGATGAGGCTGACGAGGGAATAAACGCCCTTGAAAGGCCCCTCCCCCATCGTTGCGATCATGCGGGTGCGAAATTGCGGTGCGACCACCTTCAAAAGATGGGTCAGCAGGAACAAGGCAAGACAGAGTGCGAGAAAAATCATGGAACACGGTCCCCCGATGGAACGAATGCGGTCCTATCACCGCAGCTAAGAACAGGAATTAGGCTGAAAGTCATGAAAACGCCAGACTATTCAAAGCTTCGCCTTATTCCACCCGCAAAAGGCCACGGTGTTTCATATGACGGATAACTGATGTTTCGCCCCTTTGCCGCTTTTTCCCTGTCGCTTCTCGCCGCCCTTCCCGTTTTTGCCGAAGAGGCGCAGAAGCCGAAGCAGCTCGTCATCGTGTCCTTCGACGGTGCGGGCGACAATACGCTGTGGGAAAGAAGCCGGGCGACGGCAAAGCAGGTCGGCGGGCATTTCACCTATTTTCTCGCCTGTACGCTGGTGATGGACAGGAAGACCAGCGCCAAGACCTATCAGGGCCCCGGCCAGAAGGCCGGCCGCTCCAATGTCGGTTTCGGCCAGTCGCCGGAAGAGGTGGAGACGAGGCTTAGAAACATCTGGGCGGCCTATCGAGAAGGTCACGAGATTGGCAACCACACCTGCGGCCATTTCGATGGCGGGGGGTGGTCTGCCGAACAATGGGACGGCGAATTCACCACCTTCACCAGCACGCTGGAAAACGCCTGGCAGATGATCGGCAAGAAGGGTGAAGAGCCCGAAGGCTGGCGCGAGATGGTGAAGAACATCAACGGCTTCCGCGCGCCCTATCTCTCGCAGGGATCGGCGCTGACCACCGCGCAGAAAAAGCACCATTTCGTTTACGACGCCACCAGCATCACCAAGGGGCCGGAATGGCCGGTGGAGCGCGAAGGCATCCAGCATTTCGGCCTGCCGCTCATTCCCGAAGGTCCGGGCAACCGGCCGATCATCGCCATGGACTACAATCTCTTCATCCGCCACTCCATCGGCGTCGAAACGCCGGATCGTGCCGGGGAATTCGAGGAACGCGCCTATACGGCCTTCCGCAATGCATTCGACAGGCAATATAATGGCGAGCGCATTCCGCTGCAGATGGGCTTTCACTTCGTGAAGATGAATGGCGGCGCCTATTGGAACGCCTATGAGCGGCTGCTGCGCGAAGTCTGCCAGAAGCAGGATGTGGCCTGTGTGAGTTATGCCGAGGCGATGCCGATGATCGAGGCGCGCAAGAAGCAGAAGACCGAGGGCTGAAACCTCTTGGAACCCAACAAAAAAGGCGGCCATCCGGCCGCCTTTTTTGTTTTCGTTAGGGCTTGTTGGCCGCCAGTTCACCGGCTTCTGCTTCCCGCTGCAGATAACGCACGTCGATATCAGGCAGGGGCTTGTCGTCGATCGCCGCTTCGAAGGCGACAAGACGCTTGTGAATGGAAAGCAGTTCAATGATCGTCGTCCAGGAGTTGACCAGATACTGGAACGAATTACTGACCTGGCCGAAGGCCGTGGCGATCTGCTGGTAGATACCATAGGTGATCTTGCCGGCGACGATGGTGGGAACAAGCATCAGGAGCAGGAACACCGCATCGGCCTGAATGTAGAAATACCGCGCCACGTTGAAATAGAGATAGTGCCAGTACATGCGGAAATAGTTCTTCCGCACATTGGAATAGAGCTCCTTGACTGTTGGCGGCTGGGCGCGGTCGGCGTGATCCTCGCCATAGACAAGTTCTTTACGATAGGCGGCTTCCACACGCTGATTGCGGAAGTTCAAACCGGGCAGTTTGATGCCCACCGTTGCCAAAAGCACCGTACCGAATATGGACCAGACGATCGCCAGCCAAAACAGCGCATGCGGCACTTCGCCGATAATCGGCAATTCGGAGACATAGGAAGACAGCGCAAACAGGATCGGCAGGAAAACGACGAGTGTCATTACCGAATTGATCAGGGTGATGCCCAATGCCTCCAGCGTGGAGGAGAATCGCATCGTATCTTCTTGAACGCGCTGGGAAGCACCTTCGATGTGGCGCAGCTTTTCCCACTTGGACATGTAGAAGTCGTTCATCGCGGTTCGCCAGCGGAAGATATAGTGGCTGGTGAAGAAATCCGTCAGGATCGAAACCGCCATGCTGAGAAAAGCGATCTTGGCGAAGACGATCTGAAGGCTGTAGAAATCCCAAACTTCAATACCCGGCTGTTTGGAAAGGGCATTTTGCAGAAGGTCACCGAAAGGCCGCCGGAAATTATTGATGACGACAGAAATCTGAACGCCAAAATAGGTCACCGCAATAATCAGCAGCGATCCCCAGATAGACCAGAGCTTCCAGGGGTGATCTCTGGCGATGACAGTCCAGACGACGCCGAATAACGCCAGGCACGACGCGATATAGCCGTAAAAGAACAGATTTGCGGGAACCAGAAAATAACTGAGATCGTAGGGTTCCTGCTCGGGCATCACGTAGCCCCAGGACGCCCCTACCCTTTCAACGATGAAATACCAGGCAAGAATGGCGAAGAAGGCCCAAACGATGGCGGAGGCAAAGAAAGCTTTCGGCTTGGGAAAGAAGGAATGAAACACGTTTCGAACTCACGCGCGTTTGAAATCAGCCATTATTGGCGAAGCACTTATTGGCCCGAACCTAGGGCAGAAATTTGTGCACAGCAACGGAGAAGCGCTGACCTTAACAAGATGTAAGGCGAAGTTGACGAAACGAACCGTGATGAAACACCGGTGAAATACCGAAAAGACGACCGATGGCCTAGCGCCGCCCTTCCATGGCAAGCACCGGCAGCATCAGGAGAATACTGACAACGAGCACGGCGGAAGCGAGAATGCTGGGGGCGGTGAAACTTCCCGTTACCTCGGCAATCCAGCCGGCGGCCAGAGGCCCGACGATCTGGCCCGTGCCGAAGGCGGCCGTCATCAGAGCAAAGGCACGACGCGGGCTCGGACCGGCAAATTCCCGCCCGAGCTGCAGGCCATAGGCGGTGATGACCATGAAGGTCAGCCCGAGAAGCAGGCCGCCGGCCAGCACGCCGGCCACCGGCGGCAGCATAACGGAGGCGAAGACACCCACGGCCTCGACGGCGAGAACGATCACGAAAGCCCGCTTCAACCCCTGCGACTTCAGGACCGGTTTCCAGAGGAAAAGCGAAACGGCGGCGGCACAGCCGGTGATGAACCAGGCGAGAAACTCCACGAAAGCGCCAGCTGCCGCCATGCGGGCGATCGCCACGATGAAGGTGGCGGTAATGACATAACCGAAACCAAACAGCCCATAGGCCAGCGTCGTCAGGAACAGCGGCCGCGTCCAGCTAAGCGGCGGCTCCGCTGCCGAAGAAGCATGCCGCGGCGGGCCTGCGGGCAGCACCCGGAAGACGAGAAGAAGTGTGACGAAGGAAAAGACGGCTCCGGCGATCCACTCCTCTCTCCAGGAGGATCCGCCGCCATCAAAAACCACACCGATCAGATAGACCACCAGCGATGAAATCGCGACGCCGGCACCGACACCGCCATAATGCAGCGCCTGCACACTATCCCGGCCGGCTTTTGCGGCATGGCCGATGACGATCTGCGAGGTGAAGATCATGGTCATTGCACTGGCAACGCCGGCCAGAAACCGGATGACGACGAAGGCCGCAACCGAATTGACGACAGCCATGGCCAACAGCAGCGCAGCCGTGGAAAACAGGCCGCAAAGGGCAACCAGCCGCTCCCGCCCAGAGCCCCATGAATAGGCGGCGAGAACCGCACCCGCCAGATACCCGGCGAAATTTCCGGCCGCGACAATTCCGGCATCCCCCGCCGAGAGCGGCACATCGGCCATCATACCGGGCAGGATGGGGGTAAAGGAAAAACGGCCGAAACCCATGGCGGAGGCCATCATGAGGGCGCCTGCGAAACCAAGCGCGGTCAGATGTGTGGCGGAAAGTGGCTTGTCGATGCTCATGCGTGGCTTATCGCAACCGGGCGGATAAGGGACAAACGAGTTATTTTGATCGGCGTTATAAGCCGCTTTTATCGGTCACTCGGCGAACATCGGCAACAATGCAGGTCTTCCAATGCCGCCGCCGCTTGTTTCTTCTCCCCGCCGGGGAGAAGGTGGCCCGAAGGGTCGGATGAGCGGGAAACGTTGCCGAATATCTCTACCCTCGCCCCCTCATCCCGCTGCCGCGGACTTCTCCCAGGCGGGGAGAAGAAATATGCCGCACCCGCTCGCTCCTACGTTAGGAGCAAGGGTGACGGAGAAGAGGTTTAGCTGTCACTCAGCAAGCGTCAGCACCAGCGGCCCGTTCTTCGTCGCCACCACGGTATGCTCATATTGCACCGTCGGCGCGCTCGGATCGCTATAGAGCGTCCACGGATCGTCGTCGCCATCCTCGGCCCAATAGGCGCCCGTCGAAAGAAACGGCTCGACGGTGAAGACCATGCCTTCCTGCATGATGCGCCGCTCGTCCTTGTCCGGCCAGGTCGCCAGTTCCTTTGGCTCCTCATGCAGCGACCGGCCAATGCCGTGGCTCGCCAGATTGGTGATCAGCGTATAGCGGTTCTTTTTGGCAAAAGCGCCGATGGCGTTGCCGATATCGGCGAAGGGCCGTCCGGTTTTCACCTGTTGCAGACCGGTCCACATGGCGCGCTTGCCATCGCGGCACAGTCGCTCGATTTCCTTTTTCACCGGCGGCACGGCGAAGGACGAACCCGTATCACCGAAAAAGCCGTTCTTCACCGCCGAGACATCGATATTGACGAGATCGCCCGCCTTGATGATGCGTGGCCCCGGAATGCCGTGGGCCACTTCCTCGTTAACGCTGATGCAGGTCGCGCCGGGAAATTTGTAGCAGAATTCCGGCGCCGATTGCGCATCGTTATCTTCCAGCACCTTGCGGCCGATCGCATCCAGCTCGGCCGTGGTGATGCCGGGTTCCAGCGCGTCCGCCATGGTCTGCATGGCGACCGCACACAGGCGGCCGATATCCTTCAGCAGAACCAGTTCTTCTTCGGTGGAAATGACCATGTCTCTGTCCGTCGTTCTAACCGGCGGGTCTGAAAACGCCCGCCTTGGTAATCATCAGGCCGTGGCTTTCACCGGATCGGCGCTCCCCGTCAATTCTTTTCTGACGATAGGGGCGACTTTCGTACCATAAAGCTCGATGCCGCGCATGATCTGATCATGCGGCATCAGGCCGATGGCCATCTGCAGCAGGAAGCGGTCATTCTTGAAGACGCCATGTGCCTTGATGATCTTTTCCGCCACCAGTTCCGGCTCGCCAAGAAAGAGATTGCCTTCCGGTCCACGCGCGGCATCGAAATGGGCACGGTTCGTCGGTCCCCAGCCGCGCTCGCGGCCGATGCGGTTCATCACCTCCGCCTGCGGGCCGTAAAACTGGTCGGCGGCCTTGTCGGTCGTATCGGCAATAAAACCATGGACGTTGATGCTGGTGCGCAGCTTCGTCTTTTCCTGACCCGCCCGGCGGGCCGCCTCATGATAGAGATCGAACAGCGGCGCAAAACGTCGATATTCGCCACCGATGATGGCAAGCGCTACCGGCAGGCCCATGGCACCGGCCCGCGCCACCGATTGCGGTGTGCCGCCGACGGCGATCCACACCGGCAGACGTTCCTGAAGCGGACGCGGATAAACCCCGCGCCCGTTGATGGCCGGATGTTTGGTGCCGGACCAGGTGACGATTTCCTGTTCGCGCAGCGCCAGAAGCAGATCGAGCTTCTCGGCAAAGAGCACGTCGTAATCTTCGAGATCATAACCGAACAGCGGGTAGGATTCGATGAAGGAACCACGCCCGGCCATGATCTCGGCACGGCCGTTCGACAGGAGGTCGACAGTCGAGAATTGCTGGAATACGCGCACCGGGTCATCCGAGCTGAGCACCGAGACGGCGCTCGTCAGGCGGATGTTCTTCGTCTTCACCGCCGCCGCCGCAAGCACGGTGGAAGGCGAGGAGACGACATAATCCGGGCGGTGATGCTCACCCAGCCCGAACACATCAAGCCCGACCTGATCCGCAAGCTCGATTTCCTCAAGAAGATGTTTGAGCCGGCGCGCGCCTTCCGGGCCGCGGCCATCGGCGGGATTGGGATTGACATCCGCGAATGTGTAAAGACCGAGTTCCATAAACGATACCTCTGTTTGCTTGTCTGAGAGATAGGGACGGACGGTCTTTCAGACAAACGCAAAATCTGGAAGCTTAGCTTCGAAAAAATGGATGGGCGCAGCCGGATTTACCACGCCGGCACCCTCCCCCGAAATGGCGATTGCCAGCCCGCCCCCTTTGGGCATAACCTGCTTAAATATGTGCGAAGTAATGCAAAAAGGGGAAAGCATGCATCGGACAGTTATCGTGACAGGCTCCACAAGCGGTATTGGCCTCGGCATTGCGCAGCGATTTGCGCGCGACGGCGCCAATATCGTGCTGAACGGCTTTGGCGACGAAGACGAGATCGAAAAACTGCGCCTTCTGCTTGAAGCCGAAAGCGGCGGACGCGTGCTTTACCACCCCGCAGATATGACGAAACCGGACGAGATCGCCGATCTCATTCAATCCTCGCACGAAAAGCTCGGCTCGGTGGATGTGCTCATCAACAATGCCGGTATCCAGCACATCGCGCCCATCGAGGAGTTCCCGACGGAAAAATGGGACTGGATCATCGCCATCAATCTGACCAGTTCCTTCCATACCATGCGCGCCGCGATACCGCTGATGAAAAAGGCTGGCAAAGGCCGCATCATCAACATTTCCTCGGCCCACGGCCTTGTCGCCTCGCCGTTCAAATCGGCCTATGTGGCGGCCAAACACGGCATCATGGGCCTGACGAAGACGGCAGCGCTTGAGCTTGCCCAGACCGGCGTCACCGTCAACGCCATCTGTCCCGGTTACGTGCTGACCCCGCTGGTCGAAAAGCAGATACCGGAAATGGCCAAGGTGCGCGGCATCAGCGAAGAGGCGGTGAAAAACGACGTGATGCTGGAGTTGCAGGCGACCAAACAATTCGTCACCGTCGATGACGTCGCCACTGCTGCCCTGTTTCTGGCAAGCGATGCGGCGAGCAACATCACCGGCACCCATATTTCCGTGGATGGCGGCTGGACGGCGCAATAATTGCCGGACTTTCTTTCCGTTATGGAAACAATGAATTGCCAAAACGGAAATCGATATGCAGGCTCGGGCGTGCATAGATGTGCAGGGACAATGACAAGAAACCGGCTCGATAGCCGGTCAACACAGCAAGGCATTGCATGAACGACGCGATCAGCTTCATCCTCAACAGCGAAACCGTTTCGCTAAAGGATTTCGGACCGACAGATACGCTTCTCGATTACCTCCGCATCAGCAAGCGGTTAACCGGGACCAAGGAAGGCTGCGCTGAAGGCGACTGTGGCGCTTGCACGGTGCTGGTCGGACGGCTGCTGGACGGCTCGCTGCGATATGAAAGCGTCAATGCCTGCATCCGTTTTCTGGGCTCGCTGCACGGCACGCATATCGTCACGGTGGAGCATCTGGCCGCCCGTGACGGCACGCTGCACCCCGTGCAGCAGGCAATGGTGGATTTCCACGGCTCGCAATGCGGTTTCTGCACGCCGGGCTTCATCATGTCGCTTTATGGCCTGTGGCTCACCAGCGAAAACCCCGGCCGCGCCGATATCGAAAAGACGCTGCAAGGCAATCTCTGTCGATGCACGGGTTATGAGCCGATCGTGAAGGCCGCCGAAAAAATCGCCGCCGCCCGCCCAAGCGCACTGTTTGACCCGCTGCAACGGGACCGTACCGATATCATGGCAAGGCTCTGGGCGGTCCGCGAAAACGAGACAATCACCGTCACCCGTGGTGAGGATCGCACCATCATTCCGGCGACGCTTTCCGACTTGACCGAGATTTACGCCGCCGAACCGAAGGCGACCATCGTCGCCGGTTCCACCGATGTCGGCCTATGGGTGACGAAACAGATGCGGGCGCTGAACCCGGTGATCTTCATCAACAATCTCGGCGATCTGCAAACCATCACCGTGGATGAGGAGGGCGTTACGCTCGGTGCCGGCGTCACCTACAGCCAGGCCTTCAAGACCATCGCAGAACATTTCCCGCCGCTTGCCCGGCTGTTTGACCGCCTGGGCGGCGAGCAGGTGCGCAACATGGGCACCATCGGCGGCAATATCGCCAACGGTTCGCCCATCGGCGACACCCCGCCGGCGCTGATCGCGCTTGGAGCGACGCTGACCCTGCGCTCCTCCTCCGGCAATCGCAGCCTGCCGCTGGAAAGCTATTTCATCGATTATGGCAAACAGGACCGGCTGAGCGGCGAATTTGTCGAAAAGCTGTTCATTCCGTTCCAGAAGCCGGAAAGCCACTACGCCGTCTACAAGATTTCCAAGCGGCGCGACGAGGATATTTCTGCGCTCTGCGGTGCTTTCAGCCTGACGCTCGATGCCGATGGCGCCGTCGAAGACATCCGCATCGCCTTCGGCGGCATGGCCGGCACACCGAAACGGGCCGCACATCTGGAGGCGGCGCTTCTTGGCAAGCCCTGGTCGCAGGAAACGATCGATGCGGCGCGCGATGCGCTGGATGAGGATTTCACACCGCTGACGGACTGGCGCGCGACTGCCGAATATCGGCAACTGACGGCCAAGAACCTGCTGACGCGGTTCTTCCTCGAGACTTCGGGCGAAAAGCAGGAACTTGCGCGCTTCACGCTGGAGGAGGCTTGAACCATGGACACCACAAGCTTCGACAAGACCAAGACCGAAATCGACGGCCCGATGCACGCTTCGCTGCGGCACGATTCCGCCCACAAGCATGTGACCGGCAGCGCCGAATATATCGATGATATTCCCGAACCCGCCGGCCTCGTCCACGGGGCACTCGGCCTTGCCGACCGTGCCCATGCCGAAATCGTCGCGATGGACCTTTCGGAGGTGGAAGCCACACCCGGCGTATTGTGGGTCATGACCGGTAAGGACGTGCCCGGCGAAAACGACATCTCGTCCGGCGGCCGTCACGACGAGCCGCTGCTGGCCGAGACAAAGGTCGAGTTCCACGGCCAGCCGATCTTCGCGGTCTTCGCCGAAACCCGCGATATCGCCCGCAAGGCCGCCCGCAAGGCGAAGATCACCTATAAGGACCTGCCGCATTTCACCGATATCGATACGGCAATCGAAAATGGCGGCGCGCTCGTCATCGATCCCATGACGCTGAAACGCGGCGATGCGAAACTGGAAATGGATGTCGCACCGCGCCGCCTTACCGGCACGATGCGGATCGGTGGGCAGGAGCATTTTTATCTCGAAAGCCACATCGCCATGGCCGTGCCGGGTGAAGATGACGAGGTGACGCTGTGGAGTTCTACCCAGCATCCAAGCGAAATCCAGCATATCGTCAGCCACATATTGCAGGTGCCGTCCAACGCCGTCACCGTGCAGGTGCGCCGTATGGGGGGCGGTTTCGGCGGCAAGGAAACCCAGGGCAACCAGTTTGCCGCGCTTTGCGCCATCGCCGCCAAGAGGCTGAACCGGGCCGTGAAAATCCGCCCGGACCGCGACGAGGACATGACGGCCACCGGCAAGCGCCATGATTTCCGCGTCGATTACGAACTGGGCTTCGATGAAGAAGGCCGCATCCACGCCGTCGACGCCACCTATGCGGCGCGCTGCGGTTTTTCCTCCGATCTCTCCGGTCCGGTCACGGATCGCGCGCTGTTTCATGCGGATTCCAGCTATTTCTACCCGCATGTGCATCTCACCTCGCGGCCGCTGAAAACCCACACCGTCTCAAACACCGCCTTTCGCGGTTTCGGCGGCCCGCAGGGCATGCTGGGGGCAGAACGTTTCATCGAGGAAATCGCCTATGCCGTCGGCAAGGACCCGCTCGATATCCGCAAGCTGAATTTCTACGGCGAGACCGGCTCCGGTCGCACCACGACGCCCTATCATCAGGAGGTCGAAGACAACATCATCGCTCGCATCGTCGAGGAACTGGAAACCTCCAGCGACTACCGCGCACGACGTGATGCAATCATCGAGTTCAACAAAACCAGCCCGATCATCCGCAAGGGCATCGCGCTCACCCCTGTCAAATTTGGCATCTCCTTCACCATGACCGCCTTCAACCAGGCGGGCGCGCTGGTGCATATCTACAATGACGGCTCCATCCACCTGAACCATGGCGGCACCGAAATGGGTCAGGGCCTTTACACCAAGGTGGCGCAGGTGGTGGCCGATGCCTTCCAGGTGGATATCGGCCGGGTGAAGATAACCGCCACCACGACCGGCAAGGTGCCGAACACCTCGGCCACCGCCGCCTCTTCCGGTTCGGACCTCAACGGCATGGCGGCCTATGACGCCGCCCGTCAAATCCGGGAAAGGCTGGTCAAATTCGCCGCCGAGAACTGGAACGTGCCGGAAGAAGAGGTCGTTTTCCTGCCGAACCGGGTGCGCATCGGGCTTGAGGAAATCGCCTTCAACGATTTCATCAAGAAGGCCTATTTCGCCCGCGTGCAGCTCTCCGCCGCCGGCTTCTACAAGACGCCGAAAATCCACTGGGACCGCGCCGCCGGCCGTGGCACGCCGTTTTATTATTTCGCTTATGGCGCAGCCTGCTCGGAAGTGTCGATCGATACGCTGACCGGCGAATACCTGATGGAGCGCACCGATATCCTCCACGATGTCGGCAAGTCGCTGAACCCGGCCATCGATATCGGCCAGATCGAAGGCGCCTTCGTACAGGGCATGGGCTGGCTGACCACGGAGGAATTGTGGTGGGACGGCAAGGGGCGGCTGCGCACCCACGCGCCTTCCACCTACAAGATCCCGCTCGCCTCCGACCGGCCGAAGAGCTTCAACGTCAGGCTGGCGGAATGGGCGGAAAATGCCGAACCCACCATCGGCCGCTCCAAGGCCGTGGGCGAACCGCCCTTCATGCTGGCGATCTCGGTTCTCGAAGCGCTTTCCATGGCCGTCGCCTCCGTCGCCGATTACAAGGTCTGCCCGCGGCTCGATGCACCGGCAACGCCGGAGCGGGTGCTGATGGCAGTGGAACGACTGAAGAAGGTGTGAGGGGGCCAGCGCCAATGCCTGATACCTCTCTCTCCACTTTCCTCGCCCGCTCCACCCCCGCGATCCTCGTGGAAATCGAAGCCGTCAAAGGCTCCTCACCACGCGAGGCGGGCACCTTCATGCTGGTCTCACAGGATGACTTGTGGGAAACCATCGGCGGCGGCCAGTTCGAATATATGGCGATAGACCACGCCCGCGCCATGCTGCGGGCAGGTGCTGCCGAAGACCGCATGGATATTCCGCTTGGGCCTGAAATCGGCCAGTGCTGCGGCGGGCGCACCCTCATCCGCTTCCGGCTGATAACGGTGGAGATCGCGGCCACTCTCGAAGCAAGGCTGAAGGGCGAAGCCGAACAGCAACCCGCCGTCTTCATTTTCGGGGCGGGCCATGTCGGCAAGGCGCTGGCCCAGAGCCTGTCGCTGCTGCCCCTGACGCTGACGGTGGTGGAAACGCGTGAAAGCGAGCTGCGCGATCTTACCGCGGGCATCGCATCCGTGCTCACCCCCATGCCGGAGGCGCTCGTCGCGAAAATCCCGGCCAATGGTGCGGCCATCATCGTCACCCATGATCACGCGCTCGATTTCCTGATTGCAAAGGAGGCGCTTGCCCGCAACGATCTCGCCTATGTCGGCATGATCGGCTCGAAGACCAAACGCGCCACCTTCGCCCATTGGCTGGCGGATCAGGCAGAGCCTCCTTCCCGCCTTGCGAAGCTCATCTTGCCCATCGGCGGCACCGGCGTCAGGGACAAGCGCCCCGCTGTCATAGCGGCCCTTGTGGCAGCCGAGTTGCTTCAAGCATTTTCTGCCACCGAAACTGGGAATCCCCGCAAGCACCAGCCCGCCCATCCTTGAGGCCGAGATCACGCTTCAACGTGTCAGGCAGGCTTTCATCGGCCAGATTGTCCGGCCGAAAGCTTTCAAAGGCAAATTGCTCCGCTGTCCGCAGACCCGCGCGCAGGCGGGACCACGCGCGCAATAATGCTGTGCGCATGTTCGTCTCCATTCAGAATTTTCAGAAGCTCAGTTGATCTATGAAACTGAAAATGACTTGATTTTTGGATAAAAACCAATGAAACCTTTGGTGGTTAGCATAAAGAGAACTTATCCATGAAGATGTCTCGCCAGTTCCCGCTGAATGCGCTGCGTGTGTTCGATGCCGCAGCCCGGCATCTGAGTTTCACCAAGGCCGGTGAAGAGCTGGGCATGACGCAGACGGCTGTCAGCTATCAGGTGAAGCTGCTGGAGGAAAATATCGGTGAGCCGCTCTTCATCCGCAAAGCGCGGCAGGTCTTACTGACCGAGGCCGGACACAAACTGGCGCCGAGAGTGGCGGAAGCCTTCAACAGCCTGCGGGAGGCCGTCGATACTATTCGCGATACGTCAGATACCACACTGACCATCCATTCCACCGCCACTTTCGCCTCGCGCTGGCTGTCGCGGCATCTGGGCGCCTTCCAGCTCGAGCATCCCTCGATCGCGGTGCGGCTCGACACATCGAGCACATTGATCGATTTTTCGCAGTCCGACTGCGATGTCGCCATTCGATGGAGCCGTGACGATGGCAAGGGGCTGGCCTATCATCAATTGCTGCGCGGCGTTTATACGCCGATGCTGCATCCAAGCCTCGCCGAGACCATCGGCGGATTACACAAGCCGGAAGATCTGCTGCGCCTGCGCATCATCGATCCCGGCGATGTCTGGTGGAGCCAGTGGTTTCGTGAGGTGGGCGTCGAAAATCCGGGGCTTGACCGGTATCCGCGCAGCCGCCTCAATGTGCAGGCCTTCGAAGCCGCCGCGGCAATCGCCAATCAGGGGGTGGCCATGCTCACCCCGGAACTTTATGCCGACGAGATCGCGCTTGGCCGCCTTTACCAACCCTTCGAACACCTCAGCAGCGAAGGCAAGAACTACTGGCTGGTCTATCCCGAAAATCGCAGGAACATCCGCAAGATAAAGCTGTTTCGCGACTGGATATTGAAGCGGATCGAAGAAAGCCATCCGCAGCAACCGCCTCAAAACCCCATGTCCGGCGCATAAAAACAGCGTGGCGTATCCTCATCCGGAAACAGACAGAGATGATATTCGCCGTCCTCGGACCGTCTTGCCTCGCTCTGCGACCAGCTGAAAACGTGACGCCGCGTGACCATGCGGTGATCGCCGGGTGCAAGGGAGACCTCGTAACCGTCGGGCGTGACACGAACGCTGCGTGTGGGGATCATCTGGCAATCACCGGTTTCGGCATCGCCATTGCAGCAATAGCTTTCATATTTGAACCCCTTGTGGGATTCATGGGCAAGTGCTGTGGCGGTGACCGCCAGGAGCAGGAAGAGGACCGTCAGAACAAGGCGCATCGGCATGGTCTCCGTTGAAAACAACGGCGGCTGCCGGAAGATCATTGCGTCCCTTTGTTCAAACTTCACACATCAACACGCACCCGGACACAACGGCACCGGTAACTGCGACACCTGCCCCCTGATCTGCCCCCGCCCCAGGGTTCGCAGCGCCCGCTTTCGGAATAACCGCCAGCGAAACATGTCATGGAAGCCCTGCGCACCGGCCCGAAAATCAGAAGCGATTTTCAACAGGAATGATGCGCCCGTTAAAGGCTGGAGCGTCCTTTGCCATCCTTTCGGATGGGAGGAGCGCTCCAAGGCTCCACAGCCTTATATTTTAGCACATCGGCAGGCTGCACAAAGGATAATAGCTGAGTCGCCTTACCCAGCTAAGCACAAACTATGCGACAGGAAACGTTCACTGCAACTTTACCGCGCCAACACCCGCATATCCTCCACTCGAAACGAGATTGCGGACACAAACGCAGCAGATTGTGAACAATCATCCCCTCCCCTCTGCTTTTCCCTTTCCTATCAGTCAAATTTCTCGCAAGGTGCGCTGCACAAGGATCAGGGGAACCGCATGTACGAATACGCCATTGCGTGGGAATGGATGGCCTTTGCCGTCCGCTGGCTCCACGTCATCACCGCCATTGCCTGGATCGGCTCATCCTTTTATTTCATCGCGCTCGATCTCGGGCTGGTCAAACGCCCGGATATGCCACCGGGGGCCTATGGCGAGGAATGGCAGGTGCATGGTGGAGGCTTTTACCACATCCAGAAATATCTGGTGGCACCTGCCCAGATGCCCGAGCACCTGACATGGTTCAAATGGGAAAGCTACGTCACCTGGCTGTCCGGCTTCGCCATGCTCTGCATCGTTTATTATGGCGGCGCGGATCTCTTCCTCATCGACCATTCGGTGCTGGCGCTCACCCAGTTCCAGGCCATCTGTCTGTCGCTGGCATCGCTCGCCATCGGCTGGCTGTTTTATGATTTTCTCTGCAAATCGCCGCTCGGCAACAATACATGGGGCCTGATGATCGTGCTCTATGTCACGCTGGTGGCGATGGCGTGGGGTTATACGCAGGTCTTCACCGGCCGTGCCGCCTTCCTGCATCTCGGTGCGTTTACCGCCACCATCATGTCGGCCAACGTGTTCTTCATCATCATCCCGAACCAGAAGATTGTTGTCGCAGACCTGATTGCCGGGCGCACGCCGGACCCGAAATATGGCCGCATCGCCAAGCAGCGTTCGCTGCATAACAACTACCTGACGCTGCCCGTCATCTTCTTCATGCTGTCGAACCATTATCCGCTGGCTTTCGCCACGCAGTTCAACTGGATCATCGCGGCACTCGTCTTCCTGATGGGCGTCACCATCCGTCACTGGTTCAACACCACCCATGCCCGCAAGGGCAAGCCGACATGGACCTGGCTTCTCACCGCGCTGATCTTCATCGTCATCATGTGGCTTTCCACCGTGCCGAAGGTGCTGACCGGCGAGGAGGAGCAGAAAGCGGCGACGCTTTCGCCAATGCAGCAGCAATTCGTCAGCGACGCCCATTTTACCAAGGCGCGCGATGTGGTTCAGGGCCGCTGTTCCATGTGCCATGCGGCCGAGCCGGTGTGGGAGGGCGTGCCCTTCACGCCCAAATCGGTGAAGCTCGAAACCGACGAACAGATCGCCGCCCACGCCCGCGAAATCTATTTGCAAGCCGGCCGCAGCCATGCCATGCCTCCCGGCAACATCACAGCCATCACCCCGGATGAGCGCAAGGTACTGACCGCCTGGTATGAAAGCGCGGTTTCCGGGGCAGGAAAAGCCGAAGGAAAGACTGAATGAGCATGGTTCTGCTGCGTGGCCGCCTGCTGAGCTTCCGCCGCGCGCCGCTCTCGATCGACGATACACAAAGCTATCTCTATATCGAGGATGGCGGCCTGCTTCTCGAAAACGGCAGGATTGCCGCCATCGGCGAATACGCCGATATTCGCAAGCAAGCCCCCGAAGACATTGAGGAAAAGGACCACCGGCCGCACCTCATCGTGCCGGGTCTGATCGACATGCACCTGCATTTCCCGCAGATGCAGGTCATCGGCTCCTATGCCGCCAACCTGCTGGAATGGCTGAACACTTATACCTTCCCGGAAGAATGCCGTTTCGTCGAAACCGCCCATGCTCAGCGCATCGCCACGCATTTTTACGACGAGCTGCTGCGCCACGGCACCACCACGGCCGCCGCCTATTGCTCCGTGCACAAGACATCCGCCGACGCCTTTTTTACTGAGGCCATGAAGCGCAACATGCTGATGGTGGGCGGCAAGGTGATGATGGACCGCAACGCCCCGCAGGGCCTCCTGGACACGCCGGAAACCTCCTATGACGAGACGCGCCAGGTCATCGCCGACTGGCACGGCAAGGGCCGCAACCACGTCGCCATCACCCCCCGTTTCGCCATCACCTCCACCCCGAAGCAGATGGAAGCCGCACAGGCGCTGGCGCAGGAATTTCCCGATCTCTTCATCCAGACGCATCTGTCCGAAAATCTGGACGAGATCAAATATACCTGCGAGCTTTACCCCGAGGCGACCGACTATACCGATATCTATGTGCGCTACGACCTGATGGGCAACAAGACCCTGCTCGGCCACGCCATCCACCTCTCCGAGCGCGAGGCGGACGTGCTGTCGGAAACCGGCGCTGTGGCGGTGCATTGCCCCACTTCGAACCTCTTCATCGGCTCCGGCCTGTTCCCGATGAAAAAGCTGCAGCGGCGTGAAAAACCTGTTCGTATCGCGGTTGCGACCGATATCGGCGGCGGATCGAGCTATTCCATGCTGCGCACCATGGATGAGGCCTACAAGATCCAGCAATTGCAGGGCGAACGCCTCAACCCCTTGGAAAGCTGGTATCTGATGACGCGCGGCAACGCCGAAGCGCTTTCGATGGTCGACCGCATCGGCACGCTCGATGCCGGCACGGATGCCGACATCACCGTGCTGAACGCCTCCTCCACGCCCGCCATGGCGCTGAAGATGGAAGTGGTGAAAAGCCTGACGGAAGAGCTGTTCCTGATGCTGACCATGGGCGACGAT
Source organism: Rhizobium sp. BR 250 (assembly GCF_047445855.1). NCBI lineage: Bacteria > Pseudomonadati > Pseudomonadota > Alphaproteobacteria > Hyphomicrobiales > Rhizobiaceae > Rhizobium > Rhizobium sp. BR 250. The sequence goes on from NZ_JARWKW010000004.1 coordinate 340,171, forward strand.
CGTACCGTGGTGGAGACCTATGTGGCCGGGCGGGCGATGAAGAGCGTGCTGGCATAGTTCGGCTGGGGCCGAAACATAAAGCTGCCAACTCGTTTACATCCGTCACATATTGGATCGAGCGGATGCCGCCTTCTTCTTCTCCCCACCGGGGAGAAGGTGGCCCGAAGGGTCGGATGAGGGGGCAATGTTGCCGAATATCTCTACCCTCGCCCCCTCATTCCGCTGCCGCGACCTTCTCCCCGGTGGGGAGAAGAAACAAGCTGCACTCGCTCGATTCTCAATGAATGCCCGACGCCGTCCCGGCCGAAATGCCAATGACCTCTGGAGTACCCCGTGCCGGATTTGGACATAACCACCATACTCATGGTTTTTGCCACCTTCACCGTCGCGGGCATCGTCAAGGGCGTGACCGGCATGGGGCTGCCCACGGTCGCCATGGGCGTGCTCGGCCTTTTCATGCCGCCAGTCGCCGCCGCAGGGCTGCTTATCCTGCCCTCCTTCATCACCAATATCTGGCAATTGCTGGCCGGGCCGGATTTCAGGGCCATCGTCTCGCGGCTGTGGCCGATGATGATCGCCATTGCCGCCGGCACCCTCATCGGCATCCGGCTGATGACATCAGGCAGCGGCGTCTGGACCACCTCGGCGCTCGGCCTGTGCCTTGCGGCCTACGCGGCCTACAGCCTTTTTGCGAGACCGATCTCGGTTCCGACAAAGCTGGAGCCGAAACTCTCCCCGGCCATAGGGCTGGCGACCGGCCTTCTGACCGGCGGCACCGGAATTTTCGTCGTGCCCGCCGTTCCCTATATCCAGTCGCTCGGTTTCAGCCGTGATGATCTGGTGCAGGCGCTCGGCCTTTCCTTCACCGTTTCGACCATCGCGCTCGCCGCCGGCCTTGCCTCGCAGAATGCTTTTCACATCGAGCATCTGTCGCTTTCCGGGCTCGCCATCCTGCCGGCACTTCTCGGCATGTGGTTCGGGCAGCAGATACGCCATATCGTCAGCCCGGCGACATTCCGACGCTGGTTCCTCATCTGCCTGCTTCTGCTGGGGACAGAGCTGTTCCTGCGGGCTTTCTGGAGCTGAAGTCGCGTCGATTTTGGTGTCGCAATTGCCACATCCATGTTATGTGAAGCCATCATTCAAATGTGAAGGCTTTATCCATGGGCAAAATCCTGACCATAGCGGACCTGAAAAATCAGGCCCAGCGCCGTGTGCCAAAAATGTTTTTCGACTACGCCGACAGTGGCGCATGGACGGAAGGCACTTACCGCGCCAATGAGGAGGATTTTTCCAACATAAAGCTGCGTCAGCGCGTGCTGGTCGACATGACCGACCGGTCGCTTGCCACCGAAATGGTCGGCGCGAAAGTCTCGATGCCGGTGGCGCTCTCCCCCACCGGGCTGACCGGCATGCAGCACGCCGATGGCGAGATGCTGGCGGCACAAGCGGCTGAGGAATTCGGCGTGCCCTTCACGCTTTCCACCATGAGCATCTGCTCCATAGAGGATGTCGCCTCCGTCACCTCCAGACCCTTCTGGTTCCAGCTTTACGTGATGAAGGACCGGGATTTCGTCAACAATCTGATCGACCGCGCCAAGGCCGCCGGATGCTCGGCACTGGTGCTGACGCTCGACCTGCAAGTCCTCGGCCAGCGCCACAAGGATCTGCGCAACGGCCTGTCCGCGCCGCCGAAATTCACCCCGAAACATATCTGGCAGATGGCGACGCGGCCCAAATGGTGCCTCGACATGGCGCGCACCAAGCGCCGCAGCTTCGGCAACATCGTTGGCCACGCCAAGAATGTCTCCGACCTCTCATCTCTCTCTTCCTGGACGGCGGAGCAGTTCGATCCGCGCCTGTCGTGGAAGGATGTCGAATGGATCAAGCAGCGCTGGGGCGGCAAGCTGATCCTCAAGGGCATCCTTGACGAGGAAGATGCACGCGCCTCGCTCGATACCGGCGCCGATGCGATCATCGTCTCCAACCATGGCGGCCGGCAGCTCGATGGCGCCCATTCCTCCATCGCCATGCTGCCGAAAATCGTCGACGCCGTGGGCGACAGGGTTGAAGTCCACCTGGATGGCGGCATCCGCTCCGGTCAGGATGTGCTGAAAGCGGTCGCACTGGGCGCCAAGGGCACCTATATCGGCCGCCCCTTCCTTTATGGCCTCGGTGCGGATGGCAAACAGGGCGTGACGACGGCGCTGGAGATCATCCGCAAGGAGATGGATATCAGCATGGCGCTTTGCGGCAAGCGGCTGATTAAGGATGTGGATCGCAGCATTCTGGCGTGATGTCAGAAAGACGGAATCTCAGATATAGGCGCCATAGACTGCAAACATCTCTACCGTCATGCCGGACTAGATCCGGTATCCAGCCACGGCGTGTCTGCGCCGTGAGGAAGAGTCTTTCGCGATCAAAGACTTGATCGCACTGGACCCCGGATCAGGTCCGGGGTGACGGCGTGCGGATGCTGATCCCGCATACACCCCGCCTTATCAATGCCCCACCGTCTTCGAAAACACGTTCACGATCACCACCCCCGTCACAATGAACCCGAGACCGACAACGGCAGCGAGGTCCAGCGTCTGGCGGAACACGAAATAGCCAATCCCGGAAATCAGCACGATGCCGAGCCCGCTCCAGATCGCATAGGCGACACCGACGGGAATGGCGCGCAGCGTGAATGACAGCAGATAAAAGGCCGCGCCGTAAAACAACGCCATCAGCACCGTCGGCAAGAGCCGGGTGAATTGCTGCGACTGCTGCAGGAAGGAGGTCGCGATGACCTCGCAGATGATGGCCGCGACAAGCGCCCCATAGGTAAAAAATGCCGCGTTCATCGTTCCGTTTCCCTTTTCGTCTGGGCGATCATCCGGGCCTTGAGAGCCGCCCTGTCGCCACCTGCCCTGCCGTCTTCGGCCAGAAGATCGGCAAACCATATGCCGTCCGCCGCAAGCCGCACCAATTCCAGTATCACCCCGTCATCCGTTTCTTTATGACGGGCAAGGCGCGCCTCGAACCAGCCGGTCCACATGCGCCGAAGTGATGGCTCGCCGACCATCGACACGGATAGCGCAGCCCATTGCCGGCCCGATTCCCGGTCACGATCGGCAAAGACCGCGTTCACATAGGCCCGCGTGAAGCTCCCGTAAGCTTCACAATCCTGTGAGACAAACGCGTCGATTTCCGCATCCAGCGCCGAAAGAAGGTCCGTCATCACCGCTTCCAGCAGCACCTGCTTGGACGCGAAATGATGGAACAGGCCGCCCTTGGTCACCCCTGCCGCATCCGCCACCGCCTGCACCGAAAGTGCGGCAACTCCCTGATCGGCAGCAAGTTTCGCCGCGCAATCGAGAAGATTGCGGCGCACGATCTCGGGCTGCTTCTTGCGTTCATGTGCATTTGTCATGGTTACAAACATACCGGACGGATGGTTTCTTTTCAAGGAAATTGTGGAGGCGACCGGCGGGTTGAAATTCATACTTAATTAAGCATGAAAACGATCTCTAAAGTTTTAGCGGTTTTGTTGCCGGAAAGTGTCAGTAACAATTGTCCCGTTGCGGCAATCGAACGAAAAGGGGTGGACAATGGCGGGAACGCTCAAACGGGGAATGGCGGGCGCATGGGTCTTCGCACTCGCCTTCCTTTGCGCGATCCTTTCGCTGCATGCGTCGCCAGCGCAGGCCGGTTACGCCCATTTCATCATGGATGCCAATACGGGCAAGGTTCTGGCCGCCCGTAATGCCGACGTACTGAACCACCCCGCATCACTCACCAAGATGATGACGCTTTACATGACCTTCGAGGCGCTGCATGCCGGCCGGCTTCGCTGGGACCAGAAGATAAAGATGTCGAAGAATGGCGCCTCCACCATTCCCTCGAAGCTTTACGTACGGCAGGGCCAGACCTTCACCGTGCGCGAGGCCGTCTATGGCATGATCGTCAAATCCGCCAATGACATGGCCGAAGGCATGGGCGATCATCTCGGCGGCTCCGAGGCGCGCTTTGCCGAAATGATGACGCGGAAGGCCCGCCAGCTCGGCATGTCGAAGACGGTGTTCCGCAACGCTTCCGGCCTGCCCAGCAAATCGCAGGTGACAACGGCGCGCGACATGGCCAAGCTCGGCCTGGCGCTGCAGCGGGACTTTCCCAAGGAATACGGCCTCTTCGCCATGAAATCCTTCAGTTTCCGGGGAAAACGCATCCGCGGCCATAACAATCTGATGTATCGTTATCAGGGCATGGACGGCATCAAGACCGGCTACACCAATGCCTCCGGCTTCAACGTCGTCAGCGCTATCAACCATAATGGCCGCCGCGTCGTCGGCGTCGTGCTGGGTGGCAAGACCGCCCGCAGCCGCGATGCCCAGATGGCGGCCCTGCTCGACAAGGCCGTGCCGCAGGCATCGAGGAGCCGCAATACCGAACAGCTCGTCGCCAGCGCCAATGTCAGCCGCACCTTCGATGTGGCCGCCGCCGTGCCGCCCGCTTCCGCGCGCCCCACATCCGCGCCCCCTACGTCCGTGCCCCCTACTACGTCCGTACCATTGCCGATGTTCGCCGAACGCCGCGCCGACCCGGTTGCCATGCAGATTGCCTCCGCCAACAACCAGATGGCCGACATGATGCAGGTCTCCGCCATTCCGAAACCTGCTCCCGCCGCTGCTGCGACCGGCCAGAGAAGCCGTTGGGAAGTGCAGATTGCCGCGACCGACAGCGAAGCCGCCGCCCGCTCGCTGCTTGCCAACGCCCGCTCCAACATCGGAAACTATGCCGGGATCGCCCCCTATACCGAGGCCGTGCAAAGCGGATCGGCAACGCTTTACCGCGCCCGTTTCACCGGCTTCGAAGACCAGTCTTCGGCGGTTTCGGCCTGCAAGGAGCTGAAGGCGCAATCCTATGCCTGCGTGGTGATGACCAGCGAGGGGTGATTCAGCGCTTGAGCCACCCGTTCGTCAGCGCATCGGCGAGATAGGGAATGCCGTTGACCCGCGCCATTTCCGACATGGCCAGATTGTCGTAGCGGATATTCCGGAAATAGACCTGCCAGCCACGCCCGGTCTCCTCCAGCACAGCATAGGTGGCGAGCGGATGCCCGGCCTCGACATGATGGTCGAAAGGCGTGTCATCCTTCCAGCCGGGGCAACCGACACTGCCGGGATTGACGATCAGCCGGCCATCGGAAAGCTGCACCGCGCGGGGAATATGGGTATGGCCACACAGCATCAGCGGCTGGGTGATACCTTCCGCCCTCTCCTCGATTTCGGCGAGAGGCCGCAGTTTCAGCACGCCTTCCGGCGATAGCGTTTCCAGCCAGTAGTCAAGATCGCCGCGCGGCGAACCATGGCAGCAATAGGCGACATCCTTGAACACCATGCTGAAGGGCAGCGTCTGCAGCCAGTCCAGATGCGCGGCGGTGAGCTGCGCATGCGCCGGCCGTTCCCAGCTGCCCATATCCTCCGGCGCGCGCTCGATCAGTTCCCGGTCATGATTACCGCGAATGCTCGGTATCCAGTTGCCGACCAGCACGTCGCCGGTAAAACCCGCCTCCAGCGGACCGCTGAAACAATCACCGAGATTGACGATGTCCGTGATGCCTTGCTTCGCAATATCCTCCAGCACGGCTTCCAGTGCTGCGCAGTTTCCGTGAATATCGGCGATGGCGGCAAAGATCATAACGGTCAGCTTCCTCGATAGGTGGAATAGCTATAAGGCGAAAGCAGGAGCGGCACATGATAGTGACCGCCTTCATCGGCAATGCCGAAGCGGATGGGGATGATGTCAAGAAAGGCCGGTTCCGCCAATTGAACGCCCCTGCCGCGCAGATAATCGCCGGCATGGAAAACCAGCTCATAGTCTCCGGCCTTGAAACTGTCTCCGACAAGCAGCGGCCCGCCATCGACCCGGCCATCGCTATTGGTCTTCACCGTTTTCAGCTTCTCGCGCCGATCGCCGGAGAGCCGGTAAAGCTCGATCGTCAGTCCCTCGGCGGGCGTGCCATGGGCGGTGTCGAGGACATGGGTTGTCAAACCGGTCATAGGCTGGGCTCCGCGATCATGAAGGACTCATTGAAAAAATACTCTTCGAGATTGTTACCCGGCCCATCGCGGTCGGCAACCAGAAAATCCGAAACCGCCTGCAACGGCATCAGCGGATAATGCCAGACATTGCGGCGGTAATTCACGCCCTGATCACCCCGCGCCAGAAACACCTGCGGCCGGGCGGGCCTGCCGCCCTCATCTTCCGCGACGACGACGAGAAAAGGCCGGCCGGAGAGCGGCGAAAAACTCTGGCTGCCGAGCGGATGCCGCTCCATCATGTCGATCTTGTGCGGGAAGACGCGTGGCTGCCCCCGAAAGATGTTGAGAATGATGCGCGCGCCCTCGCCCGCCGCCTCCGGCGTGGCAAGCGCATGATGCCGCTCGGTCTGGCCGCCGTTGATATGCCGCATGGAAGAGGGGGTTGTTTCAATCACATCACCGAAGGATGCGAATGCCTCTTTGGTGAGAGGCCGTATCTCGAGAAAATCAGTCAAATGTCATTCACCTTGGGCATGCCGGTTTCGAAGAAGGGCAAGACGCATCTGCAAATCGGGAATGCTCTCTGTGATGGTTTTCCACACGACCGAGAGTTCCGCACGAAAATAGTCGTGCACGATCAGATTACGCATACCCTTCATTTTCAGCCACGGGATTTCCGGATGCTGCTGCGAGAAAGCTGGGTCATGTTTGTCGAGTTTGGCAACCGCTTCGCCAATCAGGGCGAGGCCCATCATCACCGCCATCTGGGTACGTATATCGGTGGCGAAAGTTGCTTCATCCATACCGCGAATGAAATCAGCGATTCGCGTGGCGGCAACATCCATTTCCTTCAGGTAGAGCAGGAGCCGTTCCACACTCATACTGCCTTCGCTTCCTTTAAAACACGGGCGCGGATATCCGAATGCAAACCGCCTGCGGTAACGATATCGACCTCGATCCCGAGCAACCCCTTAAGTTCCTCCACCAAACCGCCAAGGTCGAACAATGTCGTGCCCGGCAGCGCATCCACCAGAATATCAAGATCGCTGTCCGGCCGGTCCTCGCCGCGCGCCACGGAGCCGAACACGCGCGGGTTTGCCACGTTGAAGCGCTTCGTCGCTTCGCGGATCGCTTCCCTGTTCTTTTCCAGCACCTCGGACGGTCGCATGATCTTTGTCTCCAGACGGCGCGATTCTAGCAGAACGGCCCCTACACGCCAATTCAGCCTTCCGGCAGCATCGAGGAAAGGCGCAGCCAGGCGATCTTTTCCACCTGCGCCGTTGCGGTTGCGAATTCTTCTGCCGCGTCATTGCCGATGCGGGTCTCGAAAGCGGAGAGAATATCGTGCCTGTTCAGGCCCTTGACCGCGATGATGAAGGGAAAACCGAATTTCTCGGTATAGGCGCTGTTCAGCTGGGTGAACCGTGCATGTTCCTCAGGCGAAAGCCGATCGAGCCCGGCGCCGGCCTGTTCGTTGCGGCTGTCGGCGGTCAGTTCGCCCGCAATCGCCAGCTTGCCGGCGAGATCAGGATGCGCCCGCAGGACGCCAAGCCTTTCCGCCTCGGAAGCCGCACGGAACTGCGCGCAAAGAGCCGCGTGAACCGCCTTCGCCGTCAGTTCCAGGCCTGCTCCGCCAGCATCGTAAGCTCGTTCGGCAATGAAAGGCGAATGTTCAAACACACCACCGAAACGGGTAACAAATTCCTCGCGCGTCACCATCAAAGCGTCTCCGGCTTGTGATGTTCATGCCAATGGCGGGCGATTTCGATACGCTGCGGGATCCACACCTTCTCGTGACCAAGCACATATTCGATGAAACGGCGCAGCGCCGCGGCCCGGCCCGGCCGGCCGACAAGGCGGCAATGCAGGCCGACGCTCATCATCTTCGGCGCGCCCTCGACACCCTCCTGGTAAAGCACGTCGAATGCATCCTTCAGATAGGTGAAGAACTGATCGCCGGAATTGAAACCCTGCGGCGTGGCGAAACGCATGTCGTTAGTTTCAAGCGTATAGGGAATGATCAAGAACGGCTCATCACCCACGCCCTTCACCCAATAGGGCAGATCGTCGGCATAGGAATCCGAGGAATAAAGGAAACCGCCCTCCTCCATGACGAGGCGCAGCGTATTGTCGGATGGCTTGCCCTGATACATGCCGTAGGGACGTTCGCCCGTCAGCTCGGCATGCAGGCGCACCGCCTCGATGATGTGCTTTCGCTCTTCCTCTTCGGAGAAATCCTTGTACTCCAGCCAGCGATAACCGTGGCTGGCGATTTCCCAGCCCGCTTCCTTCATGGCGGCGACAGCCTCGGGGTTACGGGCCATGGCGGCGGTCACGCCATAAACAGTGGTGGTGACTCCAAGACCCGTAAACATGCGCCACAGCCGCCAGAAACCGGCGCGCGAGCCATATTCGTAGATCGATTCCATGTTCAGGTTGCGCTGGCCGGGCCAGGGCTGGGCACCGACGATTTCCGACAGCAGCGATTCCGACGCCTTGTCATTGTCGAGGATGCAGCTTTCGCCGCCCTCCTCGTAGTTGATGACGAATTGCACGGCGATGCGCGCGCCGCCCGGCCATTTCGGATCGGGAACGTTGCGGCCATAGCCCACCAGATTGCGGGAGTAATTTTCGGAAATCATTCAGCCACCCAGACCATCTCTCCCGAGGCAGAAGCCAGTTTCGGGAGGCATAAAACAGACCTCCGAAGCGCGACAACCCGGAACGGCCGACACGCGCTTCAGATATGCGATATCCGAACGGTAGCATCCGCATCCGGAATGTCGAGATCAATCTTGCCGACATTCCGATGCTTTTTTGTATACGATTGCGATGGTGTGCTCTTCAGGCAATCTTTCGGGCGGAAACGCGGCCCATGGGATGCAGCGAATGCACGCGGAAAGGCGCACCGGGCTCATCCTCGATAAAAAGCGCCAGGCTGGAAAATTGCAGCGACCGGGTGAGCAAGGGCTCGAAAACCTTGCGCACGGCCCGCTCGATCCGCTGGCTGCTGGAGGGTTCCACACCGCCCGTCAGCGACATCTGGAAACGGAACTCATCCATCACGTGCGGGCTGCCCCAGCGATGCAGATTGGTGAGCTGCGAGGCCGAAAGCCGGTCCGGATCCGCACGCTCGATTTCCGCCTCGGAGAGCGGCGCACGGTAACGGTCGAATTCCTGCACCACGCGGGCCGCAAAGAAATGCAGTACTTCACAGGGACGCTCGGGAACGAGGCTGAAGACATTGTCATGCCTTGCCACCACCAGTTGCGGCAGCGTGAACGGATCCTGCCTGCCTGAAAAATACATCAGGTCGCGCAGCAACGCCGCCTCGGAGTGGCCCTCGGCAAGGCGGAAGGGGGCCTTGATGGTGCCATGGAAACCGTAACGGCGCGGCAGGGCCGTATGGTAGGAGATCTCCTGCATGCCGAGATCGATCATGCCCGGCGGCTCCACCGCATGACCGGAATAGGCATCGCGCCCCAACCACGCGGCGGCAGCCTGCGTCAGGGGGTCATTGGGGGAAGGCGTGAAATGAATGGCGTATCGCATGCGCTGTCACCTCGCCGCAAATGCGGACAAACCGGCCTCTTTGCAGGCCAGCAAATAAGTGATTTGCGTGACAGATTAACGACGTAAGCGGCCTAATCAGAACTTTCTAAAGTCCGCGACGGCAATACTCACGTGTTCTTGAACGCGAAAGCTGGAGGGCACCGCGGGCTCCTTCCCGCACACGGCCTGCAGCGCCGCATCGGCAAGAAAATGGGCAAGACCGAAGCTAACCTTGAAACCGCCCGACAGCGCAACGAGCTTCGGATGGCCGGTGATCGCCCCCACCATCGGGTCCCTGCCCACCGCCTTCGGGCGCAGGCCGGCCCAGCGTTCGAGCACCGGCGCGTTGCCAAGCGATGGCACGATGGCACAGGCATCGGCGAGCAGTTTTTCGAGTTTCTCGTCGGTATTGAAAGGATCGGAAAAACAATCTTCGCTGGTACTGCCAATCGCAACGGTGCCATCCTCATGCGGCACGATATAAAGACCGTTGAGAAAGACGACCGGCATGGCCGGGTCAACAGCGGCATCAAGAAGCGCCGCCTGCCCCTTCACCGCCTGCCCGAGCACGACACCCGCTTCCAGCCCGAGAGCATCACGGATCAGGGGAAAGGAAGTGTGGCCGTTGGCGACCACGACATGGCCGAAGCTTATCTTGTCTCCCGAAGACAACACCGCCCGCCCGGCATCCGCATCAAGGGAAACGACGCGGCAACCTTCCGCCACCTGCACATGCCGCGCCTTGTGGAGAAAGGCCGAGAGCAGCGCGATCATGGCGCGTGGTGACACCCGCGCCGCCAGCGTATCGAAAACGAAACCCGCCTCGCCCGCCGCATCCTCCACCCAGCCTGCAACCGACGGCCTGTCGCCGACATGCCAATGGAACCGGCGCTCGCCCGATCGCCAGTTTTCCTCCGCATCCCGCTCATGCCGCTCGGCGATGGTGCGCAGATGTGGCCTGGGCAGTGGAATGATCCGGCCGCATCGGCGATAACCGGCGGAAAGCCCGGTTTCCGCCTCCAGCCGCTCAATCTCCTCCTCAAGCGCGATGAGAGCATCGAACTGGAACTGCTTCTTGTCCGACCAGCGATCCGGCATATGCGGCATCAAGGCGCCCAGAAGCCCGCCGCTCGCGCCGCCACCCAGACGGTCAGCCTCCACCAGGAGCGTATCGATGCCGAGCCGTTCCGCCTTCACCGCAGCCCACAGGCCCATGATGCCGCCACCGACGATGAGGAGCGGCACGGAAGGCGGCAAAGATGTTCTTGGTGATTGACCCTGTTCGAAAGCAGGATTATCGGCTTTAGCCATGAAAAATTCCAACGACACTATCAGAGAGACCGGCGCAGAGCCCGGTCCAGCGACCGGGGAACACCAGACGTCGCTCGACTGGCGTGACGGGGATATGCCCTATTCACTGGCCTTTGACGATCATTTTTATTGCCAGACGGATGGCAGGCTGGAATGCGGCCATGTCTTCCTGTCCGGAAACGGGCTACCGCAACGCTGGCTGGAACGGGAAGGTGTCTTCCGCATCGGCGAGCTGGGCTTCGGCACCGGCCTCAATCTCTGCGAGACCTGGCGGCAATGGAAAGAGGTCCGCAACGGCCGCTCCACGCTGCATTTCATCTCCTTCGAACTCTACCCGATGAAGGCGGACGAGATCGACCGCGCACTTTCCCGCTGGCCGGAAGTGGACGCCGAACGCAAGGCGCTCGTCGCCCGCTGGCCGGCCGAACCGCAAGGCCGGGTGGAGATCGAACTGGATGATGCGACGCGCCTGACCGTGGTCTGCGGTGAGGCGCTCACCGGTATTTCCAATAGCGGGGAAAGCTTCGACGCCTGGTTTCTCGACGGCTTCGCACCGGCGCGTAACCCGGACATGTGGTCACTGGAGATCATGCAGGCGCTTTTCGCGAAAACGGCACCGCAGGGCACATTCGCCACCTATGCCGCCGCCGGTTTCGTCCGCCGCAACCTCATCGCCGCCGGTTTTGACCTCGAACGACGTAAGGGGTTTGCCGGAAAAAGAGAGATGCTCTGCGGCACCAGGCCCTCCGCCTGAAGCATTTTCACAAGCCGCCGACGCGACCCGCATACAGCGTCACACGCCCGGCGCGTCCCGGCGCGGCATGTCGCCCCCCAGCCATTGCGCGATCTTGTCCTCGAGAATTTCGGGGCTGATGGGCTTCGACAGATAATCATCCATGCCCGCCTGCAGGCAGAGTTCGCGGTCCGCCTCCTGCGTATGGGCGGTGACGCCGACGATCGGCACATGCCGGCCATCGGCCGCGGCCTGTTCGGCGGCGCGAATGGCGAGCGTCGCCTGATGGCCGTTCATCACCGGCATGGAGACATCCATCAGGATGAGGGCGGGATTATACTCCTCCCACGCCTGAACGGCCTTCTTGCCATTGCCGACGATCAAAAAGCGCAAACCCGCCTGCTGCAGGATCTGGGTGAAGACAATCTGGTTGACGTCGTTATCCTCGGCCACCAGCACATCGAGAAGGCACGGCCGGCTGCGGTCGGGAGCCGTGGCCGGAACTTCGGCCCGTTGTTTCCTTTCGGCGGTTCGGCTATCAGGCCGGTTTCCTCGACCGTTGGCTTCCCCCGCAAACGAATGCGGCCGCGTTCGCTTCAGCCGCACATCACGCACCACGTCGAACAGCGTGGAACGCAGCAGCCGCGCCCGCGCCGGCTTCATCAGATGCGCCTGCACGTTGAGATCGGTGAACAGCGTCTCGTCGCCGACGACATCCATCGAGGTCAGGAAAACAATGGCGATATCGTCAAAGCGCGCATCCGCCCGAATCCGCTCCACCACGTCCAGCCCGTTCATGACCGGCATATGATAATCGAGGATGATGGCGTCGATGGCAAAACCGAGGGACACTGCTTCCTGCAGCACGGCGATGCCGGAGCGCCCATCCTCCACCGCATGGCCGTCTATGCCCCAGCTTCGCAGCTGTTCCGTCAGGATACGGCGGTTGACGTCGTTATCGTCGATGACGAGCACCCGGATATCTTCGATCGGCACGGAAAGCGGCGGCGCGTCCCGCCGTCGTTCCGTCACCTGAAACGGAATATTGACCTCGAAGGCGGAGCCCTTGCCGACTTCGCTGACGACATTGATCTTGCCGTCGAACAGGCCTACGAGGCCGACCGTGATCGCCAGCCCCAGCCCCGTTCCCTCATGGCGCCGTGTCGCCGAGCCATCGACCTGGCTGAACTTGTCGAAAATCGTTTCCAGCTTGTCGACCGGGATGCCGATGCCGCTGTCTTCCACACGCAGCGACAGAAGCGTCTCCGAGGCTTCCGCCGACTGCGCCGAAAGCTCGACCAGCACATGCCCCGTTTCCGTGAACTTGACGGCATTTCCGACGATATTCGTGACAACCTGGCGGAAACGGCCGGCATCGCCGATGACCTTGCCGGAGACCGAGGCATCGATGCGGACGATCAGCTCGATGTCCTTTTCCAGCGCCGCCGAGGAAAGGAGCGAGACCACATCCTCCACCGCTTCCGCGGGATCAAAAGGCACGCTGCGCAGCTTCATCTGCCCGGCCTCGATCTTGGAGAAATCGAGAATGTCGTTGATGATCGTCAAAAGCGCATTGCCGGATTTGACGATGATGTCGGTAAAGGTCTTCTGGCGCGTGTCGAGCTTGGACTTGGCCAGAAGCTCCGCCATGCCGAGCACGCCATTCATCGGCGTGCGGATTTCATGGCTCATATTGGCCAGAAATTCCGATTTGGCCCGATCCGCCGCTTCCGCACGGGAAAGCAGCCGCTGCAACTCCTCCTCGCGCATCTTCATCTCGGTCACATCCGTGACGATGATGAGCCAGTAATTGCCGGAACTGTTGGTGGCTTCCAGGTTGAGCCAGGTTTTTCCGGCAGCATGGACAAGCCAGGAAAACGGCCTGTTGGCCGCGATATTCTCTCTCCAGACCCGCAGCGTCTCACCGGCCTCCGCGGCCGAGCCAAAATCGCCACGCCCGGCGCAATGGGCAAAGAAGCCGGCCCAGTTGCGGCCCTGTTCCAGCAGATGCGGCGGCACCTCGAACATCCGTGCCATCGCCTCGTTGGACATGATGATCGTGCCCTCTTCGACCAGCACCAGCCCCTGCGCCATGGCGCGCGTGGCGCCCTGCATATATTCGCCGACGCGCTCCAGTTCCGCCTTCGCCTTGCTGATCTCATCGTCGCGCATGCGCACGTCGGTCACATCGGCATAGGTGCTGAGGATCTTCCCGCCTTCGAGGCGGGTTTTCGAAATGACGGTGACCTTGCCGCTTTTGCTGCGCACCTCGCGGGGGGCGAGGACCGCATCTTCGGCCAGCCGCTGCACCCGCTCGTCATAGACCTCCTCGAAGGACCTGCCGCCATAATCGTAAAGGCCGCTGTCGAAATTCATCTCCATGAATTCGCGATAGCTCTTGCCGACAAGCGACTTCTCGCCACCGATCTCACCCCAGACCTGGTAGAAGAACGGATTGACATATTCGATGACGAGATCGGCGTTGAGCAGAAGCACGCCCACCGGCAAGGCGCGGAGAACCGCCTGGAGCTGCCGGTGCAACGCCTCGGCTTCGGCCTGCGCGGCGATCAGCGCCTTTTCCCGGTCCTGCAGCAGACTGACATCAGTCACCGAACCCACCAGATAATATTCATCGTCGGGCGTTGCGACCCGGCCGAGCCGGGTGATGATGGGAACGGTACTGCCATCCGAAAGCTGAACGTTTGCCGTCCTTTCAATAGACTCCCCGGTTTGCAGAATATGCTCGTTTTCCCGCTGGAACTGCGGCCCCTCCTCCGGAAACATCTCGCATTCGGTCTTGCCGATAAGATCGGCAAGGTTGCCATCCAGAAATTTCTCGTAGGCCGCATTGGCAAAGGTCAGGCGCCGGTCCTGATCACGCAGGAACACCGCCACCGGCAATTGTTCCAGTGCGGCGCGCAGCGACCAGGTTTCGCGGATCTGCGAGCTCAAAAGCGTCTCATGCGCCTTGAACTCGGTCACATCGATACGCAGCCCCACGAGCATGCCGTTTTCCAGCCGCTTGTTGACCATTCGCACCCAGCGGCCATCGGCGAATTGCTCCACCCTTTCCAGATAGGGCAGGGAAAAATCCCGTAACTGTTCCTGCATCCAGCCTTCGAAGGCCGGATCGTCTTCTTGCGCGTCACGGTAACCGCTCGAAAAATAGAGCGCCTCCATCAGCGCCTCGAGCCGGATGCCGGGCTTCAGCTCGACGCCGAAAGCGCTGTAAAATTCCGCAAAACGGGCATTGCAGTAGACCAGCCGGTTTTCCCGGTCGTAAATAACGATGCCGGCGTCGATGAAATCGATCACGCCGCTGTTGAACAGCAGGTCCGCCGTATCGCCGGCGGGAGGCGCCCGCTCCAGAACGGCGGATGGCATCTCTTCAAACACTTCGAACAGGAAAAGATTGCCGTCATCGCCGGTAAAACGCTCGCAACGGAGCGTGTGCGGCACCTGGGAACCCGTGACATGGCAGGCAATCATCTCATCGGTGGCGAAGACCAGCGCGCGGCGCTCCCTGTCCTCACGCTCGGCATCGCGAATATCGCCGGAAAGGGAAAGGCTGGTGTGGCCTTCAAAGGCGGCAGGCGCACGCCCCATGGCCCGGCCATAAGCGGCATTGACCACGATATAATGCAGCTCGCTGTCCTTGATGCACGCGGGCAGGTCCAGGGCGGCCACGGCCCTGCACGCCTTTTCCAGCAACCCGCAGCCTTCGGTCAATCGATACTCCACACCCTGCAGCCCACCTCAGTCGAATCAAATATTTTCGGACGCCGTCGCAAAAACGTTATGTGAGAAAATCTATTTTTGCTATGTATCCAACGGTCTCGTTACCCTTTTTTAACCACAATTCTTCGCTTGCGCGCGCACCGCTCCGGCAGTCACCGGTCACTGGTACGCATGGCTGCCATGCGCCGGCTGGCGGCGGCGTTACAAAACTATCGCTTGACTTTAACGCACAAAACGCCCACATCCCCGTCAAGCTTTCACCTTTGGCAGCCGCGTGAGCTGCAGCGTATGACCGGAAAACGTCCTTAAAAAAGGAATCTGGCCCGCATGAAGGAAAAGCGCAAAGAATACAGAAGACGGCATTTGCCGCACTGATGCGCAGAAAGTTATTCCAACCCACAAGTTCCCAATTCACGCGGGGTTCTTGACGCCGAAACCACCGGACAGCAGCCCTGCTCCGGGTGAGTTTGTTTTGGCGCCCCGAAAGGCAATGTATATTGACCAGTTTTAGCGAACTCGGCCTCTCCGAAAAGATTGTGGCCAGCGTTACCCAGCTTGGCTACACCACCCCCACTCCCATTCAGGCAAAGGCCATTCCGCTGCTGCTGGAAGGCCGCGACCTGATCGGCCTCGCACAGACCGGCACGGGCAAGACCGCCGCTTTCGGCCTGCCGATCATCGAAATGCTGATGAAGCAGGCGGACCGTCCGGCAAACCGCACCTGCCGCACCCTCATCCTCGCCCCCACGCGCGAGCTGGTGAACCAGATCGGCGAAAACCTGCGCTCCTTCGTGAAGAAGACGCCGCTGCGCATCAATCAGGTTGTCGGCGGCGCGTCGATCAACAAGCAGCAGCTGCAGCTGGAAAAGGGCACGGATATCCTCGTGGCCACCCCCGGCCGCCTGCTGGACCTCATCGCCCGCAACGCCATCTCGCTCTCCAAGGTCACCTATCTGGTGCTTGATGAAGCGGATCAGATGCTCGATCTCGGCTTCATCCACGATCTGCGCAAGATTTCGAAGATGGTGCCGGCCAAGCGCCAGACGCTGCTCTTTTCGGCCACCATGCCGAAGGCGATTGCCGATCTGGCCCACAGCTACCTGACCGATCCTCTCAAGGTGGAAGTGACCCCGCCCGGCAAGGCAGCCGACAAGGTGGAGCAATATGTCCATTTCGTCGCCGGCAAGAACGACAAGACCGATCTCCTCAAGAAGTCGCTGAACGAGAACCCGGATGGCCGCGCCATCGTTTTCCTGCGCACCAAGCACGGCGCCGAGAAGCTCTACAAGCATCTCGAACATATCGGCTTCAAGGTCGCCTCCATCCACGGCAACAAGAGCCAGGGCCAGCGCGAGCGTGCTCTGAAGGGCTTCAAGGATGGTGAGATCAAGGTTCTGGTCGCAACCGACGTCGCAGCCCGCGGCATCGACATTCCGGCCGTAACGCACGTCTTCAACTACGACCTGCCGGAAGTGCCGGATGCCTATGTTCACCGCATCGGCCGTACCGCCCGCGCCGGCCGTGACGGCATCGCCATCGCGTTTTGCGCACCGGATGAAACCCGCCTGCTGCACGACATCGAAAAGCTGATGAAGATCGAAATCCCGGTCGCCTCCGGCGAACGTCCGGCCGGTCTGGCGAGCCCCTCGCGCGGCAACAACAATCGCGGTCGCAACAATAATGGCGGCCAGCAGCGCGGCCCGCGTGAAGGCGGTCGTCACAATGGCGAATCCCGTCCGTCCCGCCACCATGCACCGCGCGAAGCGGATAACGATCTGGAAGTCACCTCCGACTTCAAGCGCGTGAAGCAGGCGGAAGGCGAAGCAGGCCGCCCGGCCGGCCCGCGCAAGCACCGCCGCCCCGCCCGCAAGCCCGGCGGCAGCGGCGCCAACCGCCACGCACCTGCTGGCGGCAACGGCCAGGAAAAGCGTGCTTCCGGCAACGGCCATCGCGGCCGTAACCGCTAAGTTGCTCTGAGTGGATTGAGGGCATCGCGGCCCGTTTCTTCTCCCCGCCGGGGAGAAGAAACAAGTGGCACCCACTCGCCAATCAAGCCCCGCAGCCATACGGCCAGCGGGGTTTTTCTTTGCTCTTCAGCCGCCCTGCGCAACCAGCCGGCGTCTCGACGGCAAGGTCATGGCCAGCACGCCGGCAATCACGCAGACGAGGCCGACCCACATGGCGGGCGTCGGCATTTCCCCCAGAAACACCATGCCGATGGCGACACCGACCGGCACCCTGAGATAGGCCTGCGACGTGGTGCCGACCGAGCCCAGCGTCTGCATGAGCCGGAAATAGATCATGAAGGCAAGCGCGGTGGAAAAGACGCTGAGGCACAGGAGTGCCGTTAATGACGCCGCCGAAGGCGACAAGGTCCAGGGCCG
Source organism: Rhizobium sp. BR 250 (assembly GCF_047445855.1). Classification (NCBI taxonomy): domain Bacteria; kingdom Pseudomonadati; phylum Pseudomonadota; class Alphaproteobacteria; order Hyphomicrobiales; family Rhizobiaceae; genus Rhizobium; species Rhizobium sp. BR 250. Next base: position 357,915 of record NZ_JARWKW010000004.1, read on the forward strand.
GTCGGCGATCAGGCTGACGGGCAACAGCAGCACAGCGCCGCAGATCAGCGATCCCGCAGCCGGCATGATCGGATCCAGCCCCTTGAAGTTCTTGCCGAAAATCGCCGCGCAGGCGTAAGAAAACGCCGCCGTCAGCACCGCGAGCTGGCTCCAGATCGCTTCCCCCGCACCGCTCAGCGCTTCCATGCCGATGATGAGGCACACGCCCGTCATGCCGGCAATGGTACCGAACAGCTTGCGCCCGCTGACCGGCTCATGCCGGATGAGGAGTGCGGTCAGAAGAAAGGTGAAGATCGGCGTCGTGGCATTGAGAATGACGGCGAGACCGGCATCGATGCTCTGTTCGGCCCAGGCAATCAGCGTGAAGGGCAGGACGCTGTTGATGCAGGCCTGAATGAAAAACAGCCGCCAGGTCGCAAAATCCGTAGGCAGGCGCAGTCCGCGCAGCCGGATCACCACGAAGAGCAGCAGGCCGGCGATCAGAGTTCTCGATGCGATGAAGGTGATGGGCGGGATGGTCTCCACCCCGATCTTGATAAAGGTGTAAGACGCGGCCCACAGCGTGGACAACAAGGCGAGAAGCAGCAATTCGCGGGCGATGGTGTTCTGAGGGGTCACGGATCGATTTTCCAACTGTGTCGAGGATGACCCGTTCTTAACCCGAAAACAAGCATCTATGCTTCGGCAGCGGCCGAAGTTTCAATCCTTTTTCAAAAAAAGCCCCGCACGGTATGACCATGCGGAGCTTCGACAAAAGAGATCGATGACGATGAGCGGGCAGATCAGGCCCGGCGCTCATCCACCGAGAAAGCGCCCGGACCGGCAACGAACAGATAGAGGAAGATGAAGCAGAACAAGATGGCGGCATCACCACCGTTCAGGGCCGGGAAGAAATTGCTCGGCGCATGCGCCATGAAATAGGCGACCGCCATCTGGCCGGACAGGATGAAGGCGACGGGACGCGTGAACAGCCCGATCAGCACGAGAATGCCGCCGACGAGTTCCAGAATCGCCGCCACCAAGAGCATCGTCGGCAGGGAGCCGTCCATCTGCGATGTCGGGAAACCGAACAGCTTCTGCGTTCCATGCGAAATGAAAAGCAGCGCCGTCATGATGCGCAGCGCCCCGAGTGCCTGCGGGCGATAGCGGGAGAGAGAGTCGAAAGTTGCCATGTTCATGTGTCCCCGTTGAAGTGGTGCGACGCTCGATACAGCGCAATTATGCGTTTATGGATACACGTCTCGAACACCGGAAATCACGTTTCCGATATAGCAGAACTCCCTTAAATACATAAAGGGAGCCATTCTACACATGGTTGATTTTCCACCACAAAACTGGGCTCATGCCGAAAAAATCAACCCAAGGATACAGGCATTTTCTTGGCGGGCAAAGGCGGAAAAATCCGCCTCTCCCTCACGCCTGCAAGACGACGACCTTTGAACCCACCGGCACGCGGCTATAAAGATCGATGATGTCGTGGTTCAGCATGCGGATGCAGCCGCTCGACATGGCATGGCCGATGGATTGCGGCTGGTTGGTGCCATGCAGGCGGAACATGGTGTCATTGCCACCGCGATAGAGATAAAGCGCACGCGCGCCGAGCGGGTTGTTCGGGCCGCCCGGCATGCCGGCTGCGAATTTCAGGTTGCGCGGATCGCGGCGCATCATGTTTGCGGTCGGCGTCCAGGACGGCCATTCCGCCTTGCGGCCGATATAGGCGTCACCCTTCAGAGCAAGACCCTGCCGTCCGACACCGACGCCGTAACGCATGGCGCGTCCATCGCCCATAACGTAATAGAGCCGCCGCGCCGGCGTATCCACCACCACCGTTCCGGCGGGGTGGCTGCTGTCATAGGTGACTTCCTGCCGGCGCAGCTCCGGCTTGACCTTGTCGAGATGCATGGCGGGAAGCGGGAACTTCTCCTCCGGCTTTGCCGCATAATTGAGCCTCTGCTGGCCAATACCGGTATTGGCACAGCCGGCCAGAAGCAGCGGCAATCCGATGAGAACACCACGACGTGAAATAGACATATAACCCCCGCCAAATCTTTGGATTAACGAGAGGTATAATTTTATGGTTAACAAACCCCTAATATGAGGTTGTAGTAATTAACGCACAACAACCGGAGCGGCCGGTTTGCGATTGGCGAGATAAACCCCCGTCACCGCCAGAACCGTGCCGGCAATCATGGCGGGCGTCAGCGTTTCGCCGAACAGCAGCGCGGCTTCCACGGCGGCCAGCGGCGGCACGAGATAGATCAGCGAGGCGGCGCGTGAGACCTGCCCGCGGCGAATGAGATAAAGAAGCAGCGCCACCGCACCGATGGAAATCGCGCCCACGGACCAGCCAAGTGTGGCGGCAAGCCCGAGGCTCCAGTCCACATGCCCGTCCTCCAGCAAAAGCGCGAAGGGAACGGTGACCAGCAACGCGCCTACATATTGCAGCGTCGCCACGGCCATGATGTTTCCGCCATGGACATATTTCTTCTGGTAGAGCGTGCCATAGGTCACCGAAACCATGCCCAGCACATTCACCGCCACGGCATAAAGCGGCACTGACATGCCAAGCGCGCCTGTGGCCATGACCTTCGGCAGCACGGCAATGGCGATGCCCGCAAAACCGAGCAGGAGACCTGCGCGCTGCAGCGGCGAAATTCTCTCCCCAATCATGAAACGGGCGGCCACTGCCGTCATCAGCGGCTGCAGGCCGGCGATAATGCCGCCAATCGCGGCCGGCACGCCCTGCCCGATCGCCCACCAGATCATGCCGAGATAAATGCCATGCAAAAACACGCCGGACAGGATCGCCCGCAGGACATCGGCACGCTGCTTCGGCCACGAAATGCCGGAAAACCGGCAGATCGCCCACAACAGCAGGCCAGCCAGCAGATACCGCAGGCAGAGGAAGGTCAGCGGCCCGGTATAATAGACGGCATATTTGGCGGTGACCCAGCCGGTCGACCAGAGAAAGACGAAGATGGCCGGAGCCAGACGGTCGAGCGACATGGGAACATCCCCTGTGCCGCATGACGGTGTCGCCGGAAGTGGCCGGGACATGGGCATGCGGCGAATTGATATTGGCTGCCGGGCACGAACCGGCGAATGACCGGAACCGGTCAGCAAGCCGGTATCGCCATCGCCGCCAAAGGTCAAAGGCGTTTTCGTGATCGCATCTTTCAGATTTTCTGATGCGACCCCCATAATTCATCAGCCGAAAGCGAACGAATAAAATTTGTGCATTCGCCCACACTACACACAGGTCTGCCGCACTCTTCCACCCCGCGATGGCGCGCAACCCATTCGCCAATGCCGCATTTATAGGCTGAAACTAGAAAAACGCTTGTTTTTTAAAACTATAGACCCCTGAAAAATCTTCATGAGCAGCTCCGCATAGTTCTTGCATTGCATTTGGCGTTGTATTCAAATGGCAAAAAAGGGGACATCGAAGTTGGCATTTGACGAAATGATAAATGCGGACAACACGCCGCGAAGCCCATATGAAAACTATAACGAGTGGTACAGCCGACAGGACAGGGCGCACCTGATCCAGAAATCAAAAGACGCGGAAAACATCTTTCGAAAAACCGGTATTACTTTCGCAGTCTATGGTCACGCCGACAGTTCAGAAAAACTGATCCCTTTCGATATTATCCCGCGCATCATCTCCGGCCGTGAGTGGCGCAAACTGGCCCAGGGCATCGAACAGCGCGTCCTCGCCCTCAATGCCTTCCTCGACGATATCTACCACAAGCAGGAAATCATCCGCGCCGGGCGCATCCCCCGCGAGATCATCGAGAGGAACGAAGCCTTCCTGCCGGAAATGATCGGCTTTACCCCACCCGGCGGCGTTTATACCCACATCGTCGGCACGGATATCGTCCGCACCGGCGAAGACCAGTTCTATGTTCTGGAAGACAATGCCCGCACGCCCTCCGGTGTCAGCTACATGCTGGAAAACCGCGAGACGATGATGCAGATGTTCCCGGAACTCTTCCACGAAAACCGCGTGCGGCGGGTGGAGGATTATCCTTATCTGCTGCGCCAGTCGCTCGCCTCGCTCGCCCCGCCCGGTTGTTCCGGCAAACCACGCGTCGCGGTTTTGACCCCTGGCATCTATAATTCCGCCTATTACGAGCATTCGTTCCTTGCCGACATGATGGGCGTGGAACTGGTTGAAGGTTCCGACCTGCGCGTCATGGACGGCAAGGTCAAGATGCGTACCACGCGCGGTTATGAGGCGATTGACGTGCTTTACCGCCGCGTCGATGATGATTTCCTCGATCCGCTGACCTTCCGGCCGGATTCGGCGCTCGGCGTTCCCGGCATCATGGATGTCTACCGCGCCGGCAACATCACCATCGCCAATGCGCCCGGCACCGGCATTTCCGACGACAAGGCAATCTATTCCTACATGCCCGAGATCGTGGAATTCTACACCGGCCGCAAGCCGCTGCTGGAAAACGTGCCGACCTGGCGCTGTTCCGAGCCGGGCAGCCTGAAATACGTGCTCGACAATCTCGCCGACCTCGTCGTCAAGGAAGTCCACGGTTCGGGCGGTTACGGCATGCTGGTCGGCCCCACCGCAACGAAGAAGGAACGGGCGCTTTTTGCCGAAAAGCTGAAAGCACGCCCCTCCAACTACATTGCGCAGCCGACGCTATCTCTCTCCACCGTGCCGATCATGGTCAAGAACGGCATCGCGCCGCGCCATGTCGATCTGCGCCCCTATGTCCTGGTCTCGGACAAGGTGCAGATCATTCCCGGCGGACTGACCCGCGTTGCCCTCAAACAGGGTTCACTGGTGGTCAATTCCAGCCAGGGCGGCGGCACCAAGGATACCTGGGTACTGGAGGACTAAGCCATGCTGGGCAGAACGGCAAACGGGCTCTACTGGATGTTCCGGTATATCGAGCGCGCTGAAAACATCGCCCGGCTCATCGATGCGGGCCTGCGCGTTTCACTGACGCGCAGCGGCAGCGGCGACGAGGACTGGGACGGCGTGTTGCAGAGTGCAGGCGTGCATGAGGCCTTTCTCGAAACACGCGAGAAGGTGACGGCGGCAAATGCGATCGATTATCTCCTAAGGGACAAGGCAAACCCATCCAGCGTCATGTCCTGCATCGAGGCGGGCCGCAACAATGCCCGCATGGTGCGCACGGCGCTGACGCGGGAAACATGGGAAGCCACCAACGAATTCTGGATCGAGCTGAAGAACATCCTCGGCCGCAAGCTCAGCCACGCCGAGCTGCCGCAGACCATCGATGTCATCAAACATCGCGCCGGTCTGGTGCGCGGCGCCTTCCACGGCTCGATGCTGCGCAACGATCTCTACAATTTCTCCCGTATCGGCACCTTCATCGAACGCGCCGACAACACGGCGCGCATTCTCGATGTCAAATATTACGTGCTGCTGCCGGCGGTGGCGCATGTGGGGTCGTCGCTCGACAATGCGCAGTGGGAATCCATCCTGCGCTCGGTTTCGGCGCATCGTTCCTATGGCTGGGTCTATGATGCGGAATACAAGCCGTCGAATATTGCCGACTTCCTCATTCTCAACGGCCGCATGCCGCGTTCGCTCGCCTATTGCTACGAAAAGATCGCCGGCAACCTCAATTACATTGCCGAGGATTACGGTGAAAGGCACAAGGCGCATGATACGGCGGAAAGCATTCGCGACAGCCTGCGCGCGACCACCATCGGCCGGGTGATGGACGAGGGCCTGCACGAATTTCTGGAGAGGTTCGTCAACCGCAATGCTCAATTGGGGCAGGAAATCACGGAAGGCTACCGCTTCTATCAATAAGCGCGTGGACGGGGACAGCTTATGCGTCTGAAAATCACCCATACGACGGAATATGTCTATGACGAGCCGATGCCCTATGCGTTGCAGCGGCTGCGCCTGACGCCGCAGACCGGCCCGTGCCAGACGGTGGAGAACTGGGATGTCTCGGTGGACGGCGCCACCGTGGAAGTGACCTATGACGACCATTTCGGCAACCGCGTCGCACTGGTGGAAACCGAAGGCCCGCAGCAGCGGGTGAAGGTGGTGGCGAGCGGCTTCGTCAGCACCGAGGACAAGGCCGGCGTGTTCGGCCACCATATCGGCAATGCGCCGCTCTGGCTTTTCCTGCGCGAGACGCCGCGCACCAAACCGGGAAAGCTTGTGCGCGAACTGGTGAAGGTGAGCGCCGGCGACAGCGAGCTGGCCCGCCTGCACGACCTCATGGAAAATATTCACCGCAAGGTGGAGTATGTGCCCGGCGCGACAGACATCGAGACCACGGCGGAAACGGCGCTGGAAGCCGGCAAGGGCGTCTGCCAGGACCATGCCCATATCCTGATTTCCGCCGCCCGGCTGATGGGCCTGCCGGCGCGTTATGTCTCCGGTTACCTGATGATGGAAGAGGTGGAGGAACAGGCGGCCACCCATGCCTGGGCCGAGGTGCATCTTCAGGGGCTGGGCTGGGTGGGCTTCGACGCCGCCAACAATATCTGTCCCGACGACCGTTATGTCCGCATCGCATCCGGCCTCTGCTACCGCGACTGCGCGCCGATCTCCGGCATGCGCATCGGCCCGGCCGGCGAGACGCTGAATGTCTCGGTCACCGTGCAGCAATCACAAAGCCAGAGCCAGTCGCAGAGTTGAGCCATGACCGGTAAGGACAACGAGACGATCGGCTTTTATACCGGCAATGCCATGGCCTATACGTCACGGGGGCAGGATCCCGACCGCCCGCATCTGGAAACATTCCTGACGCGGCTGCAAGAAGGCGCGAGCATTCTCGAACTGGGATGCGGCGGCGGGCAGGACAGCGAATATATGCTGGCCGCCGGTTTCGATGTTCATCCCACCGATGGAACACCGGAGATCGCAAAGGCGGCTGAAGCACGGCTTGGCATTCACGTCCGCACATTGCTGTTCGAGGATATCGAAGAGACCGCGCTTTATGACGGCGTCTGGGCCAATGCCTGCCTGCTGCATGTGCCACGCCCTGCTCTCTCGGGCATCATCGGCCGCATCCATGCCGCGCTGAAACCGGGTGGCGTTTTTTATGCGAGCTTCAAGGCCGGAGAAGCGGAAGGGCGCGACATGTTCGGCCGTTATTACAATTATCCTTCCAGAGCCTGGCTTGAACATGCCTACGGGCAATTCGACTGGTCCGGCGTGGAGATCGAGGCCCGGCATGGCAGCGGTTACGACAATCTTCCCACCGACTGGCTGCATGTGACGGCCACGAAACCCTGAACCGGTGCGATAAGTTAGCGGTTGCGAAAGCACGCCTCGACCGTTTAAATCGCGGCATCGATTTGAATGCATGCTCCGGCCTCGATCCTCTCTTGGCAGGCCGGTCGGGAGAGGGTTTTGTACAGCATTTCCGACTATCGCGACTGCCAGACCCATGGTCCTCTCATCGCGGAGCGTGTCTGGACGGCATGGTGGCAGGATAGCGGCCTTCAGGTCGGTGATGTCGCCGAACACCTGAAGGACATGACCAATCCCCACAAGCTGCCCACGGGTTTTGTTGCCCATGATGGCGACGCTTATGTCGGCTCCGCCTTCCTCATCCATTGCGATCTCGAAGAACGCCCGCAATATCTGCCCTGGGTCGCGGCATTGTGGGTGGAGGAAGACCGCCGGCGCGCGGGCGTTGCGCGCGCCCTGATGCAGGCTGCGACACAAAGGGCCGCCGAGCTTGGACATGAGACCAGCTATCTCTGCTGCCAGCGCGATCTGGAAACGTGTTATACCAACTGCGGCTGGACCATTCTCGAGCGCGGCGTCGGCAAACATGATCTGACGGTGCTGACCTACACAACAAAGACATAGGTTTCCGAGGCGTTCCGCCGCCGGAAATTCCTGAACCGCCGGGAGGAACCATGCGACCGCCAGCCGCCATAATGGAAACCGCAATCTACGTGGATGATCTTGATGCCGCCGAAGCCTTTTACCGGGATGTCTTCGGGCTGGACGTGGTGCGCAGGCTGCCGGGGCAATTCATCTTCCTCAGATGCGGGCAGCAGATGCTGCTGATCTTCGATCCGCAGCAATCCCGCAGGGCCGACCCCGTCAATCCGATCCCCCGCCACGGCGCGGTCGGACAAGGTCATTTCTGCTTTTATGCAAAAGACAGGTCAGAGGTGGACGGCTGGAAGGCCCGTTTCGAAGAACTCGGAATTCCCGTCGAACATTATCACCGCTGGCCGAATGACAGCTATTCCGTCTATATCCGCGATCCCGCGGGTAATTCGGTGGAGGTCGGGGAAGGCAAGCTGTGGGGGTTGGAGTAAGTCCAACACGCGGAAGAAGCGCTATGAAGAACATTTTTGTCGTCACGCACACTCAGTCCATCCACCATGTCGAGAACAAGGTCGGGGGCTGGTATGACACCGAGCTGACACCCAAAGGCAGGGTCGATGCGGAAGCGACAGCTGCCAAGCTTATGAGCTTGATCGGCAGCGCATCAGTCGAAATCTTCAGTTCCGATCTTCTCCGGGCCTCCCAGACTGCGGCAATCCTTGCTGAACATCTCAAGCGCCCATTTGAAACTACAAGTGACCTGCGGGAAATCAGCTACGGCTCGGCTGGCGGTATGCCACAGGAATGGCTCGACGCCCGTCAAATCCCCGCTCCTGATCATAACAGGATGGATCACCGCGGCGGAATCGCCGATGGCGAAACGAGACGTGAGGTGGCGGAAAGAGTGTATCGCTCTGTAAACACCATTATTTCGCGGCCATGCCCCACGCAGGTCGTCGTTACCCACGGCTTCGCTCTTACTTTCGTCATCGCAGCATGGATCAAGATGCCAATAGAAACCGCCGGCTATGTCAGCTTTCCGGCAGGGTCCGGAAGCATTACCCACCTAAGACAGGATGATTACTGGCAAAGTCGCTCCGTTATCGCTTTGGCGGGTGTTTCCCACCTGAAGACAAGCTGCGGGGTCTAAGTAAGGCATGTGGTTGAAAGTTGCTCGACGCACAAAGGGATAATGGGATGAAAGAGCTATCATCTCGCGTCATCCTCGGGCTTGTCCCGGGGATCCAACTACGTAGCGTAAAATCAATCGACTGCAAATCCTCGGGACAAACCCGAGGATGACGTCGAGGGAGGGCCCCTCCCCCGACCATTTTTCACGCGCAGTCCGCAGATCAGATCTGGCGAACGGTGATCTCTTCTTCCGCATCCACGGCAAGCGGGTTCTTCAGCGGCAGGCCGAAACCGGCGGCCTCGATCTCGAACACGTCGCCCGCTTCCGGCTTGATGCCTTCCGCGAAGGAGAGCGTCGCCGTGCCGAACATGTGCACATGCACGTCGCCCGGCGCGCGGAACAGGCCATATTTGAAGTGGTGATATTCGAGGTTCGCGAAGGTGTGGGACATGTTGTCCTCACCCGAAACGAACGGCTTTTCGAAGATGACCTTGTCGCCGCGGCGAATGCGCGATGTGCCGCGAATATCCGACGGCGGGGCGCCGACGCGGATTTCCGGGCCGAAGCTTGCCGGACGGAGCTTGGAATGGGCGAGATAGAGATAGTTGATCCGCTCGGTGACGTGATCGGAAAACTCGTTCGAGACGGCAAAGCCGATGCGAACCGCTTCACCCTTGTCGGAGATCACGTAGATACCGGCCATTTCCGGTTCTTCGCCGCCATCAAGCGCGAAGGAGGGCGAGGTGAGTGCCGCACCCGGCGCTGCCGCCACATGGCCGTTGCCCTTGTAGAACCACTCGGGCTGCACGCCCTTTTCGCCAGCCTTCGGCTTGCCGTTTTCGAGACCCATGCGGAACATCTTCATGGAATCCGTCAGGCTTTCTTCTGCCGCTTCCGTGGTCTTCTTGTGCATGCTGTCACGCGTCGCGGCCGAACCGAGATGGGTGAGGCCCGTGCCGGTCAGATGCAGATGCGCCGGATCGGGATGGGTGATCGGCGGCAGGAAGCGGCCTTCGGCATAGGCCTTTTCGAGATCGACGGCATCGCCCAGACCATGGGCGGAAATGACATCGGCAAGGCTCTTACCGCCATTGGCGGCTTCCATGGCGAGTGCATAAACCGAGGCCGCACCCTTGACGGCGCGCGCCTGCCCGCCTTCTTCGCGAACCGCTACGGTGATGTTGCCACTGGCATCTTTGATCTGTGAAATGAGCACGGGATTTCCTTCCTCCGGCGCAACGCGCCTTGTCTCTTCTCTTCGGCGCATAACGCCTGCATCTTATGAAAGTGGCCGGAAACCGGCCACTTTTTTGACTGCGATAGGGATGGGCCGATCAGCCCTTGTTCTTGTTGTAAACGTCGAAGAACACGGCGGCGAGCAGCACGAGGCCCTTGACCATCTGCTGGAAATCGATGCCGAGGCCGACGATCGACATGCCGTTGTTCATGACACCCATGATGAAGGCGCCGATGACCGCACCGGTGATCTTGCCAACGCCGCCGGATGCCGAAGCACCGCCGATGAAGCAGGCCGCGATAACGTCGAGTTCGAAGCCCACGCCGGCCTTCGGCGTCGCCGAGTTCAGGCGGGTCGCGATGATCATGCCGGCAAGACCGGCCAGCACGCCCATGTTGACGAAGGTGAGGAAGCTCAGGCGTTCGGTGTTGATACCCGAAAGCTTGGTCGCCTTCTCATTGCCGCCCATGGCGTAGACACGGCGACCGATGGTCGTGCGGCGCGTCACGAAGCTGTAAAGCGCGATCAGCACCAGCATCACGATCAGCACGTTCGGCAGGCCGCGATAGGTGGACAGCTGGTAACCGAGGAACAGGATAGCGCCGGAGATCAGCAGATTCTGCACAATGAAGAAACCGAACGGCTCCACGTCGATGCCGTGCTTCACGTTCACGACGCGACGGCGCCATGCGAGATAGAACAGCACAACCGTAATCAGCAACGTCAGGATCATCGACGTCGTGTTCAGGCCTTCAATGCCGCCGATATCAGGCAGGAAGCCAGTGCTGATGATCTGGAAATCGGTCGGGAAAGGACCGATGTTCTTGCCGCCGAGCACGAAAAGCGTCAGGCCGCGGAACACCAGCATGCCCGCCAGCGTCACGATGAAGGACGGAATGCGGTGATAGGCGATCCAGTAACCCTGGGCCGCACCGATGATGCCGCCGATGACGAGACAAATCAGCGCCGCCAGGAACGGGTTCATGCCCCATTGCACGGTCAATATCGCCGCGATCGCGCCGACGAAGGCGACGATGGAGCCGACCGAAAGGTCGATATGCCCGGCGACGATGACGAGCAGCATACCCAGCGCCATGATGACGATGAACGAGTTCTGCAGGATGAGGTTGGTCAGGTTCACAGGGCGGAACAGGATGCCGCCGGTGTAGAACTGGAAGAAAACCATGATGGCGACGAGCGCGATCAGCATGCCGTATTCGCGGATATTGGCGCGAATATAGGACGAGATCGAGACGACGTTACTTTCTTCGTTTGTTGTGTTTGCCGAACTCATGAGTTCTTCTCCCCTGAGCGCATGATAGCGCGCATGATGCTTTCCTGGCTCGCCTCTCCCTTCGGCAATTCAGCGACGATGCGGCCTTCGTTCATGACGTAGATGCGGTCGCAATTGCCGAGCAGTTCGGGCATTTCCGATGAGATCATCAGAACGCCTTTACCATCGGCAGCGAGCTGGTTGATGATGGTGTAGATTTCATATTTCGCGCCGACATCGATACCGCGGGTCGGTTCGTCGAGGATCAGCACGTCGGGATTGGAGAACAGCCATTTGGAGAGCACAACCTTCTGCTGGTTGCCGCCCGAAAGATTGACCGTTTCCTGGAAGATGCCCGACGACCGGATGCGAAGACGCGTGCGGAAATCGCTCGCCACCTTCATTTCCTTGATGTCGTCGATGATGCTGGCATTCGATACGCCGGCCAGATTGGCGAGCGTGGTATTGTGCAGGATGTTGTCGTTGAGCACGAGACCGAGATGCTTGCGATCTTCCGTGACATAGGCAAGCCCGGCATCGATCGCCTTGCGCACGGTGCTGACGTCAACGGGCTTGCCGTCGATCAGCACTTCGCCGCTGATCCTGTGGCCGTAGGACTTGCCGAACACGCTCATGGCGAATTCGGTGCGCCCTGCCCCCATCAGACCGGCAATGCCGACGACTTCGCCCTTGCGCACGGTGACGTTGATATCGTGCAGGACCTGGCGGTCGCGATGCTGCTGGTGATAGGCGTTCCAGTTCTTGACTTCGAGAATGGTCTCGCCGATCGGCACATCGCGCGGCGGATAACGATCTTCGAGATCGCGTCCCACCATGTTGCGGATGATGACATCCTCGCTGATTTCTTCCTGGTGACAGTCGAGCGTCTTCACCGTCATGCCGTCGCGCAGCACGGTGATCTGGTCGGCCACCTTGCGCACTTCGTTCAGCTTGTGGGTGATGATGATCGACGTCATACCCTGATTGCGGAATTCCATCAACAGGTTGAGCAGCGCCTCGGAATCGCTTTCGTTGAGCGAAGCCGTCGGCTCATCGAGGATGAGCAGCTTCACGCTCTTCGACAGCGCCTTGGCGATTTCGACCAGCTGCTGCTTGCCCACGCCGATATCGGTGATCAGCGTCTCGGGCGATTCCTTCAGACCCACCTTCTTTAGAAGTTCGCGGGTACGGTTGAAGGTCTGCTGCCAGCTGATGACGCCGTTCGAAGCAACCTCGTTACCAAGGAAGATGTTTTCCGCAATCGACAGAAGCGGCACCAGCGCCAGCTCCTGGTGAATGATAATGATACCAATATCTTCACTGTCGTTGATGGCGCGAAAATTCCGCACTGCGCCTTCATAGTGGATTTCGCCCTCATAGGTGCCGGCGGGGTAAACACCGGAAAGGACCTTCATCAAGGTCGACTTTCCCGCGCCGTTCTCACCGACGAGTGCGTGGATCTCACCTTCCTTCACTTTGAGGTTGACGTTCTCAAGCGCTTTCACGCCCGGAAACGTCTTGGTGATGTTCCGCATTTCGAGAATGGTATTGGCCATATCGTAATCCAGCGCCCGATTAATTCCGGCGTTTTTATTTTTATGGAAAAACGGGGATGACGCCAAGCCATCCCCGCATGTGTCTTGCAGCTTATTTCAGCTGGTCTTCCTTGTAGTAACCACCGTCGACGAGAACCTGCTTGTAGTTCTCCTTGGTGACGGCAACCGGCTTCAGCAGGTAGGACGGAACAACCTTGACGCCATTTTCATAGGTCTTGGTGTCGTTCACTTCCGGCTCCTTGCCTTCCATGACAGCGTTGACCATGTTCACGGTCACCTTGGCGAGTTCGCGGGTGTCCTTGAAGATGGTGGAGTACTGCTCGCCAGCAATGATCGACTTGACGGAAGGAACTTCAGCGTCCTGACCGGAAACGACCGGCAGCGGCTGGTCCTTCGTGCCATAACCAACGCCCTTCAGCGAGGAGATGATGCCGATGGAAAGACCGTCGTAAGGCGACAGAACCGCGTCAACCTTGGCGTCGGTGTAGTAAGCGGACAGAAGGTTGTCCATGCGGGCCTGGGCCGTTGCCGGATCCCAACGCAGCGTACCGACCTTGTCCATGCCCATCTGGCCGGACTTCACGACCAGCTTGCCGCTGTCGATGTAAGGCTTCAGGACAGACATTGCGCCGTCATAGAAGAAGAAGGCGTTGTTGTCGTCCGGAGAACCGCCGAACAGCTCGATGTTGAACGGACCCTTGCCGTCCTTCAGGCCAAGCTTGTCGACGATCGAAGTTGCCTGCAGAACGCCAACCTGGAAGTTGTCGAAGGTCGCGTAGTAGCTGACGTCGCCGCTGTTGCGGATCAGGCGGTCATAAGCGATGACCTTGATGCCCTGCTCGCCGGCCTGCTTCAGAACGTCAGACAGCGTGGTGCCGTCGATCGACGCGATCACGAGGACCTTGACGCCCTTGGTGACCATGTTTTCGATCTGGGAAAGCTGGTTCGGAATATCGTCGTCAGCATATTGCAGGTCGGTCTTGTAACCGGCTTCCTGCAGCTGCTTCACGATGTTGTTGCCGTCGTCGATCCAGCGTGCGGACGACTTGGTCGGCATCGCGATACCGACGGAACCCTTGTCCTGTGCGAAAGCCGGCACTGCGAAAGAAGCAGCACCGATGGCACAAGCTGCCATCAGCGAAATAATGGACTTCATTAACTCTCTCCCTTGAGTCCTTCTCTGGAGCCCGCATGCTGCGGTGCACCATGAAATTCATGCCGTCAGAGGAAGAAGCCGCATTGCGCTTACTCCGATTTCGCAATTGCGAAATGGAACAGCTGCCGCTCCTCCCCGGCATTCCGCAAATTGTTCTGAATCCATATAACTGTCAAATAGAATATATCGGTTTCCATATATCAATTATGATATATTAAATCGATACAATAACCGATGAGGGGTATGAGACAACGCATGAACAACCAAAAAGTGTATGAGCAGGCGCAAACAACAGAGGCTCTTTTCGTCTTTGAGGACAACCCTTTGCTGCGGGCCGGATTGAAGATGAGCCACCTGCGCATGCTGGTCATGATCGAGGAGCACGGACAGGTCAGCGCGGCAGCGGCCGCAATGAACATGACGCAGCCGGCGGCCTCGCGAATGCTCGCGGAAATGGAAGCAATTGTCAAAAGCCCGCTCTGTCAAAGGGCTTCGCGCGGCGTGGTGCTGACGAAATTCGGCGAGGCGCTGGCGCGTCGGGCCCGCACCATATTGCTGGAACTGCGCGAGGCGAGCCGCGAACTGAACCAGATGAAATCCGGCAGCGGCGGCTCGGTCTATATCGGCGCCGTCACCGCGCCTGCGATCAGCCTCGTCGTTCCCGCCATCAGGCGCGCCATGGACACCTATCCCGGCATCGAAATCAACGTGCAGGTGGAAAGCAGCAACGTGCTGGCGCGCGAACTGCTGGCGGCGCGGCACGATTTCATCATCGGCCGCATTCCCGATGATTTCGATCCCGGCCTCTTCTCCATCCACGAAATCGGCATAGAGCGCGCCTGTCTGGTGGTGCGTGAAGGCCACCCGCTGCTGCGCGGCGAGCCCGTGACATTGCAGGATCTATCCGGTTACGACTGGGTTTTCCAGCCGCCCGGCGCGCTTTTGCGCAGAACCATGGAGGATGTGTTCCTTACCCATGGCGTCGCCATGCCGCGCAACGTCATCAACACGCCATCCGTGGTGCTGACCCTTGCCCTCGTCTGCAACACGAATGCGATTGCGCCAATTGCGCAGGATATGGCCGAATTCGTCGCCGGCCAGCAGGCGGATATCGGCCGAACCCGCATTTTGCCGACGGATTTCGAACTCGTGGTCAAGCCTTACAGCATCATCACCACCAAGGGCCGGGTTCTGCCGCCCAGCGCCCGCCTGCTTTACGATCTGGTGCTGGATGAAAGCCGCAAGTTGACCAACACGTAACGTCGGCAAGCCCGACACCAACTTCAGCCTCTATAAAAGCCGGATCATTGAGGCCGGCGCAGGGAACAGCCGCATGCTCTTCGGACAATCCGTCTTCCAGTCGGTCGTCGAAAGACTGAAACAGGAAAAAGAAGAGGAAGGCGCGGAACCGCCGCCGCCCGCCGGTCACCGCATTGCCGGTTTCAGCTCGGGTTTCGTCCTCGATACGCATATCGAGACCCCGCCCCCGGCGAACGGCAATCTCGATGCCTATCTCGCCTTTTTACCCGATCCCGCCCCACTGCCAGAACCTCAAGCGGAGCCCGAGCCGGAGCCGATGCCGGCCCATCTCGAAAAAACCTCGCTTGCCGATGTTTCAGCCGAGCTTGCGATCCAGGAAAACGATACCGCCGCAACGCTTGCGGAAAAGCGCCGCGCCTTCGCCCGCCGCAATCATCCCGACCGGGTGCAGCCGCCATTCCGGCACAATGCGACGCTGCGCATGACGGCGGCCAATCTCCTGATCGACCAGGCGCTCCGCATGCTTCGGACCCGGGAGCACTTCCGCTGAATATGCGCAATCAGCCTGGGCCGGGACGAACATAAAACAAAAGATAAGGGCGCGCTTCAGCCCGCATCGTTTTTATCAGCGGGCGGGTTTTCGGCGGCAGGTTCATCTCCGCCATCGTTGCCTGCGGCGTCATTGCTGGCCGGCTTGAACTTCAGCAGCAATTCATAGGCCGCATAGGCGGCGATGCCGCCGACGAGGGTGCCCCAGAAAAACTCACGATTGACGAATTCGATGACGGCCCATGCGGTGCAAAGGCCGACAATGAGCAACCGGACCCACAGGGGGCGATAAAGCGGATGACTCGTATCGATATTCAGCATGGCGTTCCCGACTTTGGCCTTTCCGGTCCGTCACATTGGTGCGGCGCATAGGCCGCAAGCTGCGAACAGACTATGCGTCTTGACGGTTTCGCAGGCAAATTGCAACGCAAATCGGCCCGCAAGGCATCATGCTGTCATGGAGGTCCTCCCCCGGGAAGACACTGAACGCCGCTGCGGCCGAAGGCCAGGCCGCCTCGCCACACCCTGCGAGTTTCAGGAGAGCCCGGCCGCGGGTCACGCATCCGCAGCGGGATATCGGGATATCAGTCGCGCAGACGTCCAAGCAGCGCCAGCAACTGGTCGCGGGCTTTTTTGCCGCCGATCCTGTCGATCAGCTTTTCCTCGCGGTCGCGCCATGCATCGGAAAGACGCTCGAGAAGCCGGCTGCCCTCGTCCGTCATGTCGAGGAAATGGACACGCCGGTCCTCTTCCGATCTGCGGCGGACAAGCAGCCCCTTCTCTTCCATGCTGTCGACAATCGCGACAAAATTGGCGCGCTGTATGCCGAGCGCTTCGGCCACATCGCTCTGTTTAAGGCCTGAATTGCCGCCGACAATGACGAGAACGGAAAAATCCGCCGGCCGCAATCCCCGCTCCGCCAGCACATCGGCAAAACCGTTTGCCACGGCAAGTTGCGAGTGCCGCAGGTGATAGCTGATCGCCGTCGTCAGCAACCCATAGTCGATCGCCACAACAGGCGCCGCTTCGGCGCCGCCGTTTTCGGCCTTTTCCGTTCGCGGCCCGTTGCTATGTGCCAGTCGCAAAGCCATCCGATCCCCCGCCTGATTCGTTCCTTACCTTGCCGAAATCATAACCGACAACGTCACGAAACTGTATCCCAAATAAATGTAGATGATACTAATATTGTATAATAATTTGACAGTTAATCGCCGGAAGACCAAACACACTGTTCAGATCAGTGCCTGATCAACGAAAAAAGTATGACTATTTACCCGCCAATTTTAACGCGATAGGGCCGCTTCCTGCACCTTGCTGCAAAGGGTTTTGCGACAATGCGGCCGCCTCTTTGCAAAGGGAGCGAAACAGCGGCCGGAACCGGCAATAACATACTACTTATAAGGGAAAGCCTATTTCGGCAAAAAGCAATACGTCAAACACCGTATCGCCCCCGACACGATAAAAAGCCCGCGGCCACCGCCTGCAACAGGCCACAACCCTTACCCGCCCGAAAACAGGCAAGGTTTCGCAAATCTTTGATTTTTAGACATTGATGCGGAAAGAAAGCTGGGGTATGAACCAACCGCTGCACGCGATTCAAGCGTGACCGCTGCACCCGTAGCTCAGCTGGATAGAGTGTTGGATTCCGATTCCAAAGGTCGCAGGTTCGAATCCTGCCGGGTGCGCCACTGAACTACTTGATTTTGTTGATTTATCAGTTTTTGCTTGTCCTCGCACGCGCTGGAAATAAGCTAGCTCAGTCCTAGCTCAGTAGCGCATATCCTTCGGAATTTCTCAATGATTTCAATGTAGCGTTTCCGGGCTCGGTCTCGGAGCTAGCGCAGTTCCAGCGCAGTGCTCCGACCGAAGTAACTCCATTGGAGCCCAGGTTATGTTGCAGCGCACCGCCGAACCGACAAACGCCCCCTTCACACTTTTCCAGCGTGAAGGCACCCGAAACTGGTCCATGCGCTATTCGCTAGGCGGCAGGCAGATCAAGAAATCGCTCGGCATTGCCGACTACGATGCCGCGCTACAGCGGGCGAACGAGATTTATCACGAGCAGAAGTATCGGCACAAGCAGGGCCTATCGCTGGTCCAGCATGCTTTCAATGAGGTCGCCGAGGAGTTTATCGAAAAGGTCTGTGCGGAAGCGGAGCGTGACGAACGCAGCCAATATCACCCGACCTTTTGGCCTCCGATCATCCGGCGTTTTCCTGTCGCCTATTTCGGGGATAAGGCAATCGACCTCATCACGACTGCGGATGTCGAACGTTATCTGGAATGGCGAAAGACCTATTGGACAACGGGGCCGGGATCAAAGATCGAGAAAATCCGATGCGAGCGGGAAGACGGTCGCGTCTTCTCCCGCGCTGCCCCGCGCAAAGTCGCTGCTTTGGCAACCATGAAAGGCGAAATGGTCATCATCCGCGAGCTTTTCCGTCAGGCATCACGATGGGGCTATTGTAAGCCTTTGGAGTTGCCAACTGTCGAAGCGAAGAAAAGGCCCGACAATCGCCGTCCCGGATTCAAACCGGAGGAATACGAGAAGCTGATCGCCAAAAGCATCGAGCGGATTAACGAGCATCATGCGAAACTCAAGGTCATCAAGGCGAAGGATGGCCGTGTCTGGACACAAAAAGCTGTCACAGAAGGCATTCGCGCGGATCGTGTTCGGCTGCACGCTTATATCGAACTCATGGCTAATTCCGGCCTCCGACCAACAGAGGCAAAAAATCTGACCTGGGGGGACATCTCGCTTTTCCGGGAAACACGGCACCTACCACTTTACCAACAAGATGCTCGCTTGGCGGTTCACGGCAAGAGCAAGCACGGCAACGCCGTACCGCTTTACGGTGCGCTGTCGGCTCTCGGCATGCTTTGGGACCTGTTCGTCAACGATATGGGACGCGAACCTCAAGATGGCGATCCAGTCTTCGCGGACGAGAGAGGCAATCGCATCCTATCATTCAAGAGGAGCCTGAATGCGCTTCTGATCGCGGCTGGCTTGGAAAAGGACAATCGCGGCGTTCGTCGCACCTCTTACTCGTTCCGGCACTTCTACATCTCGCAGATGCTCGCCAACAACGTCTCTGTCCACCACGTTGCCCGCAATACCCGTACATCGCTTGCGATGATCGACAAGCACTATGCGCAGGTTAATACCGAGCAGATCAAGGACTTCCTCCGGCCCGGACAAGAGGACTATGCCAATGAGCCTGTCCTATTGGATGACGATGCCTACGCTGAAATCAAGCTTCTCGAAAAGCGCATCGAGGAACTCAAGCGGGGCAGCAAGGACGGGTCCACGGAGCAACAAATCGTAAAGCAGTATACAACGAAACGAGCCGGATAGGCTGAGCCTTGCGGCTGATGGCTTCTGCGGCGCGGCCCGAGGGCCGCTGCGAAGTCTGGAGGAACTGCCTATGAAGCGGATGCGATCAATCACTCGCCGGATGAAAAGCGTGGCATCTCGAATTCGGCTTTGGTGGAAGCGTGAGCTTGAAGACCCCATAATCCTCCTCTCCTGGGGAATCTTGGCGGTCGGAATTACTGTCGTCGCCGTGCTGTACGCTGTGAAGCCGAGTTGGCGTGATGACTTTCTCCCAGGCGTTTTCGTTGAGTTCAATGGGATGCTGTTTGATGTCTTTGTATTCGGCATCTTTGTTGCGTCCTTTGTGCGCAGACTGGAGCGTAGACAGGAACGCCAACGGCAGCAGGAGATTATCGACGACTACAAGAAATGGGACACCGAGGAAGGAAAGCTCCGCATTGGGGGAGCTGTCCGCAGAATAAATCGACTTGGCATAACGAGCATTGACTTTTCCGGTATGGAAATATCGGACTTCTCTTTTCCGCGCCACGACATCAAGAGCATCAGGGGTGCCACGTTTTATGATGGGGATTGGGGTTCGGGTAGCCGCGGCAGGATGAAGCTGTTGAGGGTCGATCTTGCTTCCGTCGATTGTCGCGAAGTCATCTTTTCCAAGTTCAACCCCTTCGCTGGATTCGGCACGAACTTTGTGTTTGCGGAGCTGAAGGACTGCAACTTCGACTACGCCGATTTGTCGGGGGCAGTTTTCAAAGGCGCCCATTTGGAATGGACAACTGAGCACCCCGACGAATTGGGGGTCTGGCACGATGACCAAGAGCCACCAGCCTTTCAGCAGACATATTATCCGCCCTTCTTCCAAGCAGATCTGGAAGGAACGTCATTTGTCGATGCGACGTTTAAGAACGCGGATTTCCGAGACGCGATCAACGTCCTGAATTGCGATTTCGCGGGAGCAAAAGGACTGGAGACTTGCCTCTTTGACGACGAGAAGACGAAGAACGCAGTTCTCGCAATGTCGAAAAGAGCGAAGAACGATTGACGTTGGTTGGATTGCTTAATCCGGGCTCTCTGCGGCATTCCCGATATTCAGGCGGAAAAGTTCGTTCGAGCGAACTTTTCGCATGGGGACGCCCACCGATTTCCAGATGTTCACGCCGCAAATACCCGGAACAGCCCGCTGATCTGTCCGTCTTTGACCCTGTAGGCGGACACGCCGTTTTCGACGACGACGCCCGCCGAATGGCTGGTGCTGTCGAAACTGATCTCGGTGATAAGCTCCCGGATCGCGGCGTGAGCTTCGGAGCGCAGTTCGTAGCGTGTGGCTCCTTCCGCTTGTTCCCACGCCACTCGCAGCTTGGCGATGCGATCGCCCATGTTGGTGGGGTTGTCGTGCCGGATTGACTGGCGCTGACGTTCTGCCTGGTGGTGCCGTAGCTCGGCCTCGACGGCAAGGCGTTCGCTCTGCCTCGCCTTGAGCAGATCGATAATGGCGTCCGGCGGCAGACTGTCGTCCTCAATGGCTAACGCGAGCCGCTGTTCTTTTTTGCGCAGTCCTTCCAGTTGCAGTGTCAGCGCGGCAATGGTCTCGTCGATTGCATCAAGAACGGTGGCGAACCGTGCCGCTTGCAACACTTCCGCCAGATTGATCTCCTTCACATGATCGAGGATGACTGCCTCCAACGGCTCGTAGCGGAAATGCCTATTGCCCTCGATACAGCGATGCCCGCGCACATAGTTTGCACATACGAGATAGCGCCCGTTTTCGTTACCTCTGATCCGGCTCATTTTCATCGTCATCGGTCCGCCGCAATGGGCGCAGTGGCACAGGCCAGTGAGCAGATTAGCGAACGTGTCGCCTTTGCGCCCCGGTCTGCCGGGGTTCCTGCGCATGGCCTGCACGCGCAGGAACAAGTCCTTGTCGATGGCGGCGGGGAAATAGTTCTCGATTGCGTCGCCATCCGGCACTCGCTTGCTGTCCTGTATGCGATGCGGCTGGAACGTGCCGATAACATCAGGCCGTGAAAGCAGCGCCTTGATGATGCTCTGATACCAGCCGTCCTTGCTCTTGAAGGCCGGAACGCCATCCGCATTGAGTTTACGTGCGATCACCGTCGAGCCGAGCCCGCGCGTTGCCATCTCGTAGATTACCCTCACCGTCTCCGCGTGATGGTTCAGCGTGAACTCGTATCGGTTCACGTCGATCCGTTTAGCATCTATCCATGCGGGTGTGATGCTAGTGATATGGCCCTTACCTTCGCGGGCCTGTTCCCGTTTGCGCTTGGCGACCGCGCTGATACGCTCGCTCTTCGTCTGGCTTTCCTCATGACCGCGCGACATCACCGCAAGCCCGATGATCAGCTTGGTCCAATCCCCATTAAGCCGGTCGCGACTGTAAATCTGCCGGTCCTCGCCGAGTGTCACGATGACGATACCCGCATTGATAATCGCCATAAACAGCGTCAGCGCATCCGGTACCGCTTCTCTTGATAGCCGGTCGAGGCTTTCGATCAGCAGGTAGCTGCCTTTGGGGATTTGCCCGCTCTCGACCATCGCGAGGAACCGACCGAGCGCGCCGGTCCTGAAATTTCTGCCCCTCCACGCGCTGACACCCAAGTCCTGCAAGCTGTCGTCCAGAAGCAGAGAGTGTTCGTCCGCAAACGCCTTCGAGCGCTCAAGCTGCCGACGCAAGCTATCCCCGCGAAGCTGCTTACGAGTGCTCATACGCACATAGGAATAGGCCCGCACCGGACCCGATGAATGTTGATTGCCGGGAAAATCGTCCTGCATGACCGCCTCCTTTGCGTCGGACCGCTAACACCAGAGGCGGAGAGGTTCGAGCGCGAGGCGATCGGGGTGTAAACGGCTAAGTCGGCGTAATGCTTCGGCTTGCGGGAATAGGTTGAGAAGACACGGCGCAAATCGCCGCTTTGTACATTGAGATTACTGCGGCCCGTTCGGTTAACAAGATGTAAATTTTCTGCCGAGTGCAAAAACACTTGACGGGACGCGAATTCGGCTGACGGATGCAGAGACGCCTGACGGGAGGCCGCGCTTACCGACATGAGCAAAGGACACTCTGAAACGCACGATCTGGCCCAACAGCTTTTTCGGGATCAAAAGAAAGTGCTGGATCTCATCAAGAGAGATCGCCTCGACTCGGGTTTTGCAGTCGCTGTTTTTCGTTTGTTTGGCGACAAGCCCGAGCGCGGGAAGACAGTCAGGATCGGCAAGCACGAATTCAAATATTCAAGCCATGAGAAAAGCCTTGTGAGTTTTCTGCCTGCGCGGTGGCGAGAAGAACTGGATAAAACCCAGGACGCATGGTCCGGCTGCGAAAACTGGTGGGCAGGCTATCCGCTAATCGCGTGGGTGGAGATACGGGCCAGCAATGACGGAACGGCGGCGCACCTCAAACTGCATGCGGAAGTTGGCCCTGTTTCAGACCATAAAGTTCGAAAGGGGATTATCGAGGCGATCAGGGCGGCAGCATCTGCGAAAGGCTTGGAACGAATTCAGTTCCCGGTCGGAGCCTCTGACAAGGGGCGCCTCTATTCACGGTTCTTGCGGGAGAATTCCATCGCTGTCGGCGACATTCGCAACGCAGACGAAATCGAGAAAAGGTTCTTGGAGCTTATCGCTGGCTTCGAGCCGGAGTTCGAATTGGTTTCGAGCGTCATACCGAAACTCCCGAGTATCAGCGCTCCGTAGATTTCGTCGTCGTTAACTTCCTGTTAACTCTCTTTAATGCAATAACTTTGATGAAAATGCTCGATTCCCGTCGGGCAGCCCTGAGGTAAGAGTAGCCTCGTTCTTAGGGTGACGGTCCCGCCATTATAGCGGGCACCCTTTGTGGTTAACCGTAGAAGTGTCCTTTCATTGCTGGCTCAAAGCAGACCGTTGACGCGGACTGCAAGCCAGCGCATGGGCTCGGACGGTTACCATGACCAGCATCTTGACGAATATGGCAGCCATGGCCGCGCTGCAAACGCTGCGAACAATCGGCGCGAACATGGCCAACACACAACGGCAGGTGAGTTCGGGATTGCGGGTGCAAACCGCAGCCGACAATGCCGCCTACTGGTCGATCTCCACGACGATGCGTTCGGACAATATGGCGCTCTCCGCCGTGTCGGACGCCTTGGGCCTTGGTGCCGCAAAGGTCGATGTCGCTTACGCAGGCATGGAAAGCACGATTGATGTTCTCAGCGAGTTCCGGGCAAAGCTGGTAGCTGCCAAAGAAGACGGCTTGGACAAGGGTAAAATCCAGACCGAGCTTGACCAACTCAAGGATCAACTGCTTTCCATCGCCACATCGGCCAGCTTCAACGGGGTCAACTGGCTCAACACGGACGCGCCGGAAAACCTGTGGGAACTGTCGTCACTGCCGACGAGCATCACGTCATCCTTCATCCGCTCTGCTGATGGCTCGGTACGGGTCGGCACCACGGACATCGACGTTGCCGATATCAGCTTGTTCAATGTCGGCGGCGGCGGGGCCTTGCAGAAAGACCCGCGGTCGCTCGGGGATATCGGCGGGTTCAGAAATCCCGATCTAAGCGCCCATGCCTCGTGGGGCTACCAGCGATGGGCGATGACCGGGCCGCTCACGCTGGCCGGCACGGACAAGATCACCTTCGACATCACCATTGATGCCAGCGCTTTGTCGGTAGGGGATACGCATGCCGTCACGATCGGCAAATCGACGATCGATGCTGCGCTCAGCAGTTCTGACGGGACGATCCATGACGAATTCGACTACTATAGCGTCTTGATGCAGGCCTTTGCCGAGGCCGGAATAGCAAGTAAAATCGGTGGCGGCGGGAGTGGTGGCGGCACCTTCTTCATCATAACGGCGGAAACGAGCGGTCATCCGGGATCGAGCATCGCCATTTCTAACGTACAATCCGATCTGGCCGGGAACGACGCCGGCGGCCTTGAACTGTCCTCGGCTGCGGACATCTTCGGCGGCTATGCAACGGATCAATTTGCCTTCACCTCACCGTTTCAGGTCTATCGCGACGTCGCCTTCTCGTTCGATTTCAGCATCGACGGCGATACCCAGCGGACCGTCACAGTCGACCGCGCTCTGGTGGACGCAACGCTCGGCACGTCGGATGGCTGGATAAACTCGGCTTCCGATCTGGCCTCGGTGCTCAACGCGGCAGTCAGCGGCATGGGGCTGATCGTTTCGCAGAGCGCAGGAGCCATTGTCTTCACTGTCGATCCGGCGCTCTATCCCAATATGGGCTATCGCTCCTCGCTGGTCATCGGCAATGTCACGGACAATATCGGCCCCGCGCCGGACTTCGACATTCTCGACGTAGACATCACCGTTCCCGCCAACAGCCTCGACAATTACCTGTCCGGCGTCGATGCCATGCTGCAAAAAGTTATCTCCGGGGCGAGCACCCTCGGCGCAGTCAAAATCCGCATCGACATGCAGGCGAGTTTCGTGCAGACCCTCATGGACAGCATCGACAAGGGCATTGGCCGTCTGATCGATGCCGACATGAACGAGGCATCCACACGGCTCAAAGCTCTCCAGACGCAAGAACAGCTTGCCGTCCAGTCCTTGCAGATCGCCAACAGCAACGCCGAGAATATCCTGCAACTGTTTCGCTAATCCTCGACGCTCGCAACGTCAGGAGCATGGCCGAACTGCGATCCTGCAATAGTGGCGTTAGTCTTTCGAATATCCAGTGCTCTTTAACGTGGCATTCTCCAACATGACAAAATTATCAAGGTTGCGTTTACGCGCATGCCATATAGCCTTCGCAACTTCTAAGCTTGTTGCACGAATGCGCCGTCGGTCGCCCGGCAGGAGGAGTTTGAATTGAGCAATCCCAACGTTGACCATGAAGAACGCGCTGGCCGACTTTGGCCGGTGCTTGTCGTATTGGCTAAGAACAAAAAGACGACCACCTACGGTGACGCGGCTCGCTCTATCGGCATACACCATCGCCCGATACGGTATGTGCTCGAACCGATTCAGGACTACTGCATAAAGGAAGGTCTTCCACGACTGACCGCCTTGGTACTTTCAAAAAGTACAGGCCTTCAGGGCGCTGGCTATCTGGGAAGGCCAGGCCATGATGCCGATTTAGATGAGGTTTTTGCCTTTGACTGGAGTTCCGTCGATAATCCATTTTCTGATCTAAACATTGCGGAGTTGGAAGGCATTGCGGAAGAACTCGCAGTTGACCCGACCGTCGCCTCAGAGAAATACACCAAGATTTTATCGAGGGGCAACAGGCAGCGCGTGTTTAGGCGGGCAGTTTTAAATGCCTACGACTGGAAGTGCTGTATATGTGGTCTGACTTTCCCGGAAGGATTGGAGGCCGCGCACATCGTCCGCTGGGCTTCTGCCCAGCCTCATCTCAGAATAGACCCACGGAATGGTCTGTCTCTGTGTTCAACCCACCACAAGCTCTACGACAACGGGTGGATAAATGTGACACCCGAATATGTTGTCAACTTTTCTGATCCTGATGAGTTGGAAGGCCGCTACTCAGAAGCCGACCGTTACCACAGTGTGCGTCTTCATGGATCCTCCATACAGCTACCAAAACGGCGTGCGCTTTGGCCAGATCCACAGTTGCTTACCGTCCGCCAGGACGACTGGAAATAAGGCTTGGAGGGTGCGAACTGCGAGGCCGCAACTCTTCGCTCGACCTTTTGGCGGACGGCTGTATCCGGGAAATACGTTCAACGGTTTCGGAAAGGATCACAGCATGTCTCACCTCAAGGCTCTCAAGCTCACCTCCGCAGTCCCGGTACGTGCTGCCGCCGACCCGGTGCAGCGTTCACGGGAGAAGATGATTGCCGCACTGGCCGAGCAGAAGCAGATGGCAGAGGCGAAGGTCGCCGGTCAGGCGTTCACACTGATGCATGTCGTGCGCAAGAAGAACGCCGAAGGCGTCCGTGTCGAGGTCGAAGCACTCAAGCGCGTGCGTCAGGGTTGGTTCACCGATGGCAACGGCAAGGTGTTTTTCGCGATCCGGTATGCGGGCAAGACCATCGAGTTCGCGAAGGACAAGAACGCTGTCGAGATCGGCGAGCTTTCGGCGCTGCCGAAAGTCATCGACACGCTGATCGAGGCGGTGCGCGCGGGCGAACTCGACGCGCAGTTGACCGCCGCCGCCGTCGAACGCGGCAAGATGCTGCGCAAGTCCGCATAAACTGCGCAGTTTTACGGGGCAAGCATCCGAAGGCCATGGGATCAAGTATGATCCCATGGCCTTCGTGCGTTCCGGCGATAGTGGAGCGCTGTCAAAGAGCGCCATGGACGCGCGTTCGGTGCGGGGCGCTGCGCGGTACTGTTTTCGGGCTGGGTCGCATTCCTTGATGCCTCTGTGCTTCTGCTTGATATGCGTCGCCCGTCGGGCCCGCCCCCCGAAAGCATGCGCAACCTCTGCCATTTGTTCGGTCGTGTCTTTGAACTCGCCCTTTGCGCCATCTGGAACTTTGTTTCCGCCGAAATCGAGCGGAGACCAGATGCAAAACCATTCACGCGACAATCACGACCAGACGCCCGCGCAGGCGCAACTCGACTTGGCCATGTTATTCATGACGGACCTCCATGTGGGATCGGAACGCCTGTACAAGATCAAGCGCAAGGGCACGTCGCTGAACCTGCGTTATGAAATCGACGGAGAAATGCACCAGCGCAGCTATTTGTCGGCGCTGTCGTGGCGGGCGATTTTGCTGTTTGCGCTGACCGAGGGCAAAACTGCCACCGTCCACGAAATGGACGAGCCGGGACGATACCGGCAGATGTTCCCGAAAACCCTGCTGCGCCGCCTTCAATGGCATGCACGACCGAATGCGAATTTCACGCCGGTCGCAAAGCTGTACGAGCCCAATGGCAAAGCCGTCATGCTACTGACACGGAGCCGGCTCGGCGGGCATGCCGTCGATGCGCTGCATAATCTCACTGATGGAGGGCCAGTGTTTCAACCGCTGTGGATTTCCGACATTATGGCGCTGCGTCCGATGCTCGGCATCGATCTGGTGCGCGACCAGACTTTTGCGCCGACGTTGCCGACCAGCGCATATCTGGAAGCCGCCGCGATAACCGGACGGATTGTCGAGGAGCCGGAGCTTGCCTGTTTGTCGCTCAAGGGCGATGTGCCCCGACTAGTAACCTCCCCGTCATCGAAGGCAGTTCGAAGCATCTTCGATCAGGCCTGTCGGGAAAATCCGGCATTGGAGGCGCTGCGGGGAGTGACCGTATACGATGATTATTCGTTTGTTTGAACGAAGGCGAAAAGTTCGGTGAACGAACTTTTGTCAATACGTCGCACCGCCGCGTTGATCACCACTGGCTTGCCTCATATCCGCGATAGTACGCAGCCGCTCGGCAAGGCTAACGACGTTTCCGGCGCATCTGGATGTCTTGCTGACAGCGATCACACCAGCAGGAATGTCCCCAGCGCCCGGTCGCTGTAAGAGGCTGCTTTTGCTAGCATCAGTCCAGTTAGTATCCTGTACAATATTATTATACACAAAACGCGTTAAGCCATTTCCCACATCGCAGATATCCGCACTACTCCTTGAAACACCGCGATTGTCTTCGACAACGAAAATCCCATTCATATCCGATACAACGGAATTTACTTTCATCTGATCAATATGGTTTCGAGTACCAGAACGGTCAGGCATCGCATTTGTCGATTTCTCACCGTCTTCAATCTCTTCACCAATTGAAATGCTCGAAGACATGACACGTTGAACACCGCTAGC
This sequence comes from Rhizobium sp. BR 250, assembly GCF_047445855.1. NCBI lineage: Bacteria > Pseudomonadati > Pseudomonadota > Alphaproteobacteria > Hyphomicrobiales > Rhizobiaceae > Rhizobium > Rhizobium sp. BR 250. The sequence goes on from NZ_JARWKW010000004.1 coordinate 385,952, forward strand.
TGATTTGTCTTTGGCTTGCCCGATAACAACGCGAAGCGATCGAAAGCCGGATCGCTCCAGACATAGCCAGTCCACATATGCGCGGATATCTTCGGCTGGCCACCAATTGCGTTCGGCTGGCTTTGCCTCATCGGCTTGTTCTGCCTCAATGAAATCCTGAGCATCTGGCTGCTTGTAGTCGCATTCGATGCGGAATTTCAGGCAATAGCGGACAATATTCTGGATATTGTCGCCGGCATCGCGATATGCGCGAAATGGCTGGATATCCACCTGATATTTTGCCGTGTGGGTTTCCTTGCGTAAGGCGCTGGCGATTTCTTCCGTGGTCAATCCGCCCTTGCGGACAATTGCATGAAGATGCGGACGCCAGATTGTTTTGTCCGGGGCTTCCATCAGCGGAAAGCCCAGCGCATCCAAAGCCAGTCGTGTGTTGCGGCCACAGGTTTCGAAATCACCAAAGCTCATGCGGTCAATTTCCCACCAACCTAACAAATGAAAATCATCCCAGCGAGCATCCTTCTTGCGCTGGCGATCTATGAAAGTGCGAAGACGGCGTTTTTCATTCTCCACGAGATCGGTCATGCCGGAGAAGTCCAGTTGCGGCGGCAGCAGGATCGTTGCAAAGGCAAGCTCCTCGTTCGCTGCATCGCAGAATATCTTCTTGATGGCCTTTCCCGTTTGCACTGCGCGTTCCCGCATGTGACATCTCGGACAAAGCGGGACACCGCAATAATCGATGTTGCCGTAATCATCGACCTCGCCACATGTTTCCATCCAGCATCGTGCCAGATGGTTCGCCGGAAGTGCCGCTTTCACATATTGGCGTTGAGCTTCGTTGGCCTTTGTCAGATATTTCATTTGGCGGCGTTCGTGACGGGTGAAGACACCCTTCGTCATCATATCTGCCTGTAGCTGTTCCATCCTTGTCTTCATTGAAAATCCCCTGCTGAAATAACGTGCTATTTATCCAGCACCATTTTAGCGCCGCGCCTTCTTGGAAATAAATATTTGTTTCAAGGAGATAGCATAATGAAGATCAAAGACATCTACGAGGCATTGCGGGCGGATGGGTTGACCAGTTCGCAGATGGAGTTCTCGCGAATATGGCTCGGACGAAGCCCACGTTATTATTCGCACCTCATCGCCGTCGACCGAGAGCCGGGGCTTGCCACGCTTTGCGGAATCTCATGGCGGCTGAAACGAATGCGGTTGGACAACTACCCGGCGCTGCTAGATTTCCAGCAGAAGCTCGCCAGCGAGATCGCCAGAAGGGCAGTCACAGATATTCGCCGACATCAGAAAGGCTCGACAAAAGATCGCGAGGAATAATTCCTCTCTTCTGTTTTCGCGTGCATTGCCGTCGCCGGGGGAATCACGATCAGAGATTTACTCCGCCTTTAGCACTGCTGATCCATGTACTTTGAAGTTGGGTCGTAACAGCGAAGGATGACGCTCAAGTGCCAATTTTCTGCCGAGGCGACGAAGAGAAGCAACAGCTTGTCGAAGATTACGAAATCGTGCCGATATCTCGATGCACACTCCTGAGCGGGCAATCGCGGCAGGGCTGTGCTCGTGAACTGACGCGAGAATATTACATCTTTCAGGCTACGCATCGACAATCGGGTAAACAAGAAATTTTTTATGCGGGGAACAGCACAGGCCCCGCTCTCCTTTCGCTGATTGGGCACCCCTCGCTGCCGTTGACGGACCCATTCCCACCGAATGATGGCGACGCAAGGAGTGAACGTGGGGCGAATGGCCAAGGTCGGGTGGATGGGCAAGATGCGCGTAGGCGGCTGTCGCCTTTGAACATGCAGCTAAGTCGCGCCATTGATCTCGCTTGCATGCTCTGGGATGTCCAACCTGGGCCATTGTTTGCACCTCTAAAAACCCGAATTCTCGCAACTCCGAGTGAAGATATCGATCCGCATAGCGTAGAGCGGTTTAATCTCGCCATTGGCAAATTCGATAAGAGCCTAGAACAAAAACTGTCAGATGCTGCGGCTGTAGAGGGACGTACACCTTCACGCTGGAATTTCCGCGAACTTGAGGAAATGGTGGCTTGGACTGGTCCATCGAACTTGTTTCCCAGTCAAGCGCCGCCTGCGTACCGGAGGGAAAACATCGCGGTCGTCCGAAGAGTAAGTACAGAGAAAAACTATGCCTTGTGCGAAATGACTGCCGATGGCCGTCAACTGTTCGCAGATATTCCTATTTTTGCAGATGTGGGAGGCCCCGTGCCTAATGCTGCATATCACTGCTATCTCGGGTTTCGCGGAACGAGGTGGAAGATAACCCGTGTGCTTGCGCGCGCTGATCTCTGACAACTTGATGAAATTTTGGTGATTTCGATAGGCGAGGAATCAGCCGACATCTGCTTTAACGTTTGGCCAACAGCCGACCAATACAATCACCATGTTTAACTTCCGCATCTTTCCGTATTAGGAATTTCCAATGAACGCGCATACCTCATCCGGCAAGGCAGCGATTGTTGCCGCGCTGGCAATCTCCGCAGTCTCCATCGCCTCGCCCGCCTATTCCCTCGATAAAGTCCGCTTCGGCACAGATTGGCTCGCCGAGGCCGATCATGGCGGCTTTTATCAGGCCGTCGCCGACGGCACCTATGCCAAATACGGCCTCGACGTTGAAATCCAGCAGGGCGGTCCCGGCGCACAGAACCGCGCCCTTCTCCTAACCGGCAAGCTCGATTTCTACTTGGGCACCCAGCAGGAACAGCTTGTTGGCGTCGAGCAGGGCATTCCCTTGGTTGATGTCGCCGCCTTCTATCAAAAGAACGCTCAGGTCATTTTGGCCCACTCCGACAGTGGCGTCGAAAAGTTCGAGGACTTGGCCAAGCTCGAAACGATCTTCATGACGCAGGGCGGCTTCGGCGCGTATTTCGAGTGGATGAAAGCCAATTTCGGCGGCTTCCGCGACGAGCAGTATAGGCCCTACAATTTCAGCCCCGCACCGTTTCTCGCCGATAGAAACTCCGCTCAACAGGGTCTGATCACCGCTGAACCATACGAGATCCAGAAGCAGACCGGCGCAGAACCCAAGATTTTCCTACTCGCTGACAGCGGCTACAAGCCCTATGCGACCACGATCACGGTTCAACAGAGCCTCATCGACAGCAATCCCGATCTCGTGCAGCGGTTTGTCGATGCCTCAATCGAGGGCTGGTACAACTACCTGTACGGGGATAACGCAGCCGCCAACGCGCTGATCAAAGCGACCAACCCCGAAATGACAGATGGCCAGATCGAATATGCCATCGACAAGATGAAGCAATACGGGATCGTGGATAGCGGCGATGCGCTCGACAAGGGCATCGGCTGCATGACCGCCGAACGTTACAAGTGGCTTTCCGACGAACTCGTGAAGGTGAAGCTTCTCAAAGCCGATACAGATTACACGAAAGCATTTGATACCCGATTTTCCTGTAAGGGTGTCGGCTTAGGCCTGAAGAAGTCTTAACCTTCTTCAGGCTCGTTGCAAAACTCGGCCACAAGGGCTGGGTTTTGCAACGGACGTTGGCGATAGTCCGCACGCCTAGCGCCGATCGCCCTGCCTCGTGTGTCAATAAGTTTTGGTGGTTGATGCGATGAGGCCTGCGGTCAGCAATGCGCTTGCAGCACCAAGCCAGAGAGCGCTCGGCACGCCGAAGTTGTCGACCGCGAGGCCGCCGACCAGTGCGCCAAGCCCGATAGCAAGCTGCGCGATCGAAACAAAGAGCGCGGCGATGCTTTCCAGCCGGTCGGGCGCGGAGGTGAACAGGAAGGTTTGCATGGCGATCGGCAGCATGCCGAAACCGAACCCCCAGGCGACAACCCAAGCGACTGCGGCAAGCGTGTTGCTGCCGGCCAGCAACAGTCCCGCGACAGACAAGGCGATCAGAAAGGCGGTGCAGGCAAGGGCAAAAACGAAGTTCCGGCCAGCAGCCCAGCCCCCGAACAGGTTTCCGGCGAACCCCGCCGCGCCATAGCCGAGTAGCACCATGCTGAGTGTGCCCGTATCAATCCCGGTTGCGCCGATGAGGAAGGGAGTAATGTAGGTATAGGCCGCGAACTGCCCGACGAAGATAAGCACGGCTGCCGTCAGACCGATCTGGACTCGTTGCAATCGCAACACGTCTGGAACCTGTTTCAATCCCGAACCCTTCTGCGCCCGGATGGCCGGCAGCAGAAACTGGAGCGCCGCCACGACAAGCAGTGCGACACCCGACACAAGCAGGAATGCGGTGCGCCAGCCGAACAGGTCACCGATCAGGGCGCCTGCGGGAACACCCGCGACGGTGCCAAGCGAAACACCGGAGAAGATCAAAGCCGTTGCACGCGGTCCTTCTGCGCCGGGGCGCAGACGTGGGCCGAGTGAGCCGCCGATTGTCCAGAAACCACCGACCGCAATTCCGAGCAGCACCCGGCCGAACATCAACGCCGCAAAGCCATGAGCGGTTGCCACGATGGCGTTGGAGATGACGAGCAGCATCAGCAGCGCGATGAGCACACGCTTGCGATCGAAGCGCGCAGCAAATCCGAGGGTCATCGGCGCTGCGATTGCCGCGAGAAAGCCGGGTATGGTTACCATCAGTCCGGCCGTCCCCTCGCTGATGCCAAGGTCAGCCGCGATCAGCGGCAGAAGCCCGACGGGCAGGAATTCGGTGGTAACAAGAGCGAAAGCGCCGACGCCGATGCTGGTGACTGCGGCCCATGAGGCGAGCGGTTTGCTGTCCGCGTGGCTTGCCGAAATACTGCGGGAGACTGGCATGTCCATAGGAGGATTCCTTGGTAAAAAGCAGGGCAGACCGGAGAAGAAGGGTCGTTCTCCGGCTCGCCTGCGATGTTTCAACCGAACTTGACGAGGTTGAGGGCGGGTAGCGGACCGCCGGGGAACTGCACCAGTTTGCCGCCGACCGAGACCGGGCCGAGATCGATGCCGGTGAAGCCGAGTCTGGAGATCAGCGCACCGACTTCCGCCTTCGCCCGTGCGTCGTCACCGGAATAAAACAGGACGCGTGAGCCGCCCTCGGCTTTGGGATCGCCGGATAGCAGGTGCGGTTGCAGATGGTTGAATGCCTTGACCACACGTGCGCCGGGAACGAGATCGGCGAAGACCTCGGTGGAAAGACGGCCATTCAGCTCAGCCGGCTTGAACAGCGGCGCTTCGATAGGATTGTTGGCGTCGATGACGATGCGACCACCAAAGTCCGGCAGGCCGGCCAGCGCCTTGGGGAGCTTCGACCAGTTGACGGCGACCAGCACGATGTCGGCGCTGGCCGCCTCTTCAAGAGTGCCCGCCTTGATGAAAGGCTTCAGTTCCGTTTCGAGTACGGCAAGCGAGGCCGGGCCGCGGCTGTTGGCGATGGTTGCGGAAATGCTGTTACGTGCAAGAGCACGGGCGAAGGCCGAGCCGATATTGCCGGCTCCAATGATACCGATAGACATGCTGGTTCTCCTTTGAGTGAGGGGGAACCGGCGCTCCGGCATTGGAGCGCCGGGGGCAGATCAGGCGGTGAAGCCGCCGTCAGCGAGGATATCCGCGCCAGTGACGAACGCTGCTTCGGGGCTTGCGAGATAGGCGACGACACTGGCGATCTCGTAATCCTTGCCGTAGCGGCCGATCGCCATGCCGGGGCCGACGATCTTCGAGACAGGGCCGCCATCGGGGTTCATGTCGGTGTCAGTCGGGCCGGGATGGACGGTGTTGACGGTGATGCCCTTCGGCCCGAGGTCACGCACCAAGCTGCGGTTGAAGCCGGCAACAGCGCCCTTGGTCAGCGTATAGAGCGAGGCCGTCGGGAAGGCGGCATAGCGGGTCATGGACGAGCCGATATGGACGATGCGCCCACCGGGCTTCATGCGACGTGCTGCTTCCTGCGTGGCAACGAAGACGCCGGTGACGTTGACGGCGATCATCCGTTCGTAGTCCTCGAACTTGATCTCGTCGATCGGCCCGCCAAGAGCAATGCCGGCATTGTTGACGAGGATGTCAATCGAGCCGAAGGTTTCTTCGGTTTTTGCGACTGCGGCGCGGACGGCGGCCGGATCGCCGGCATCGGCCTGAATGGCGATGGCGCGGCCACCGGCTGCTTCGATTTCGGCGACCACAGCGGCAGCCTTGTCGGGCGAGGCGCTGTAGGTGATGGCGACTGCCGCGCCATCGGCGGCAAGACGCTTTGCGATTGCTGCGCCGATTGAGCGCGAACCGCCGGTTACAAGGGCAGTCTTGCCGGTTAGGCGATGGGTAATACTGGTCACTGTCTTCACTCCGTTTGTGGTTTCGATGGAGCAAAGATGGTCGGTTTATTTTGTTTTGATTAGCTGGTAATGTCTTGTTCCTGTTTCAAGCAATCGTTGAAGGACATATGGAGACACTGGCCAATCTCGAAAGCTTCGTCAAAAGCGCCGAGACTTCTAGTTTTTCGGAGGCTGCGCGGCGCATGGCGTTGACGCCGGCTGCCGTTAGCCGCAACGTGGCGATGCTGGAAAGAAACCTCGGCGTAAGATTGTTCCAGCGATCGACCCGCAAACTTGTATTGACCGAAGCCGGCGAACGTTTCTTCCAGTCAATCCGAGGGAGTCTCGACGCACTGCAAACGGCGATCATTGATGTTTCATCCGGCGTGTCCGAGCCGGCCGGCGTGCTGAAAGTTAGCCTTAGCCCTACTTTCGGCGTCACGCATATTCTGCCGCTGTTACCGGAATTGCTGCAACGATACCCGCTCATTAGGCCGGAATGGCATTTTGAGAACCGCCCGGTTGATCTAGTTTCAGAAGGCTATGACGTGGCAATCGGCGGGGGCTTTGATCTTGCACCCGGCATCGTTGCCCGAACGCTGGCACCCGCCCACATAATTGCCGTAGCGTCCCCAGCCTATATGGCTAAGCGCACACCGCCAGCCGATCCCGCCCAGCTCTCACAATTCGAGGGGATCGTCATGCGTTCGCTCCGGACTGGCCGCATCCGACATTGGGCAATGCGGAATGCCGCAGGTGCCGAAATGATCGCGACGTTACCCGAAACGATCATCGTCAACGACCCGGCCGCGATGCGCGAAGCGGCAAAGCTCGGCCTCGGTGTGGCAATGCTTACAATGCCCGACGTTTTACCGGAGCTTGAGAGCGGCAATCTCGTTCGCCTTCTGTCGCATTGGTATTCCGATGCAGGGGCGATTTCGCTGTATTATGCCTCGCGTACGCACTTGCCGGCCAAAACGCGGGCATTTGTAGACCTTGTTGCAGATGCGTTCAAACGGGACCGGCTAGCCGAACGATTTGCCGGAAGCCTAGGATAAGCCTCTTTTGCAAACCGGCCTGTCGCAAACATTTCAAGTTTTAAACAGGCTTTGCGTGCGATATTCGCGACGATTGCAGGATCAGCATTTTCACGATTATCGCAGCGCCCACCGCATAGAAGACGGGCCAGTTGTACCAATTGTTAGTTCCTTAGCTCAGCAAACACGTCTAGCACAGTGGTGCATTCCCTCAACAAATCCCTTGCGGCAATTGTACCTTTCGAAACCCTTTCCTCGAAAATCTTCTCGATAGCGACCTTGGCCGCACGCACATGCACCGGCATATCATCATCCAGCGGATTTTCATCAAAGCTGCGGTTGAGGGCCTCGAATGCCCGCTTGAAGACCTCGACGTTGTGGTTCATCAAAATCCAAACACCATCCGTAGTAACACGCAGCTTGCCATCCCGAATCTCGCAAATCTCGGCAACCGTCACCTTTGAACCGATGGCCGTCGCGACGGGGAGCGGCGTGAAACTAAACTCGGGTATACCGGCACGCTTTATTGTGACCTCTCTCGCTAGGTCACGCGCCATCTCATTGATTGTCCTATGATCGTCGGTGCGCGCATGTTCGGCGAACGGCAGCGGTGTTAGAGCGCAGCCATACTTGTCGAACCGGAACGAAACATACATGTTGAAGTTGGCTGCTGAAAGAAATGGGCTCGATGTGTCGAAGGAGATGCCGATGTCCGAGTTGAACCGACGCAGACAGCGAAGGATTGTCGTGAACAGGTAGGCCGGCTCAAGCGTGGAAATGCCGAGGAAGTGTATCCACCGGGCATTCTGCAACAAGCCGTCATCATACATGTCGAGCAAACGGGCCATGGTCATCGAGAATGCACTCTGATGCGCCCCCGCAAATGCCCACCCTTCCAGCCGGTAGCCCTTCACTGCATCGTACCAGACCTTGCTTTCGCGCTCGGTGCGCCCTTGAAGGACGTTGAGGAAATTCGTCGTCGCACCCGGCGCGCGATGCTGGAAGAAGTAGTTGAGATTGAGCAGCGACTGCATCAGGCATGCGTTGAAATCCATTGACAGGCCGTTGGCAGCGCTCTGCGCTTGGAGAGGGTGTCCATCGGCGATGAGCCGAGCCACGTGTGCGACAAGATTTCCGGGCGAGATGCCCCCGGTCGGGAAATCAAGCGACATGGCAAAATCGGCGTGCCCTTCAAGCCAGCGCAGCATGCGTTCGCATGTTTCGTCGCCTGTAAATTCGATGGTCCCCTGCTGGATTTGAAAACCGCCGCTGTCTCCTATGATCGTCGTCTTGCTTTTATCACGAGCGCTGACCGAGCTTGTGTGCTTTGCTGCGCTGTCGTTCTTGGCGGCTTGTCCTGCGCTGTAGAGCGCATAGGGATAGTGGAATAGGCTGCTATTCGGGTCGAGAAAATTCAGGTCTCGCTCATGGAATGAGTAGTTTTGCTTCAGGTGCTGTGAATGCCCGATCTTGGCGAATTCGGCGGTGATCGATGGCGTGTAGACGGCATGCGGAGATTTCGTGGAAAGCATTGAATAACCTTAAGATCCTTGTCCGGTTGACCCGCTGCAATTTTTTAAGACCTGCACGGCTTGATTGCAGGAAAGTTGATGAAATCATTGCGAGCATCCAATGGGCAAAGCCGTTAAGAAAGAACCAATCGTTTCCGTTCTCGATCAGTACAAGAACCAATTTCGGAGCGTGATCGACGCCGCCGACGCGTTCGAAAAGCACGACAACGAGGGCCAAAAGCTGCTGTACGCGGCTCTGGAGAAGCTTTTTGAGTTCGGCGAAGAAATCCGCCGCGACATGTCGGCGTTCGAGGAATTTCTTGATGATCGCGGCAAGACGCTGAGCAAGGTCACCAAGGAAAACCCTTATAACGGCCTGACTGAACTTGTCTTTTCGGAAGACCGCAGCAAAAGCTGGCGTAGCGAGATCAGCAACGTTCTGAGACTTGCATCAGAAATCAAAGGCAACACTCCGTTGAGCCAATGGCTGGCAGACGGTGGCGGCATTTCCGGGCGGTACAAAGATGCGGTGTATCACTTCGCACGTCCAGCGGCCACTAAAGCGCAAAAGCTCCGGTCTTCCCGGCTCGACATGATCACCAGCGAATTAAAGCAGTCGCGTATCGTCAAAAAGGCCCTGCCGGGCGTGGCGCTTGCCGACGGCTTCCATCGCTCCCTGCTGTTTTCCGAAGGCGGCCAGACCTTCCTTGTGCATGTCCGCGACGAGGACGATCAAAAGACCATCGACAAGTATCTGCTCGAAGTCGCTGGCAACAGGAAGCCCGACGACCATCCGCTTGCCGGTCGCCCACTCTATCCGCTGTTTCGGGCAGTCGACCTGATCGTCGGCACGTGCAAGCCGTCCAATACAGGCAAACTCCAGTTGATCGCGATCTGGAACGAAGCAACCGATAATGCTCCCGTCACAAAACTGCGCTTCCTGTCGGATGCAAACCGTTTCACAAATGCCACCGTTACGCTTGCTCACGCCCTCCCGGAACTGGAAGGCAAAGCGCAGCTTGTCCTTGAACTTCCCGACGCCGAAACCTTTCGGCAGCTATTCCAGCATGATTACCAATGGCGCATATCGGCTGACGATCAGGGCATTTCCATCGTTGATGATGCAACGGCACAAACGCGATTGGTGCTTCGACCAATCGCGGATTATTCGGACAAAAGGTTGCGGCAGGGTGCGAAGCTCGGACAGAGAACACGTCATTTTCAGGCGACATGCACGGGAATGAAAGCTTCGGCCAACAACCTCGACATGGCTAGCGCCTTGTTCAAGAGGTCCAACGGTGTGCAGCTTACCGCCGACCCGACGCCAAAACGTCTCCAGTGGCTCTCCGACGGCGCGGCGCTGGAAGTCGGCTTCACCAGTGCACAAGGATATTCTGGACTGTCCTATCCCTTTTTGGATTTCGCCGCGCCGACAACTGCGCTTGACGCGCAGATGGAGCTTTCGCTGGCCGACATCGCTGCGTTCTGGAAAACCGCTTCCGCCTATGGCGAAGACCTGGCCGGCTATATCGCCGACAGCGATGTTGCCGACGCAGCTTTTTGCATCGACCACACATTTGAAGGCGGCGATCACTTGGAATATGTCTCTCCGATGGTCCTCGGGGTTTCTATGGCCCGGACCCAAGTATGCGAGGATTTTGTCGCCGCGCTGGTTCCGCCGCCGGTTTCTCCCACGCCGCCATCAGGTCCGAAAGGGAGAAATCCATCGAAATCACCAGTTTTAACCACGCCAGTCGCATCGTCATCGTCGTCCGAGCCGCGGCCCCGAAACTACAAGCTGATCGATAAGAACAGACGCGCAAAGACCATATTCCCGGCCACGCCGTCCTCCAGCAGACGCGCATTCGGTGCCTTCATCACGAGTTTTTTGCCTGATGATCCCGGACACCGAGCCGACCGGAAATTCGATTTCGAATGGCAACTCGAATGGTGGCGGCGCATGACCGATATTCCGGTTCATGTCATTGCGTCCAATTGGACTGACGGGGAAGTTGCCGCCAGCAAGGAGCTTGGTCTACTTGCCGAGCATGGCGGCGGCATCACGCGCGTCGGCCCACGTATCCTTATCGAGAACCGCATCGAATGCCTAAAGCAGCTCTATGAGAGCGATTTCGATTGGGGCATCGTCATGGATGACGATGCCGTACTGATGCAGGCGGAAAGCCATAACAGCAGTTATCGGCTCTTTGCGGAAATGGCAGCGAAGGGAAAAGCCGCCTACGATGGCGTCGATGTTTTTGCTCCGATCTATGGACGGAAGGTTCCGTTCAACAAGGAGCTTAATGGCCCCGGAAATCCGTATGCGTCCAATCACGTCTTCAAGAAAAACACTGATCTTAAAGGCAGCATGATCGTTGTCCGAAACTTTGCGAAGGACGAACGCCCGCTCTTGCTGCCCGATTCCAGCTTCCGCACACATGGCGAAGACACCTATCTTGTGCTGCAAGCCATCTCACTCGGCTACTCGACTATGACCTCGTGGAACATGGTTCTGGAAGAGCTGTCAGGCGAAAGCACGTTCGCAAACGGTGACGATGACCGAACGGAAAAGATGCGGGAGGGGCATGAGCTCCTCGTCGAAAAATTCGGCGAGCTTGGTTTGCGCATGAAGACTGGTTCGCATACCCTCGATAAGAAGGGGTTCGAAACCCGATGCTGGGGCGAGAAGTCAAAGCGGATCGAGATCCCTAAACCTCTGTAGCTTCGGTCAGAAAAGTTCGTTGAGCGAACTTTTGCCTTGTCGGATCGGGCGGCGGTCAAAGCAAATCGACCGCTGCTTTCATCATTTCGTCACGGACATCGATGTAGCGTTGCGTGGTCGTCAGGTTTCGGTGCCCCGCCAGCGTCATGATGACTTTGGGGCTGACGCCGGAATGCGCAAGTCGTGTGATGAACCAACGGCGACCGCTGTGCGAGGTCGCGCCATCGAGACCGGCGCTCTTATATAATTGCCCCATCAACTGGCAGAGGGTGTTTGCGGAAAACGCCGTGCGCTTCTGCGTCAACAGTAGCGGTACATCGGCACCCCGATTTTCGGACCAGTCCGTTCGATGGCGGTCGATCTCCCGGCGTAGCTTCTCATTTAAAAACACCACGCGGGCATGGCCGCCCTTGGTGATCTCGGCCCGCAGCCGCAGTTGCTCGCGAACCTTCCCGTCGCTGTCGAGAACATCGCGCACCGTCAGGGCCGCAATCTCACCTACGCGCAACCCTGCGAGGTGCGACAGCATCAACGCAAGCCTGTTTCGCCCCGCATGCTTCATCTGCGCTACCACGGCCAGCAGCCGCTTGAATTCGGCATCTGTCAAAACGCGCGCTTGCTTCATCAGAACCTCACAAAAACCAGCATTCCCGTGCCGTTCGTTATGTTGCCGATGAGCAGGAAGGGCGAGCGTCAGCTTGAAGCGAGGAATTGCCCTGCAGGATCAAGGCGTCAGCGCCATCCCGAGCGCAAACGTCAGAAAATGCGCGTTTCATTAGGTTTGGATTTTGGAGGCTTCGCAGTGGCTATTTCTGTTCGCTCTCATGCCAACGACGAAGAGCAAGCGTGGACATTATCGAGGTGAGACGAAAGATTGCCGCTCCGAGAAGGGCGAGCAGGATGAGGCAGGCAAACAGGCGCGGCATATTCAACCGATATTGCGCTTCCAGCAGTCGAAAGGCCAAGCCGGCATTGTTGCCGGCCTGCCCCGCCGCGAACTCTCCGACAACCGCCGCCACCAACGCAAGCCCACCTCCAATTTTGAGACCCGCGAAGAAGTTGGGTAACGCCGACGGCAGTTTCAGGTAAACGAGAGCCTGCCAACGGGACGCGCTATAGGTTTTCATAAGGTCGGCGTGGTTTCTGTCGGCACTCTTTAAGCCTTGCAGCGTATTCAGCATTATCGGGAAGAACGTAACAAGAAACGCACATATCAACTGCGCAATCCACGGTGTCGGTGCGTAGATAAGGATGAGCGGTGCAATCGCGACAATCGGCGTCACCTGCAATGTCACCATGACCGGTGATAACAACGTCTCGATCCATCGAGATTGCTCCAATATCACAGCCGCGCACGCCCCTCCTGCCACAGCCAGGAGCAAGGCCACAAAAGTCGTTTGAGCGGTCACCCAAAGCGCCGGCCCCAATATGGTCCAATCGTTTGCAATCGCCGTGGCGACGCTACCAGGCCCCGGCAAAATGTAAGAAGGGACGGCCGATAACTCAACGTAGAGAGCCCAACACGCAATCACTACGCAAGCGCCGATAATCGGAGCAGTGACGCGGAGTATCCATTCCCTTGCTGATATTTTCGACGGGTCTACTTTGGCGTATCTGTCGGTCACGTTGTTCCTCAAGTGCAGTAATCAGCCGCACGCATATCGAGACGAGATGTTGCGGACCTTACGAAATGAGCGAAGAGCCCAAGTGCCACAAACTGCGCAGTTTGTGGCTCCCATCAGCGGTGAGGAACTGAGCAACCAGCAGTGCCGCTTATAATGTCGGCCTACTGTTTTTGCGTGCGAAGCAATAAGAGGTCCAGATCATTCAGGCAGTCAGGAAACACATCGACGCTAGATGGTTCGGTTCGGTCGATAGGAAAGAAATCCATCTGCGCTCGATTATCGGGCAGTAGCCGAACGAATATCGGTCGCGTCACGTCGATCATCAGATCGATCAGCGCGCCAAGATGGAAAGTTGTTGGATTTTCTAGCCCCACGCCATGAACAATAGTTCCGCTGGCCAATCTCTCGACATTTCGCGCAATGAAGGGGAACCAGCCGTCCTTCTCCAAAGTCGTAGGCAAACTTCGCAATTTTGGCTTTCCCGAAATCGTATAGGGCGAATATTGCGGCGGGTTGTTCGTACAAGGGTGCTTTGGCCACGGCGGGCCAAACGTGTCGAAGTATGCGCCTCCGCCAGCTTTAAAAGGAATATAGAAAACGGCTTTGCGACATTCTGGACAAGTCGCATTCGGGCCAGTGAAATAGCCCCGCATGGATTTTGGCCTCCATTCTTTCCAGACAAAACTTCTGGCCGTACGGCGCCCACCTTTTCCGAAATTGCACTGGCAGTTGTCGGCGTGATTATTCCCATTACAAGCCATCGTACCGAACCCTCCAAGGTTCCCCGCAACTACGAATAGCGGGCTAGCAATTTGCCCCTTCCCTGTGCAAATTCGTGCCTCGGGTGATGCAAGGAAAACTATACTCTGCACGGAATAGCACTCGCCTTTTCCGCGAATCATGATTTTATTGTATCGAGAAATCATGGAGGAAGTAATTGCGTAAGGTTGCCCACTATCGTCGCGTTGTCTGGCTCAGCGAGGAAAAGCACAATCTTGAAAAGCTTGTTTTGGAAGCGCTCGAATTGTGCCCGGATGTCGCAAGCACCAAGTTCGCATATCGCAGCGATATTGATGTACAGATTTCCAGCAGGTCTCTAACAGACAGTGGATCTGGAGTTTATTTCACCCTGTTCTCCGAAGGGCGAAAAGCTGCGACAATTGAAAATGGTGGCGAAAAAGTTCTGAAACGAAACCCGCCACGCGGGGAGGAGTTTTTGAAGACTGGCATCATGCTAGTGGTAAGCAACAATCATGTTGCTTATCTCGCTGACGGTCATACGAATGATGGTCAGATAACTGCATTGTTCCACCACTTTTTCAAGGCGAGAAAATTCGCGGACAGTACGACGCAGTTCTTACTTGAGCCGAAGGCAAATCATGTACAGCTCATGCGCCTACTTCAACGTGGCGTCAAATCGATCGGTTTGGGATTGACCTCGTTCGGAGCCACTGTTGAACAGCTCGGCAAGAAGGACAAAAATTCGATTTGGCTCGCTCCATTGGTGGCTGCTGCCGACGCTGTGAAGAATGCCATGACCCAAGACCGAAGTGCTGCGGAGAGAGAAGCCGCCAGCGAAATTGAGGTTAGTGTCCATCTCGGCTACGATGGTCGCCGCAATACTCACCTCGTCCCGGAACTACTGGGCGAGCTGGCTAAGGGCGTGGAAGAGAATGCTTCTGAATTCAAAATTGTAACCAAGGACGACGCAGTCATTACGCATGACAAGCTTATTATCAAAACCGATGTAACAATCGATGGCGATGAAGTCGCCTCTGACCCTTCGAGTGCCTTCATCGTTCTCAGGAAGGCAATGAAAGATTGGCGGGAGGCGGGAGTTTTCGATCAATGATCGGCTCAAGGGGATGGTACATCATAGCCAGCGCAGCCGTCTCCTTCACAGTGGCTATACTGTTTCCGGGCGCGCTGATGTCATCCATGACCGCGCTCGAAGGGATTATCAGCGTTTTCTCCATACTGGCAGGCGTTCTCGTTGCCGTGATGTCGATCATCGGTGACCCTTCAATGCTCCTCTCGGGCCATTGGCGAATTGGCTATGAGCACGCAAAGGATATTCAGAAAAGAATAGGAAATTATGCCAATCTGATTGCCATTTACGTGCTGATCCTCATTGGCGTTTTGATCGCAATCATTATGAAGGATAGCGGAGTAGAGGGCTTCAAGTGGTTTTACGCCGTGTTGCTTGGCCTCACAACTTGGGGACTGCTCCTTTCATTGCCGTTGCCTTACAGCCTCATGGCGATCCAAAAAGAGCGCATGGAAGAAGAGGTCAAACGCCGCAAAGCGCCCCAAAGCACTAGCAAAACCGAGGATAGCTAAGTCTTTTGCAGCATGAAACTGGCTAGCGGTGAACCGAATCAAGTTACGGCGAACCCAAGTCGGCATACCCATAGGCGGATGATACCCGATTTGTCTGTGGTATCAGGGAGGCAGCGTCCAGCGCGTGCTTAAGTACCTTTGTCCCGGCAGTCACCAACTGCTCATCTCGCGGGCGAAAATAGACTTTTGAACCGTGGAACAGATTGTTGCGAATTGTCCTGACCAATAGAAGCAAGGTGGCCGCGTCCGTGGGCACAAGGGAATCGATAAACTCACAATCCTCATCCGTCCGCTTTACCAGCTTGCGCGGCGGCTCCTGAAACAGCAAGCCGGTCGCAACGTCTCCCGCCACTCGGGGGAAAAACGACTTATGAAGGTCGGCAGCAAATCCGTTCCAGTTTGCCCAAGCATTCTCGCCGATTTCGCCACCGATGTAACCAGCAGCCAACAGCGCGAATTCAAAACGGGAAAACGTACCGAAAAACTCGACCACGCAAGCTGGGATCACTCCCAATCCGTCGATTTCCATTACTTTCCTCATGTGCCCTCCTCGAATAGTCCAAGCAACCGGCTTTTAGTCATCTAGTAGCGGCCGAAATCTGACTAGCGCGTAACCCTGTCGAATAAGCTTTTTTACGCTGGCTCTACCTTGAATTGTCAACCAATTTCACCGAGCTTACGACTCTCGGACATAGTGAGCACATCGATTCGACTCGGGCCAAGTTTTTGGAAATTCATGATCTAAAGCTATTGCTTCAACGCCATTTCACCGATGGTCTCGTGACAATTGTCGGCTCAGGACTCTCATGCGCCGAGGGACTACCCGGTATGGGAGCATTGGCCAAGCATCTTAAGGAGTCCTTCGAGGCAGGACTTTCGGATGAGGACAAAGCCTTGTGGATGGAGCTGACGCCGCTCATCGCAGTGAGTGGGCTGGAGGCTGCCCTGCTATCGAAGCCACCAAGCGCGACACTTGAAGCATTGATTGTTACAAAGACCGCCGAGCTCATCGCTCAGCACGAACGTCAAATCGTGACCAACGTCTTCCAAAAGACCCGCACACTTCGCTTCAGCAGACTGCTGCGTCATCTACTAAAGCCCTCAACGGGCGTGCCAGTCATCACGACCAACTATGACCGGCTGATTGAGATTGCCTCCGAGGAGGCAGGTCTAGGTGTGGATACGCTATTTGTCGGCCAATTTGCGGGTCATTTGAACGAGCAGGAAAGCCGCCTTGGCTTTTGCCGAGAGGTGACGCTGAAGGGAAAGAGCGTCCAGTATCGCTATCGGGAAAGGGTCAACGTCTTCAAGCCACACGGAAGTCTCGACTGGTATCACCGCGATGGCAAGCCAGTCAGCTACGCTGGCGACCTGCCGTTGCCTCGGCTAATCATCACGCCGGGCCTGAACAAGTTCCGCAATGGATACGAGAGCCCGTTCGACCGACATCGTGAACGGGCGAACGGCGCAATTGACAAAGCTAGCCGTTTTCTGGTGTTGGGATACGGTTTCAACGACGACCATCTTGAAACACATCTGACGCCGCGCATTAGGGGTGGCATCCCCACTCTTCTCCTCACACATTCACTCTCGGACAATGCTCTGAAGCTGGCGCGCGAAAATACCAATGTCATTGCCATCCAACACGGCTCTGTTTCAGGGACGAATGGTTCGTCGGTTTTTGTCGACAAAGCTGAAACTTTCATACCGAACCTTGCCCTTTGGGATCTCGGTGTCTTTATTTCTGAGGTGCTTGAACCATGATCGAAGCCGCTCTCCAATTTGCCGAAGACGATAAAATCGGTCGCGTCGCTTCCGTTGACACCAGCCGAGTTGCCATTGATGTCACCAATTCGGTGCTCCTCACCCGCATTGGTATCGGTCAACTCATCGCCATCAGGGGTGCAACGGAACGGGAATATCTCATAGCGCTAACTGAACGGGTGACTCGAAGCGTACGGGACGAGCTTCCTGAGATCGATGACGGCGTCGAGGAAGGGGCATTTCTAGCTACGGTACCAACCGATTTAATTCAGGCAGTGCTGATAGGAACGTTTCGTACCGTAGAAGGCGCGAAATCGAATGTCTTCAAGCGAGGAGCCGACAGCTTTCCTCAGATTGATCGAGATTGCTTCGTCATAGAAGGAGTGAACCTTCAGCGTTTCATGGGCCTCCTTGGTGCAGATTTGTCGCCCGATGAACGCTTGAAGCTCGGTACTTTCGTCGCTGATCGGTCGGCTGATGCAATTGCGAGTGGAGATAAGTTTTTTCAGCGACACGCGGCTGTACTTGGGAGTACGGGGTCGGGGAAAAGTTGGGCTGTTGCACTAATTTTGGAGCGCGCCGCAAAGCTGAAGTACCCGAACATCATCGTCTTCGATATGCATGGAGAATATGCGCCGCTCGCCGACAAAGCGGGCGGAGGGTTTGCCCAACGGTTTCGCATTGCTGGCCCCGGAGACTTGGAAGAACCAGCAGACGACGTTCTTTTTCTGCCCTATTGGCTTCTGAATCGCGATGAGATGCTTTCGATGATTCTCGATCGCAGCGATCAGAACGCGCCCAACCAAGCATCCCGCTTCACCCTTCACGTCCGGACACTTAAAGGGAAAACCCTTGATCTTGAAAAGCGGGAAACAGTCAAGAAGACGTTTACGGTTGATTCGCCGATTCCCTATGCAGCGCGAAAGCTCGTTGAACTGCTGGAGATTGACAATACGACAAAAGGGGTTGGCAAGAACGGCGCGGCGGTTAAAGGGGACTGGGAAGACAAGCTTACGCGTTTCTTGGCTCGCCTAGAGGCAAAGCTCGATGATCGTCGTTATGGCTTCATGTTCACGCCGCCTCCAGAAGCAATGGCTTACGATTGGCTGGCCGGTCAGGTCCTAAAGCTGCTCACTTCAAACAGTGGCTCAGGTATCAAGATCATCGACTTTTCCGAGGTGCCGTCGGACGTACTCCCGGTCGTTACGGGAACACTGGCTCGCCTTCTTTATGATGTCCAATTTTGGATGAATGCAAAGACGCGCACGCCAGTTACGCTCTTGTGTGACGAAGCGCATCTTTATCTTCCAGTTCGGGATGACGCTGATGCTGTACAGCGTCAAGCTCTAGGAGCATTCGAGCGCATCGCAAAGGAAGGTCGGAAATATGGCTTCTCGCTTTTGGTGGTCAGCCAGCGCCCCTCCGACGTTAGCAGAACAATTCTCAGTCAATGTAATAATTTCCTGGCGCTGAGACTAACCAATGAAACCGATCAAGGTGTAATTAAGCGCCTCATGCCAGACTCCCTTGCTGGCCTGACGAGTACCCTACCCCTTCTCGATACCGGGGAGGCATTGCTCCTAGGCGACGCGGTTCTCCTACCGACTCGGATCAAATTGGATACTCCGAAAATCCCGCCTGATAGCGCAACCCGCGACTTTTGGACAGAATGGGGCACGCTTCAGCCGCAAGACGATGCCATCAAGTCCGCAATTGAATGCCTTCGAAGCCAGTCGCGCATCTACTGATTACAGCGCAGGAGATGCCGATGATGTGCGACGTCGCAAATAATCGAAACGAGCGCCGGCAGCTAGGGCGTAGTGAATAATGCATTTATTGAGGATCGTATGAACCCGCAGGAATTCCTCGCCAAGTGGCGTAGCGTTGAACTCAAGGAGCGCACAGCCTCCCAAAGTCATTTTAACGATCTGTGTGGCCTGTTAGGCGTCGACGACCCGATCACAGCCGACCCGAAGGGTGAATGGTTCACCTTCGAAAAAGGCGCGAGTAAAACAAGCGGGGGCGAAGGTTGGGCCGACGTCTGGCGTAAGGGCTGCTTCGCCTGGGAATACAAAGGGCGCGCCGCAAATCTAGACAGAGCGTTCGACCAACTGCTGCGCTATTCTATCGCACTGGAGAGCCCACCCCTTCTGATCGTCTCCGACATGGAGCGCATTCGCGTTCACACAAACTGGACAAACACGGTTCAGCAGGTGCACGAAATCGCTCTGGAAGACCTCGCCGACGCAGCGAAGCGCGATCTTCTGCGCGCATGCTTTGAAGACCCCGAGCAGCTGCGCCCAACTAAGACTCGCCAAGCACTGACCGAGGAAGCGGCTCGAGAGTTCGCGACCCTCGCCCAACGGCTTCGCGACCGGGGCAACGAAGCCCATCAGGTTGCGCATTTCATCAATCGGCTCGTCTTCTGCATGTTCGCTGAGGACGTTGGCCTGCTGCCGAACAACATGTTTATGCGCATGTTGGAGGCGAGCCGCAGCGATGCCAGCCAATTTTCTGGCCATGCCCAAACCTTGTTTGCTGCCATGAGGTCAGGCGGCATGGTCGGCTTTGAGCGCGTGGAATGGTTCAACGGTGGTCTGTTCGATGATGACGGTTCCTTGCCGCTGGAAGAAGCTGACGTCAAAAATTTGCTGGCAGCGGCCCGTCTCGATTGGTCCGAGGTCGACCCCTCTATTCTCGGCACTCTGTTTGAACGCGGGCTCGACCCAGACAAGCGAAGCCAACTTGGCGCGCACTACACCGATCGTGACAAGATCATGCAGATCGTCCGCCCGGTAATTGTCGCGCCATTGCAACACGAATGGGCAGAGGCAAAGGCGGCAATCCAGAAACAAATGGACAAACTGGCCGAAGCCAAGGCCCGAGTTCCGGCTACCCAAGCCGAGGCGCGCAAAGTGCATATGGCCGCTCGCCGCGCCGAAGAAGCAGCCTTCCGGGCCGCCAAGGAGCTTCATGCAAAGTTCATCGAACGGCTTCGCAATTTCCGTGTTCTCGACCCCGCGTGTGGCTCGGGAAACTTTCTATATCTGTCACTTCTTACGCTGAAGGATATCGAGCATCGGGCCAATCTCGACGCAGAAACGTTGGGTCTTGGCCGTTTTACACCGTTGGTCGGCCCGGAAAACGTGCTGGGGATGGAACTCAATCCTTATGCGGCGGAACTGGCTCGCGTGTCGGTATGGGTCGGCGAGATCCAGTGGATGCGGCGCAATGGTTTCAATGCCGCGCGTAATCCGATTTTGCGGAGCCTTGGCAATATTGAATGCCGGGATGCAGTTCTGGCAGAGGATGGCTCACAGGCCGAGTGGCCAGAAGCAGATGTCGTAGTTGGTAATCCGCCGTTTCTCGGGTCCAAGTTTCATCGCAAAGGGCGGCCAGCCACAAAGAAGAAGCTGGCTTTGAAAGGGCTCGGGGATGAATACGTTGACAGACTCTATGCCGCTTACAAAGGCGAGGTGCCTGCGTCGGCTGATTTGGTGAGTTATTGGTTCGCTAAGGTGCGCTCGCTGGCCGAAGGTGAGCGATTGGCTGCGGTCGGACTCATTGCAACAAAATCAGTCGGCAAAGGCACCAGCAACAAGCCCCTTACGGCGCTCGTTACGCAAACCGATTTTCGCATTTTTAGCGCATCGAGAAATGAGCCATGGGTCGTAGATGGTGCTGATGTTCGCGTTGCGATTGTTTGCGTCAGTCGTTCGCCTAGCCAGTTTGAACTTGACGGTAAGCCGTCTGGGCACATCAACCCTGATCTCACGAGCGGCTTGGATATTAGCCAAGCTAAGCCAATCTCCGAAAATCGGAACGTGGCTTTCCAGGGCGTGAAGCTGAACGGCCCGTTCGAGATTGATGGCGCACTTGCGAGATCTCTGCTGAAGGCACCGACTAACCCCAACGGCAAGTCAAATTCTGAGGTAGTCCGGCGGTTTGCCGGAAACGATGACGTTACGATGCGCGATTGTGATGCTTGGGTTCTCGATTTCACGAAATATAGTGATCTAGACGACGCGATTCTGTTTGAGAAGCCATTTCAGTGGGTGAAAAATGAGGTTTCCGCGCATCGCCAAACCCGCGAGGTAGGCAAGGCGACTGAGGTAGAGCGACTCGAAAAATTTTGGCTGATGCAGCGCCCACGCCCCAAATTGAGAAGTGCGGCCGCGAAATTCAAGCGGATTATTGCCGTCCCAGAAACGAGTGAACACCTCCTATTTAGGTTTATCCCGCGCGACTACGTATTCAGCGGGAGCCTGTTTGCCGTATGTCGAGACGATGATCTTGTCTTTGGAGTGCTCAGCTCCCGTATACATATGGTCTGGGCGAGGGCCCACGGCAACCAAATGGGCGTTGGGAACCAAGGTCGTTATAACGCCACGAGAACCTTTCTCACCTTCCCCTTCCCCGAGGGCCTGACGCCCGACGTTGAAGCCACTGAACTAGCCAACGATCCTCGCGCAATGGCCATCGCCACCGCTTCCGCGCGGTTGAACGAACTACGCGAAAACTGGCTCAATCCGCCCGGCCTTGTGCGATACGAGCCTGAGGTCGTGCCTAACTATCCTGACCGAATTCTACCAGTAGACGAGGACGCCGCGAAGGAACTGGCAAAGCGCACCCTTACCAATCTCTATAATGAGCCCCCCGCTTGGCTCGACCAAGCGCATCTCAAGCTCGATGAAGCTGTTGCCGACGCCTATGGCTGGGGCGGTGACTTCAGAGCTGGTAAGATGACTGACGATGAAATTCTCGCCCGCTTGTTCCAACTAAACCAAGAAAGAACGTTACAGCAGAACGACGACGACATTCCTCGACCGCAAGATGCAGTGACTTCCGCAGAGGTACCAGCGTGACCTTAACTGATCCCGCCGCGGCCATCCCTGATTATCAAAGCCTGATGCTGCCGGTTCTGAAGACGGCTCAAAGCGGAGAGGTCCGCATCGGTGCTGTTGTGCAGACGCTGGCGGTTGATCTTGCCTTGAGCGAAGCCGCTCGCGCCACCTTGTTGCCGTCTGGTGGCCAGACGTTATTTGCCAATCGCGTACATTGGGCCAAGACCTATCTTGCCAAAGCCGGACTGGTTGAAAATACACGGCGCGGTCATTTCCGGATCACCGCGCGCGGAAGCGACGTGCTAGCTGCTGCCCCTGAACGGATTGACAATCGCTTCTTGGGGCGATTTGAGGAATTCCGGCAATTCACCGCTCGGGCAGCACCGCCGCCGGAAGACCGACCGTCACTTAGCACGGATGATCTCGCAGGTCAGACGCCCGATGAGATCATGCGAGCAGCGCATCTGCAGATCGAGGCGGCACTTCAGCAGGATTTGCTGGAGCGGGTGCGCGCCGCGCCATCAGGCTTCTTCGAGCGGCTGATCGTGAACCTACTTTTGGCCATGGGCTATGGCGGTTCAGCAGCTGAAGCAGGCCGTGCCTTGGGTCGCAGCGGAGACGATGGAGTAGACGGCGTGATTGACCAAGATGCTCTTGGGCTTGATCGTGTGTATATCCAGGCCAAGCGATATGCTGCGAGCAATACAGTGGGGCCAAGTGCGATCCGCGACTTTTTCGGCAGCCTCGACAGGCATAAGGCCACGAAGGGCCTGTTCGTCACTACCTCGACCTTTACAGCCAGCGCCCGAGAAACGGCAGATTACCTAAGCAAGCGGATTGTGCTGATCGACGGCGAGCATCTGACGCGGCTAATGAGCCGATACAACATCGGGTGCCGGATTGAGGAGACCCTTATAATCAAGAAAATGGATGAGGACTTCTTTGATAGAGAGTGAATGGGCGAGGACTGGCGAAAAAGCGGGCCGATGATGCCGGTAGGCAAACCAAGGCAAGCTTACTGCCGAGCGATGTCAGAACGAGCAGATCGAGCAGTTCAAGTAGCGCAGCCGCAGTACATGCACATTTCTCAATATTTAAAATCAAATACTTATAACCTAATTCTTCCAATTCCGATTCCAAAGGTCACAGGTTCGAATCCTGTCGGGTGCGCCATATTTTCCAAGACTTCTCTGTCGTCAGCCCAGCCTCGAGTTCTCTCCTGCGTTATTTCCTCGACGCTTCTTTACGTTTTCCGCTCGGCTGCATTGAGGTGAAGGGCCGTGACTACGCTCTCGGCTTCCATGCGATGACTGATCGGATTTGAGGTTTCCAGAGTGGAATGGCGAAAAATGTGTGCGGTTTTCGCCCGAAATCCCGCGTCTCAAAGAAGCGTTCATCCCACCGTGCCACGCAATTTCAAACCGGCCGGGGTTGGCGGATGGCCAGGGCCAGCCCTCCGAGGATAAGGACGACGCCGACCGCAAAGAGGGTGCCCATGCTGTCGCCGAAGATGAGCGATGATGCGATGATGCCGAAAACCGGCTGCAGATATTGTACGCTCGCCGCCACGGGCGCCGGAACACGCTTCAATATGTCCAACCACAGAAAGAGGCCAGCCACCGTAACGACGACACCGAGGTAGATTGCGGCGCCCAGGGCCGTCGCGGTGATCTCGAACGGCGTGTTGTATGCCTCGAAGCCCGCGAAAGGCAGCAATGCCAGGAAACCGAAAGTGGTACTCCATACGACAACCACGACGGTTCCGTATCTGGCCGTCAACTCCACGCTCCAGACATAATAGAAGGCAACGGCCAGCGCCGAAAGCAGCATGAAAGCGGGACCGTAGAAGGTGGTCGTCGATCCGGCAGAACCTCCGGCATTCGCCACGACGATGATCCCGGCGAATGCCGCGCCCACGCCTGCGAGTTGCCGCGGGGAGACGCTCTGACGAAGCCGTATCGCTGCAAACAGCACGATGAATAAAGGGATCGTTGCGGAGAGTATTGTTCCAACCGAAGCAGATGTTCCCGTTACCCCATATGTCTGCGCCACCTGCCCTACACCGATGCCGATGATACCGAGCATGGCAACGGCCGGAACGGCTTTCCACGGCAGGCCGGCCTTCCCGACCGCGAGGGCAAGCAAGATCGGAACGGCAACGGCAAACCGGAAGGCAGTCAGCGTCAAGGGCGGCATCGGCACCAGACCCAGCTTGGTCACCGGGATCGAAAGCCCCCACATCAGCGCCAGCAGCAGCATTGCAGAGAGGTTCCGGGTGTCGACGGGTTGCCGGGCGGAAAGCGCAGGAGCCTGGGGTGTGTCTGTCATCTGGGCATCTCGGTGAGATATACATCGTCTTCCTCACATGTAGGCGAGATGAGCCCTTGCGGACAAACCATTTATCGTCACATGATGCGTGATCCAAAGTCACACATGATCGACCAAATGACTGACAGATTGCCACCACTACAGAACTTGCGGGCCTTCGAAGCCGTGGGCAGGCGCCTGAGCATGACACGCGCGGCCGAGGAGCTTCACGTCACCCATGGGGCGATCAGCCGGCAGATCCGCGCCCTGGAGGACCATCTCGGCACTCCCCTTTTCCGGCGGCTTACCAGGAGGCTCGAATTTACCGAGGAGGGATCGGCCTTCTTCGCGGCAGTGACCCGGCTGCTTTCGGATCTGGGGCGCGAAGTCGATATCATCCGCCGCAGGAGCGAGACAGGGCGGCTGGTCATCAGTTCCGGCGTTTCGTTCGCCAGCAAGTGGCTGACCCCGCGCCTTCATCGGCTGATGGCCCGCCATCCCGAATATGACGTCCACCTCGAGGTGACGGACGTGGAGATCGACCTTTCGAAATCACAGGCCGATGTCGTCTTGCGATACGGAAACGGGCGATATTCCGGCATGGCGTCAGAGCGGGTCATGAACGAGACCGTTTCGCCGGTCTGCGCGCCCAGATATCTTGCCGAAGCCGGCGGCATAACGACGCCCGGCGACCTGATGTCCTGCCGCCTTATCCATGAGGTTGGAATGACGGCGGACTGGCACAGGTGGTTCGAGATGATGGGCCTGGCGATGCCCTCCAGGCGCGGAGCCGGCTACAGCCACGGGAGCATGTCCATCGAGGCGGCAATCCGGGGCGAAGGGGTTGCCCTGGGACGCAGCGTTCTCGTTTCGGAAGACCTTGCCGCCGGGCGGCTGGTCGCGCTGTTCCCGGATGATCGGCTTGAGGTGGAAATGGGCTATGATCTCGCCTACCGCATCGGAAGTGATGACGATCCTAAGGTGAAGTGCGTCAGGAAGTGGATAGCGGACGAAGTGCGCCAGTCGCCGTCCGCAAGAACCGATTGATCCCGAAGGGATCCGGCATCCGGGTTCGAATTCCACGATGGTACCGGTGAATTCCGCAAGGCACGCGCCGATGAACCTTCCGCCCACCCCGCGCGGTGGCCCGTTCGGCCATGGCGTCTTCATCGCATTGACGACCGGCGATATTGTTGTAACAACCGGATCCCGGCGTAACGGAACCCGCAGTCAAATTTTCAAGATATCCTTTTCACCCGCACTGCTTCGCAGCATAAACAGGAAAATTCATTTCATGACATTCAAAGCCCAAATGGCCATGTTCGTTTCCGTCTTCATTCTTTCAGGCTGCATGACGGAGGCCGACTTCAATCGCGGACAGGAAGTCATCAGCGGCAGCCCCGCGGCAAAGCGCGATGTCATCAATAGCTGCTATAAAGAAACCAGAAACAATCCTGCCGATGCAAGAATTGTCCTGGCGAAAACCATGAATGTCAGCCCGAACAGCAATGTCGCCATGACCTTCTGCTCGCGGCTGTTCAACGCCATCGCAAGCAAAAAAATCACCTATGCCGATTTCGCCAATAAGAGCCCGGCTTTTATCCGCGCCATCCAGGGCCGGTAAACGCCAGATCATACAGGCGCGGCCTGTCCGGCCATCCCCGGCATCGCTCATGCCGCGCAAGACCTCCCTGCGCGGCATTTTTCAGGTAACCGGCGGCGGATGCCCGCCGGTTTCGTCTGTGCCCATCCCCTCAGGGGCAGTGTTTGAGCGCGAGCCCGTCGCTTAAAACTCCTGCCAGTCGCCCTTCGATGTATCGACGGCGGCGTTGCCCGAAAAGGCCGAGGCTATCTTGCGGCCGAGAGCGCGGACGGGAGAGGCCACATATTTGTCGCTGCCGCCGGCGCTGCGGACCGGAGCAGGCTGGCTTTTCGGCTGCTGGGCACCATCGGCGAGCCTGAACTGGGAGAGCAGCTGGTTGAGCGACGCCACTTCCTTGGCAAGGCTGTGGCTTGCGGCATTGGTCTCTTCCACCATGGCCGCGTTTTTCTGCGTGTCCTGGTCCATCTGGTTGACGGCCGTGTTGATCTGCTGCAGGCCGGAGGATTGTTCCTGTGCGGCCTCCACGATCGAAACGACGTGCCGGTTGATCTCCTGCACTTCCGAGACGATGGTCTCCAGCGCCTTGCCGGTGTCGCCCACCAGCTGCACGCCCTGCTGCACCTGATCGTTCGAGGTGGTGATCAGTGCCTTGATCTCCTTGGCGGCATTGGCGGAGCGTTGCGCCAGTTCACGCACCTCCTGCGCCACCACGGCAAAACCCTTGCCGGCCTCACCCGCACGCGCCGCTTCCACACCGGCGTTCAGCGCCAGAAGATTGGTCTGGAAGGCGATCTCGTCGATCACGCCGATGATGTTACTGATTTCATTGGCAGATTTGGAGATCTGCTCCATGGCGACCACGGCACGGCGCACCACGGCGCCGGATTGCTCGGCACCGGCCTTGGCACGGCTGACGATCAGGCCCGCCTCCTGCGCGCGCTTGGTGGAATCGCGCACGGTCGTGGTGATTTCCTCCAGAGCGGCGGCGGTTTCCTCCACCGCGGCAGCCTGCTGCTCGGTGCGCTTGGCCAGATCGTCGGCGGCAGACTTGATCTCATCCGCGCCCGCGCCGATGCCGCCGGCATTCTGGGCAACCCTCGTCAATGCCGCCTGCAGCTTTTCGGCGGACATGTTGAAATCGTTGCGGACGGCATCGAGCGTCGCCGTGAACGGCTGGCCGATGCGATAGGAAACGTCGCCTTCCGAAAGCTTCGAGAGACCGGCTGCGAGATTGTCGACGGCGAATTTGACATCGGCCGCTTCCCTTGTCTTCTGCTGCTCGCGCTCGATGCGGTCTTTTTCCGAGAGGCTGCGATTGGCCTCGGTTTCCTGTTCGAGGCGAATGCGCTCGATGGCATTTTCGCGGAAGACCTGAACGGCTTTCGCCATCTGGCCCACTTCGTCACGGCGCCCCGTGCCGTCGATTTCCGCCGCCGTCTCGCCGCCGGCGAGCGACACCATGCGTTCGCGCAGGCGGGCGATCGGCGTGGTGATGCCGCGGGACGCCACAAAAAGCGCCAGGATGATGCCGATTGCGAAAGCGCCTCCGACGACCACCAGGGAGGTCAGAATGGTCGAATTGGTCTGATCCGTCAGATCGTCACTTCCCTCGATCACACGCTTGGCAAGCTTGTCGAGCAGGGCAGCGATTTCATTCCCGGTCGAACGGATCACCGTATCGGCCTTCAGCAGTTCCGCAGCGGATTCCGGATTGCGGTCGTTCGAACCGAGTTCCACCGCCCTGTCGGTCAAAGCGATAATGCCCTTGGCCTGGCTCAACAGGTTGTCCAGCGCCGCAGCTTCCTCCGGAAAAACGATCTTGACCTGGTTCAGGCGCGATATCAGCGCTTCCTTGTCTGTTTCATATTCGTGCTTGACGATCTTGAAGTCGGGAATCTTGGTGTCATAAGCCATGACCTGATAGGCACCGTAGGCCATGGCCTGCAGGTTGCGGTTTGCCCGGGACAGTTCCACGATAGCGGCATTATCGCTGGCGATAAAAAACGAATAGTCCGTATCCGCCTGCTTGTAATGGATGGACATGAAAGCGGTGGCGCCAAGGCCGACGATGCAGAGCGGCAGGATAAGCGACAGGATTTTGGTGCGGATGCTGGCATTTTGAAGGAAGGACACGGAAAAACCTCAGGTCAATGAAAATACCGCTCCTTCCCCGTGCCGGAGGTGTTCGGCAAGACTGATCATCGCACGTCGAACACCCCGATCATCAAGGCTTCGCCAGCCGCTTCATCGGCCCTGCCACATTGCGTCATGCAAGCGCCGAAGAAAGACACCTGCCCTTCAAACAAGGACAGGCCGTTCCCTTCGTGGCGTGGCGACCCCATCAGCAAGCCGAGGCGCCAGGCCGCATATTGAGCCGGTTCATGGCTCCAATTTGCTGTTCCATAAAATGATTATAGTTAAAAACCTTAACATTTCCTCACACGCTGGCACGCGCAAAAATTGAAAATGCAAATGACTGTAGAATCATTTGCATTTTCCTCGCCATCTGGCCGCCGGCAAGCGGATGGCGTTTTGTTCATGTCATTCCCCCGGGGCGAAACGCCGCCGTTTTCGCACGACGAGCCATCGCTGCGTGACTGCGGAAATCATCGCAACGCCCGCCATGACGGCGAATATCACGGCGATATCGCGATAGGCGGTAGAGAAACCAAACCGGGCAATCCAGGGCTGGCTTGCCAGCGGCGAGATGAAATGCCCGAGAAACATCGAAGCGGTGACGATGCCGGCGATACGCCCGCGCAACCGCAGCGGCGCCAGCATGATGGTCGTGGACATGATACCCGGCATCACCAGGCCGAGACCAAGGCCCACCACCGCAAGTGCCGACAGCATGGACCAAAGCCCGCCAGCCATGGCAAGCAGCGCAAAGCCGGTCGCCATGAGCACCAGCCCGGCGGCGATGATGGCCGTCACACCGGCCCTCGCCCGCAATCGCCCAAAGTTGAGCGCCGCCAATGCCCCCGCCAGGTTGAAAATGCCGATGGCATATCCGGCGATGCTGCCGGAAAACAGTCCACGCTCGCGCAGGAAAAACGGCAATTGCGAGGGAATGGTGTAAAACAGGGCGTTGACGAGAAATACCGCCAGCGCCAGCACAGCCACCAGAAGCCAGTTGACCGCAAAGGCCTGTTCGCCGCCGGCTTTGCTTCGGCTGTCGTTCCTTGCCGGCTCCGTCAAGAACAGCAGGGCAGCCGGCAGAATAAGCAGGGCGGCGGCATAGACCGCGAAGGGCGCGCGCCAGTGCAGATCCGCCAGCAAACCACCCGCCACGACAAAAACGACACCGCCGATCTGGGTAAAAGCCTGTTGCAGGCCGAGATAGCGCTCCCGCACCGGCCCCTCGAAATAATCGCCCACCAGCGCCGTGCCGATCGTCATGATCGCACCGATCGCCAGCCCCAGAAAGGCACGGCCGACGAGCAGGCCGGCCAGAGTGTCGGCAAAAAGACCGGACATGCCGGAAAGGCTGTAAAACAGGATCGCGCCGAGCAGCAGCCGCTTGCGGCCAAAACGATCCGCCAGCATGCCGGCAAGGGGCGCACACAGGGCCACGAAAACCGAAGGCAGCGTCAGCACCATGCGGCTCATGATCTCCACATGCGGTGTGGACAGGAACGTCTGCTCGATGGCCGGCAGCGACGGCGCGACCGTGGTGCCGGCCATGATGGTGAGCGTGGCAACGAACAGCAGCGTGATTTTCAACGCCGGGGATTTGTCGGTCATGCTCACGCCTCCCTGTAAGGCGTTGCGGACCGCGCCTGCTTGAGCGCATGCGCCCACCAGCCGAGCTTGTTCATCATCGTTTCCAGCGCCCCCGCCGCCGCCGCTCCGGCATCGAACTGCCCCGCTGTATCGAGACGGTCCCAGGGATTGGCGAAGCTGACGACATCGCGGATCGTCACCGCATGCAGTTCGGCAAAGACCGGACGAAGCTGCTCGGTGGCCCGCAGGCCTCCCGAAATCCCGCCATAGGACACGAAAGCCACCGGTTTTGCGCCCCATTCGTCATAGGCGGAATCGATCAGCACCTTCAGCGCACCGGGATAACTGCGGTTATATTCCGGGGTGACGACGATGAATGCATCGGCGTCATTAAGACTTTTACGAAGCTGGCGCACCGAAGCGCGTTCAGGCGTGTGGCCCTGCGGCAGATCGAGTTCGCGCGGGTCGATGACCGCAAGCTCCAGCCCCGGCAGGGCCTCGAGCCGCCCAAGCAGCCATTTGCCGATGACATCGCAGAAACGCGGATTACGGGCACTGCCAAATATGATGCGGATGGAAAGTGTTTTATCGCTCATGGAACGTCCTTCAACAGTGTTCCATTCCCTGATAATTCCTCAACTATAGTTGAGGTCAATGGTGCCGGGCAAAAAAACTGCAAGCGGCCGGGGAAACCTGCGGCCGCACGGGTTTTGCGGCCATGCCCGCATCGCCGCCGGCCCGGCCCGCATCCCGCTCCGCCTCGTCTTCCACGAGGCTGGCATTCGCCTGCAGATGCAGGCCCATCACCGCAACGACAAGGAAGAACCAGACAAAACCGGTGCTGAGAAAGAATATCGTTTCCAGAAAACCGAAGAGCAGCACGTGAGGAGCGCGAGTATAGGGAGAGAAGCCGCCCGCATTGAAACGCGTGCTTCGTATATTCGACAATGCGAATATCCCGCGCAAATCCTATTTTTGGTTATCCATGATGCACGGGGAAATAGCGCGGCGATTGTGCGATTTTCCTCGGGAAATCGGAACCCGGAGACAAAGGACAACGCGGCCGCTTTTAGCGGTCAAGCTTCAAAACCCCAAAAAATGCCTACAAAAAATGCCCCATATTTCATCCATCGGTTGCTTACTTAAATATATTTTGTTAACCTCAAATAGTGCCGTGACCTTCAATTAACACACTGATATAAAGCATATTTATCTTTTATCGGATATTTCATACCCAACCGGATTACGGGTTTTATATCTATATTAAGACATTGAAATATACGCTGCCTATGGTTGATTTTGTCAATGCGCAAAAAGGTGGGGGCCGACGGTGGACGTTCCGATACACACCCATATGAACGATGGCGACAGCGGTCACTTGACACAACGCCCGGTTCAAATCGGTGTGTCCGGTGTCCGTCCCATGCGCAGGGACGACGTCCCGGCTGTCGAAGCCGTGCTCAACAGCGCTTTCAAGAAGACCGGGCACGAACGGAACTTCGATTTCCGCTCCTATATCGAAAAACTGTTTTTCGGCAGCCCCGCCTTCAGTCCGGAAAACGGCAGCGTTGTCTATGATGCGGGGGAAAACGACGTCACCAGCGTCATTCTCGCCGTGCCCATGCGCTTCATCGCGAATGAAAAAACGCTGACCGCAAGGCTGCTCTGCGCCTTCGCATCGGACGGCAAACGCGGCGCGCTCGGCGCGGCGCGCCTGTCCCGCGGCATGCGGGCCTCAAAACACGACATGTTGTTCTCGGACACGGCTTCACCCGTCAGCGCCGATCACTGGGTGGCGACCGGCGGCAACATGTTGCCGATCGAAAGCCTGCAATGGCACAAGGCGCTCAAGCCCTTCTGCACCATCGCACTGCGCATGCCGCGCCGTTCCAAACTGGCCAAAACCACGCTCGCGCTCGCCGCGCTCGGATTTGTAGATGGAATCCTGCGACGGTGGAAAAAGGGCCTGAGACCGCAGGAAGTCGCCGGCGCCAGGGTAAGAACGGTGGATTTCGAAACCTTCCGCCGCCAGGCGCTCACGATGATCGAGCGTTTTTCCATTCGCCCGGAATGGTCTTACGAGGAGTTTCACTGGCTGATCGAGATGAGCAGAACCAATGACAGCCTTGGTGAACTGAAGAGCCTCGCAATCGAGAATGCCGAAGGCCACATCATGGGGGCTGCGCTGTTTTTCGGCCAGCCGGGACGAACCGCCTATGTGCTCAATCTCGCCTGCGATGCCGGTCGCGAAAACGATGTCCTCAACACCCTGTTCTGCCATTTCGATGACGAGAACTATGCCCACATTACCGGCATGTCGCAGCCGTTTCTGATAAATGCGCTATACCGCCAGAACCACATGAGCTTCCGCCATGACGGATATTTCTGCATGGCCACCCGTGATGAAGCCCTGAGGGAAAAGGCGCTGGCCGGCGATATCTATATTGGCGGGCTGTGCTCGGAAAGCTGGAGCAAGCTCATCACCGACTATTGAGGCGCCCCCGGCATCGGGACAGGTGAAGCACCCTCAAGCCTTATTAAAACGCCCGACATTGGCCGAAATCAGATGGCGCAGCGCCTTCGCGTAACGTTTGGAGCGCGTCTTGGCCGCCAGCGCGCTTGTCCAGTCCACCATCGATCCGTTGATATCGAAATCGCCGAGCTGGCCTTCGGGAATATCGCCCTTCTCGATGCGCTCGACGATGGAGGCAAGCGCGGCATAAAATTCCGGCGAACGATAGGGCGGGTGCAGCGAATACATGCCCTTGCCCGTGCCGAGAAAATCGAGCCGGTAAACGCCGGTGCGCATCATGTTGGTGCTCAGCACCTCCTCGGCGGGCATGGAGACCGGCTGCTGGTTATAGGCATAGGAGCGGATGCGCCGTTTGACATCCGGCCTGAGCAGTTCCAGCGAGCCGATCCGCTTGGCGAAACGTTCCATGTCGATCATGAAAAGCCGGGTGGAAACGGTGGCGAAACGCCAGGTGGGAATACGCGACGGCAGCTTGCGCGGCGCGGGGATATTCTTCACGCCCGGCATGCCGACATGACGGGAAATATCGAGATCGCCGCGCACTGTCGGCGGCCCGGAAAAGGGCGTGATGCACAGCGCATCCGGATTGGCCTTCTGCAGCGCAATCGCCTCGCTGAACCAGTTCTGGCTGCCGCCGCCGAACATCATGTCGCTGTCCATGTGCAGCACATAACGGGCATTGGCGCGTTTCAGCCCATAAAAATAGACGTGGAATGGCCCGCCGTCGAAAGCCTTGGCGGGATAGGGGATCGGCGAGCGCGAAAAGAAGGTCTGCGTCACCGCAGCCCGCGCCGCATCGCTGTAATCGACGATATCCACATGCAGATGCGGATAGTTGGTCTGCATTTCGTCCAGCATGTCGAAGAGGCGCTGACGGGCAGAATCGAAACCATTGCCCTTGTAACGGCCGGCCCCGACCTGGCCGGTATCGACCGTCAGGAGAATGCGGTCCACCTGCCCGCCCCAGACCCTGAGCTGATGCGGCAGGGTCAGGGCCGCATGCGGAGCATCGAAGGGATGGAGATTGATTTGCAGCGCCTTTTGCACGGGAGGAAGCGGCATTTCAGCATTCATAGTCATGCACCACGGTTCCGGAATTCATTGATGACGGCCATCATGGGTTTTTCGTTGAAACTCCAGTCGAGTGGCAGCGGCCGGTTGGCCGTTCCGTCCCGGCGCGGATAGGCCCAGCGGATCCAGCTATATTGGTCCGAAATGCCCCATGTGGTGATGGAGGAAAGCGGGCCACCTGCGGAAGCCGCTTCAAGAAACTCGCGGACCTGGCCGGTGATCAGCATGTCGCGCTCGGCCTCCGGTGTGGGCAGCGTCTGGTCCATCACATCCAGCTCCGTCACCAGAATGGCAAGACCGTAACTGCGCATTTCCGTGGTGAAGGCGGCAAGCTCGTCCTTGGCGATCGGCCAGCCGCCGCGCAAATGCCCCTGCAGGCCGATGGCGTTGATCGGCGCGCCCTTTTCGAGCAGTTCGAGGATGAGGTTGCGGAAGGCCGCGCGTTTGGCCGGCGATTTTTCAGCGGCAAATTCCACATCATATTCGTTGAGCACGAGCTGCGCCTTGGGATCGACCGCATGGGCGATGTCGAAAGCCCTCTTGATGGCATCGGGCCCGGCGCCATAATACCAGGCATCGCGCCGCGCACGCACATTGGCAGGCACGTCGGGGATCGGTTCGTTGACCACGTCCCAACTATGGATCACGTCCTTATAACGCTCCATCACCTTGACGATGTGGTTTTCCATCAGCTTCTCAGCCTTCGCGCCGCTGATGCTGGCAAGCCATGGCGCGTTGGAGGCGTACCAGATCAGCGGATGGCCATGCATGGAAAGCTTGTGCTGGCGCGCGAAGTTGGCAAGCGCATCGGCAGCGGCGAAATCGAACACCTCCGCCGAAGGCCGCATGACCTCCCATTTCATCTCGGTGACCGGGGTGATGCGCGAACAATATTTCACCACCGCCTCGCCGATACGGCTGTCGGCGTTGAGGTCCGGCAGGTAGACCGCCGCGCCATATGGGGCGGTTTTGATCGTGGCTTTCTTCTGCGCGGCAAAGGCCGGGCCGGCCACGGCATGCAACAGGCCAGCGCTTGCCGCACCACCCAGAAAATTCCGCCGCCCGATCCGCATCAACCCGCCTCCGCAACCCCAGCGCATCGGCATCCGAAGGGATACACCGCGCTCTTATTCTCAAAACATAACATTCCAATCATGCCAAAAGGATATTAAAGATTTGCAAGGTTAACCGACGCTATACCACGTCATAATTGGTGAGGCTCGCTTAATGCGGTAGTAACTTCACTGTGAGAATGCTTGGCCCGCCCCTCATGGAGTTGAAAAGCTTGGTCTCCGTTTCGATTGTCATTCCCGTTCGCAATGGCGAGCGTTACATCGTGGAAGCGATCGAAAGCGTGTTGCTGCAGGGCGAGACCATCCGCGAAGTGCTGGTGGTCGACGACGGCTCCACCGATACCACTGCGCAGAAGGTGGAAGGTTTTTCCGACCCCCGTGTCAAATTGCTGGCCCGGCCGCAGGGGCGGCAGGGCGTTTCCGCCGTGCGCAATTTCGGCCTGTCACAGGCGCGCGGCGAGTGGACGATGTTTCTCGATGCCGACGACCGCTTGAGACCCGGCGCCATCGCAGCGCTTTGTGCCGGCATTTCCGGCCCGGATGTCGTCGCCGTCTATGGCGATTATGAGCGCATCGATGAAAACGGCATCAAGATCGGCCGGCGCAACCTCATCCGCCGCCGGGAAAAGCCGGATGGTTTCATTCTCCAGCCGCTGCTCGGCGGAAACTTCATCGTCAATGGCGGCATCATGCTCGTCAGAACCCGCATCTTTCAGGATTTCGGCGGTTTCGACGAGACGTTACGTTATGCGGAAGACTGGTATGGCTGGTGCCGGCTCGCCGCAGCCGGCCGTTTTGCCTATCTGCCCGGCTGCCATGTGCTCGATTACCGGGTGCACAGGTCGAGCGTGATGATGAACAGGCTTTTGACCTTCCGCGATTGCGAACCGGCCATCGAAGCCGTGTTTTCCGATCCCGCCATCGTCGCCGCCATTTCCCCGCAGGAACTGAGGCGGCTTCGCCGCCGGTCCGAGAACCACATGAATGCCTATACCGTGGCGCAGGCCTTCCGCGCCCGCCGCTACCGCGAGGCCTTTTCGGCGCTTGCCGATACCTTCCTCAACCGCCCGCGCCAGTGCCTCAGGGCCGTCGTTTTTTCCGCCGCCGCGCTTGCCGGAATTTAGGAGTTTCCATGTCCGAGATCATGCCGGAAGCGGTGGTGTGCATTCCAAGTTTCCGCCGGCCGGAAGGCCTGCAAAAAACGCTTGCATCGCTCGCAGCCCAGAAGGTCGATTTTCCCTTCGCCGTCGTCGTGGTCGATAATGATGGCGCAGGCCAGCAGGGCCTTGCCGTCGCGCGCGCATTTTTTGCCGAAAGCGGCGTGGCCGGTCAGGCGCTGGTGGAGCCGACGCAGGGCAATTGTTACGCCATCAATACGGCCTTCCGCACCGCCCGGCAGAACTATCCTTCGGCTGAGTGGTTCCTGATGATCGATGACGACGAGGCCGCCTCCCCCGTCTGGCTTGCCGAAATGGTGTCGGCGGCAAAATCCTTCGGCGTCGATATCGTCGGCGGACCGGTCAACCGCGAATTCGACGCACCGGCTTCGAAGGCGGTTCTGTCGCATCCGCTGTTCGGCTCCATCAAAGCACCGACCGGCCTTGTCGAGCAAATCCATGGATCAGGCAATTGCCTGATCTCGCGGCGGGTGTTTCAAACCCTGCCGAAACCGGAATTCGACGTACGCTTCAACTTCCTCGGCGGCGGCGACATGGATTTCTTCACCCGCTGCCGCAAGGCCGGCTTCAAATTCGCCTGGAATGCGCGCGCCCTCATCATCGAATATGTGCCGGAAAGCCGCATGGCACCGCGCTGGATCATGGAGCGCTCGCTCCGCACCGGCATCATCAATTACAGCATCGACCGCGCCCGCCGCCCCGGCCTGAAGGGCGGGCTGCTGCTCACCGCCAAAAACGCCGTCAGCCTCGGCCTTTCGCTCGTCCGCGCCGTTTCCGCCTTCATCAGGACCGGCGCGCTGCTGCCCGCCACACATCCGCCGCTCATGTCCATCGGCCGCGTGATGGCGAGCCTCGGCATCACGCTCACGCCCTACAAGGCGCCGGCGAAAAAGGCCTGAACGCAAGCCGGCCCGGCCGATCCCTTCAGCCCAGGGTCTTTTCCCGGCCGAGCGACATCGTATTCATATGTCGTTTCTGGAAACCGAACGACGAAAAAGCCGCCGCCAGAATGAGAAGCGGCACAAGTACCGGCCAGAAGAAACAAAGGACAATGCCGGCCACCCGGTAAAGATCCCAATTCTTGTCGCGGCGGGCACCTTCGATATAGGTCATGGCGAGAGAGGTTACGGTGCCAATTCCATATATGAAAAGAGAAATGGACGTAATCACCATTGGTATCCCCAATAAATAGGATTCGAATAAATTTATAATATTTGCGCAGTGTAGCGCCGTTGTTCGCAGTTGCAACGAATTTCAGCGGCAAAGCGCATTCATTCAATAAGTTAGGGGAAACTCAAGTAGCAGCGATGCGCGGACATATGCCGCATGCGGGGCGCGCGGCGGTCTTACCGGCCCTGTCCCGAAGCCCCGAAACGGTGCTTCAGCAGTGAATATATGGCGATAGGATTGGTCAGCAGGTAGCGTTTTCCAAGACGCCTCGGCTCGAGCATCGCGCGATAGAGCCATTCCAGCCCCATATCCTGCATCCATTGCGGCGCCCGGCTGTTCTTGCCGGCAAGGAAATCGAAAAGGCCGCCGCAGGTCTTGATGACCGCGATGCCGGAAAGCCCGTCCAGACTGCGCGAGACGAAACGCTGCTCCAGCGGAATACCGAAGCCGACCCAGAGAATGTCCGTTTTGGATGCGACGATATCGGCAAGGATCTCCTCCCCGCGGCCCTGGCTGAAATAACCGTTATGCCGGCCCGAAAATACGAGACGCGGATAGAGCCTCTGCATTTCCTCGACCGCCGCGCGATTCACCTCTTCGGAACCGCCGAGAAAATAAAACCGGCTGCCCGTTTCTTCGGCCCTTTTCGCCACCGCGTGAACGAGATCGGTCGTCGCGACCCGCTCCCTCAGCGCCCTCTTGCAGAATTTGCGCGAAAAAATCACCATGGACATGCCGTCGGCGTGAATCTGGTCCGCCTGCCGCAGCATGGCGTCGAATTCCTTGTCGTGATGGCAGAGCGCGATGACCTGACCGTTCGCCGATGTCGAATAAAACGGCCTTGCACCGGCCGCACGCGCCTTCGTCGCACGCCGGATGAAATCCTGCGCCGTCTCATCGATGGTCACGTCGGCGATGGGTAAAGCCGCAAGCGGAACGATCGGCCAGGCCTGACCCAGCCCCTCCGCATCCGGCATCTCTCTCCCTGTCATGATCTGTCCGGCGTCCAAGATAGGCATCGTTTCATTGTTATGGTCACGCATAGGATTAGGGTATAAGGCTTCAAACACTACGAAGAACTATTATTAATATTTTTATAAATCCGCAGCTTGAGGCAGGTAATTCGCACGCCTGAAGGTTGCGCGTCTCCCCATTCCCTTCGCCGCCTATTCCGGTTTGCCAGCCGATGGGCTAAGGGGACGGCGACAGCAAATCACGGAAAAGGTCCCGGCCATGGAAACAATCTCGATCGACAATCGCGGCGATTTCGGCCTCTGGGCGATAGAACGGGCAAAGGAAATCGTCGCCAACGAAGCCTCCGATCTCGCCATTTCGGTTCGCGACGGCGACGAAGCCGGCATTCGCGATGCCGGCAATGCGCTGGGCGCCGCCATCGCCGCCGCCCTGCTCGAGGTTTATGACGGCCTGATTTCAGAAGAATAGGCTCGGCGGACGGCCGCTCTCAGGCGTAACGCGCTGCGGCCTCCGCATGATCGTCCCGGCGCAGATATCCCCAGAGACCGAGCGCCACGGCGATGCCGAGACCAAGCAACAGACCGCCCATGCCGCCGGCGATCAGGAAGGTTAGCTTGCCCGGCGGCCAGCTTCTGGAATTGGGCGCGACCGGCTGCGAAATCACCCGCACATTGGTGGAATCGATCGATTGCTGTTCGGCAAGCTGGCGCGAGCGTGTCAGGTAGGTCTCGTAGATCGCCGCCGCCGAGCGGGCGTCGCGCTCCAGATCGCGCAGGCGCACTTGCGCCTCATTGTCGGTAAAGACATTGGCGCGCTCCGCCACGGCCTTCAGCCGCAGCGCATCGAGTGACGAACGCGCCTCCGCGACATTGATCTTGGCCGCCTGCAGAATACGCCGCGCCTCGTCCGCCATGCCGCGTTCCAGCATTGCCCGCTCCGCGCCTGCTGTCGCAAGACGCGGATGGCGCGCGCCATAAGTCAGTGTCATCGCGCCGATCTGCTGCTGCAAGGTGCTGTATTGGGCGCGGATGGTGTTCATCGTCTGGCTGTCGAAGATGGCGTCGCTCTGCGTGCGGTTCTGGGCAATCGCCGCATCCATCTGCTTCAGGCGCGATTCCTCCTGAATGACCCGCTGCTGCGCCGCCAGCACCTGCGCATTCAGCTCGCCGGAGGCGAGGTTGCTGACGAGCTGGCCGTTATTTTCCTGCAGACCGTTCTCGCGGCGGAAATCGGCCACACGCTTTTCGGCGGCGGTCACATTCTCACGCATTTCCTCGAGCCGCTTCTTGAGATCGTCGACGACGCGCTGGCTGCTGTCGGAATTTGTCTGGAACAGCTCACTTTCGAAGGCCTTCACGATGGCCTTGGAGACCGTCACCGATTTTTCGGCATCATTGGTCCAGACTGAAAGCGTCACCACGAAGGAGCGCGGATCACGTTCCGCCGCCACCCGGTCGCCAAGCGAGCGGAGCGCACCGACGCGGTTGTCGCCATCATCAGGTTTTGATGAAAACATGGCCTTCAGCCGGGCAAGCGGCGGTGGGCTGATGAATTCAGGATCCTGGTCGAGCTTCAGCTCGTCCACCACCCGCGCCAGCACGTTGCGCGAGGTGATGGTGCGCAGCTTGCTTTCCACCTCGAGAATTTGCGTATCCCGTTGCTGGTTGGGTGAAAACACCCCGTCATTGACCACATTGAGGTTGGAGGGGTTAACGACGATATCCGTATAGGCCTTGTAACGCGGCGGCGTCATATAGGCATAGGTAAGCGCGGCGGCGACACAGAGAACGATCGCCAGCACAATCCAGACGATGCCCCTGCGAAGCCAGGAGAGCACATCGTCCACACCGATCCTGTCGATATATTGAAGGCCGGGCAGCGCAGACGCCAGACCGCCACCCGCCGGGACCGCCTTCAGCGGCCTTTCGGCCGGGGCCGGCTCGGCAGCGGCCACAGCGGGCTTCGGCTCAAGATGTTCCTTCAGCACCGTACGCTCGAAAACCTCGTCCTCATCCGCCAGATCATCCAGCAGCGAGCCATGGGTTTTCACGGCGGGCGCGGTTTTTTCATCGAGCGGACGTGCCTGCTTATGTCCCGCCTTTTGAAGCCTGTACATCAGCCAATCCAACTCGAACGAACCACAAAAAGGCCGGCAACGTAGGATTTCCATCGTCGCCAGAGCCGCTATCGACGGACAAGTTTAAATATGACGGGTGAATTTTAGGTTACCCGCATCATTTCCGTCATCATCGCCTATTCGCGGCCGCCTTGAAAGGACAGATTGACTTGAATGGATCGATACAGTTCTTTCAACCGTTATATTTTCACATTATCGATTTGCACCTCAAAAGAATTTATGGAAACGGAGTTTGGTATGAGCCTGAAATTCGGAACAAGTGGCCTTCGCGGCCTCTCCGTCGATCTGAAGGGACAAGCCTCCGCCATTTATGCCACGGCATTTGCAAGGCACCTTCTCACATCGGGTCAGGCAAAAATGGGTGATCCCATTCTCATCGGCCGCGATTTTCGCGATTCGAGCCCGGATGTTTCAGCCACCTGCATCGC